>WRGF01000109.1 GCA_009787345.1 Turicibacter sp.
TAAAGCCCCGCCACTCATGTATCCCATCACCATAATGGGGATGACGATTTCATTGGCGGGAATCCCTAGGATAAAAGCCAGCAGGATGTTCCCGTCAAACCCCATGAGGCGGGCAAAGGGGTTCAAAAACCCGGTGAGATGCCCATAGATGGAAATGTCCCCCACATAAAGGTTGGCCAATACATAAAGGACTGCCCCCGCCGGTGCGGCGACGACAATGGCCCGCCATAAAACGAACAGCGTCCTGTCCAAAAGGGAGCGGACGAGTACCTGTTTAAACATCGGCCGCCGGTATGGGGGAAGTTCCAGGGCAAAGGAGGAAGGGAGCCCCTTCAAGATGGTTTGGGATAGGATGCGGGAAACGGCAAAAGTGGTCCCGATCCCCAGCAGGATGACTGCCGTCAGCAACAGGGCAGAACCTACCGTACTGGCAAACCCGGCCGCCCCCGCCACGAAAAACATGCTGATGACGGAAATCAGGATGGGGAACCGCCCATTGCAAGGCACAAAGTTATTGGTGATGATGGCAATGAGCCGTTCCCGGGGAGAGTCGATAATGCGGGTCCCCACAATCGCCGCCGAGTTGCAGCCAAAGCCCATGCACATGGTCAGGGCCTGTTTCCCGCAGGTATTTGCCTTTTGGTAAAAACCATCCAGGTTGAAAGCCACCCGTGGCAAGTAGCCAAAATCCTCAAGGAGGGTAAAAATCGGGAAGAAAATCGCCATGGGGGGAAACATGACGGAAATTACGGTGGTCAGCACTTTGTAAATCCCGTCAAAGAGCAGGCCGTGAAGGAATGGGGGCAAATGCAAATAGAGGGCCCACCCTTCCAAATAGCCGCCGATGTAGGCGAAAAAACGGGCCAAAAGGGCACTGGGCCCGCTGGCGCCCACAATGGTGAACCAAAAAATCCCGAACAGCAAAAAAACCATGATGGGAATGCCCGTTGCTTTTTGGGTCAGGATTTTATCCAGCTTCCGCTCGAAACGGTCGTAATCCTCCTTGTGGTAAGTGACCGTTTGGGCAGCGATGGCACCCGCAATTTCTACTAACTGCCGTCCTTCGGTTTCAGGATTTTCCCTGATTTGCTTCAATCTACCTATCAAATGGAGGTTGGGGCAGACTTTGGCGGTTGCCACCTGGTGCACCTTTTCCATCAGCTCCTCCAGCCCCTGTCCCCTGGCTGCGGATGTGCCCACTACCGGCACCCCTAACAGCTCGGAAAGCTTCCCTAAATCCACTTCGATGTTTTTCTTTTTCGCCTCATCCATCAGGTTCACCGCCACCACCACATGGGTGGTCAGCTGCAAAATCTGCAAGGTAAGGTTTAGGTTTCGTTCCAGGTTGGTGGCGTCGCAGACCACGATGGTGGCCTGGGAATCCTTGCTTTTGATGAAATCCCGTGCGACTTCTTCCTCCGCCGAATGGGCAAACAGGGAATAAGTCCCCGGCAAGTCCACCAGCAGGAAATTTTTATCTTGGAAGCGGGCCATCCCCTGGGCAATCCCCACGGTTTTTCCCGGCCAGTTGCCTGTATGCTGCCGCATCCCCGTCAGGGAATTGAAAATGGAGCTTTTGCCCACATTGGGATTGCCCGCCAAGGAAATTACCAAGTCATCGGGGGTCTTTCTTTTCAGTTCGAATACTTCCAAGGCGGTTCCCTCCTTTTAAAGACATGCTACCCCCATTATATGCACTCCAAGGCGAGGCTATCCCCCTTTTAAAATTTTTCCAGGAGGGCCTGTTTCACATCAGCGTCCACAAAGGCTTCCACATCCCCACCGAAGCGGGCTACCTCCTTCACCGTTGAAGAAGATAGGTACATGTTTTTAGCAGAAGTCGTCAAAAAAACGGTTTCGATGTGTGGCTTTAAGGCTTTGTTGGTGGTGGCAATCTGAAACTCGTACTCGAAATCCGTCACCGCCCGCAGCCCCCGAAGGATGGTCTGGGCACCGATTTCCTCGGCAAAATCCACGGTGAGCCGGTCAATGCAGGCAACCACTTCCACGTGGGGCAAATGAGCCGTCACCCCTTTGATCATTTCCAGCCGCTCCTCGATGGTAAAAAGCGTTTTTTTGTTGATGTTTTGGGCAATAGCTATGTAAAGCTTGTCAAAAAGCCCGTAGCCCCGCTCGATTATATCCAAATGTCCGTTTGTTATCGGGTCGAAAGTCCCTGGGTAAATGCCTATTTTTTTCATTTTATGCTTCTCTCCTGTAAATTGTGATAGCCGTGATGCCATAGATTTCCCGCCGGGTTTGGGTGATGCCACCAACGGCCTCGTGGAGCACATCCTCTTTCAGGCACTCCGCCATGATAATCCCACCGTCTGATAGGAGGTTGTTCTCATGGATGAATTCAATGATTTCGTTGATTTTTTGCCCCTTGTAAGGAGGGTCAAGAAACACCAGGTCTAAGGAAATTTCCCGTTTGGCAAGGGCTTTCAAAGCCTTGAAGGCATCATTGCGGTAAATTTCCACCTGGTCCTCAATCCCAAGTTCCTGCACGTTTCCCCTAATGGTCTGGATGGCACTGTTTTCCCAGTCCACAAAAATGGCCTTCTCCATCCCACGGCTGATGGCCTCGATCCCAAGGTTTCCGCTCCCGCCAAAAAGGTCTAAAGCAATCCCGCCGCCAAAATAAGGTCCGATGATGTTAAAAATACTCTCCTTCACCTTATCCGTGGTAGGGCGGGTATTGGAACCCTTCACCGCCTTGATGCTTCGGCCCTTGAAAGTCCCCGACACAATCCTCATCTCGCTCACTCCTTTAAAATAGCAACAGGGTGGGAAAAATGCCCCACCCTGTCATTTAATGTAAGTATACCAGAAATTCCCTTTGGCCGCAAATATCCTAAAGCTGTTTCTCGGCAATCAAATCTTCCAAACGTTCCTTTTGTGCCACCAGCTCTTCCAAGGACGGGTCACCACCCAGAGTTGCACCCGCCCCCGGGTCAGCCGCAATCAAACTTTGCAGCTCCCCTTTATTCTGCTCATAAAGACGGTAACCCACAGCACCCGCCACGGTCCCGCTTAAAAATCCCATTAAAAAATCCCGGTTGAAATTGAACATGTTGTAGCCTCCTCTGATAAAAAGTGCAAGTCGCTCGCCCACGGAGGGATGAAAGTTCTGCCTGGAAGGGTGCCGCACCTGGGTGGGTTTCCCAGTGGCGGTGACCTGGAAGGTGTACTTTCAGCCCGGAGTAGCGGTTGGAACTAGATTGGATAAAATTCAATACCCCAACGCATAGGGCTGCCGCCTGAAGTCGTTGATGATTTCGATGAGGTTGAAGGCCCAGGTGATGACAGCGGCCCTTAAAATATTGGATGGCCCCAGGGAAAGCAGGGACAGGATGGCGATGAGGACATCGGGGTGGTTGAGGTTGTTTTCCCCATGGGAAAGGGCCGTGTAGGCCGCACTGGCAACCGCCGCATAATCCAGCAGGTCAAGGGACCCGCCCCTTCGGTTTCGCAAGAAGGCAATCAAAAGCAGGCTTCCTGAAACCGCCGAGCGGATGACGCTGCCCCGCATTTCCCGCTTCACCGACTCCACGGTGGACTGGGACACTTTTTTGGACGGGTTGAAGAAAATCGAAACAAACTGCATGACCTGGTTTTGCCCCAGGTGCTTAGGGTCGTACTCGATGATGAGGGACTGGATCAAGGGAACCAGCCTGACGTTCTTGATGCCCGCCATGGCCTCGAAGGCCTGTGCCACGAAGGCATGGTCGCGAATCCGCCCAAGGGCTGGGACGGTCAGGCGGAGCCTGCCCGAAATGGCGTGGTTGATGACGATTTTGCTTCCCATAATCTAGCCCCTTTCTGGCAATAAGAGTTTGGCGCTGTTGAGGACTACCCCGATGGTGGCGGCATTATGGATGGCCGCCGCCATGACCGGGGAAATAATCCCGAAGGAACCGAGGGCGATGGCCCCCGTGTTGATGGCGAAGGTGGCGACCAGGTTTTGGCGGATGACCTTCATGGTGGTTTGGGACAGGTCGATGACATCCCCAAGGAGCATGGGGTTTTCCGAATGGATGATGACGTCGGAGGTTTCCATGGCAATGTCGGTCTTTTTGCTTCCCAGGGACACCCCGATGTCGGCATAGGCAAGGGCAGGGGCATCGTTGATGCCATCCCCCACCATCATGGTCACATAACGGCTGTCTTTTTTCAGGGAACGGAGGAAATTGGCTTTGTCCTGGGGCAACGCCTCTGCATAATACTGGTCGATGTCCAGTTTTTGAGCCACTTTGGCAGCCGCTTTTTTATGGTCGCCGGTGAGCATGATGATTTCGTCGATGCCATTTCGCTTCATGTGGTTGATGGTCCGCTTCATTTGGGGCCTGATTTTGTCATCCACATCGATGATGCCCATCAGCTCCCCATTTTTTGAAATGAACACACCGGTTTTTGGCTCGGTCGGCAAAGAAACCTTAAATTCTTTTTGGAGCTTCCTTGAACCTGCCAGCACCCTTTCCCCGCCGGCTTCGATGACAATCCCCCGGCCCACCAGGTTCTCGAATGTTTCCAGAGCGGTCTGGGGAAGGGCAAGGCTTCGCTTCTTGGCTTCTTCCACGATGGAATTGGCGATGGGATGGGTGGAATGGGCTTCAACCGCTGCCGCATAAGACAGCACGTCTTCCTCGCTAAAGCCATTGAGGGCATGGATGGACTTGACGAAGGTATTTCCTTCAGTGATGGTGCCTGTTTTGTCCAATATCACGGTGTTGGTACGGGAGAGGTTTTCCACCGCCTGCCCCCCCTTGATGAGGATGCCATTCCTTGCGGCCTTGCCGATGGTGGCTGAAATGGCAGTTGCCGTCGCCAGCTTGACCCCGCAGATGTAATCGATGACCAGCATGTTGAGCACCCGGTCCCAGTTGCGGGTAAATAAGTAGGTCAGCCCCGCCAGGGCGAAGGACACCGGCACCATCCGCTGGGTGAATTTCTCGGAAATGTTTTGGATATGGGCCTGTTTGTCCTGCCCTTCCTCGATGAGGCGGATCATTTTGTTGACGGTCAGGTCCTCGCCGACATTTTCCACTTTAAGCTCAAGCTTCCCATCCACCAAGAGGCTCCCTGCATAAATAAAGTGGCCTTTGGTCACATAGACGGGGGTGGATTCGCCGGTAATGGAAGCTTGGTCCACTTCCCCCTCGTAATTGGAAACGGTGCCGTCCAGTGGCACTTTTTCCCCATGGAAAACCATGATAGAATCTCCCTTTTGTACTTGGGACACCTCTACCTCGATGTAATCCCCGCCCGGTTGCAAAAGCCAAGCCTTGGACACATCCAGGGCCATCATGTCCCGCACAAAGCCACGGGTCCTATCCGCCGTGTAATGGCTTAACAATTCACCAACGGTGGAAAGGGCATAAAGGGTGAAGGCGGGGCTGGTTTTCTTGGTGGCGATAAGGGCCAATAGCGAAGTGGTGGTCAAGGTTTCCGCCGTGGGCCTGAGGATGTTTTTAAGCCCTTCTTTGATTTGGTGGCGGCTGGCATAAAGGGTCGCCAGGGCGGTGGCGCTAAGAAGTGGCTTGGGAAGGCCTTGGAACAGCAGTCCTTCCCCTAAGGCAATGGCACCCACCACCGCCAGTTCCTTAAGTTCCTGGCCGATGGTTTCCGGGATAACGCTAGGTGCAGGGGCAACACCAAAAAATCGCCCAATCCGCTTGATGTGCCCGGTGGGCAGCCACTTGAAATTGTGGTGGACCACCAGGTTTTGGCTGATGGGAGAAAACAAGGCGGAATTGACCCCTGGCAAAGCCCTGACCCTGGCCTCGAGCAAAGTGGCTTCCAATTGGCAGCCACCGAGATGAAGGCGGGTCCTTCCGGGGATGGAATGGAGCACCTGGCAATTATCTGGCACGATGGCTTTCCTCCTTCAAGTTCCTGACGATGATGTTATAAGCGCCGAGGGCGAGGCTGACTGCCCGTGATGGATTGGCGGCAAAGACCAGCCCGCCATTGACTAAAAGGGCCAACACCAGCAGGGAATCCAGGTCGGCATGCCCGCCGCTTTGGATTTTGACGGCCTTGTCCAACCCGAGGGCTCCTGTTTCCAACAGCTTCATCATATCCGATTTCACTTCTGGGAGTGCCGACTCGGAAATCTTCACCGCATGGCGGACGACTTCGTCAAACTGCTTTGCCGTCAGGGTTTTGCCGGTGAATACCAAGAGCAGGCTTCCCGTAACCGCCGTTGCCCTCGCCTCCCGAACAAGGGAAAGCCCCTTGAAAGCCGATTCCAAGCAACGGGCAGTCTCAGCATGCTTCCAGCGGTCGCATTGGAGCCTGACCCTTCCTGGGGATGCATGGAGGACATTGACTTTTTGATTTTTCAGGGCACCCATGAGCTTGCTGGCGGCAAGGGATGCGCCCAGCCCGAATAATGCGTTGATCATGGCAGCACCTCCCTACCTGTATTTTTCAAGGATGGCCCGCCAACGGTCGATAGCCGCCTTTTCCATAGGGGCGGACTCCCTGTAGGCGATGAGGATGGAGCCGGTCACCTCCGTAAATTCCACCGCCGACACGTCCGGGTCTTGTTTCATTTCTTCCAATAGCTTCCGCAAATCCCCTTCACGGGACTTCCACCCGGGCATGGCAAGGCGGAGGCGGCCCGGGGTAAAATGCTTCAGCTGCAACCCATAAGTTTTCAGGAGCTTCTCGATGGCCATCTGGCTCATATTTTTTTTCAAGTTATCAAACATAGCAACACCCCTTTTTTGGTAATGGCACTAAGCCAGGAGCACGAGGCTGATGGCCATGACGGCCATGCCCGCAATAAGGGAATAAAGAGACAGATGGTGCTCGCCATAACGCTGGGCGGCGGGGAGGAGCTCGTCAAAGGAAATAAAGACCATGATCCCCGCCACGGCACCGAACAAAATCCCGTACACCGCGTCATTCAAAAATGGCATGAGGAGCCAATAGCCCACCAAGGCACCGATGGGCTCGGCAAGCCCGGATAAGGCGGAATACCAAAAGGCCTTTATCCGGCTCCCCGTGGCATAATAAATAGGAGCGGATACCGCAATCCCCTCGGGGATGTTGTGCAGGGCAATGGCCACCACAATGGGCAAGGCCAGGTTGGGGTCGTACAGGGCGGTAATGAAGGTCACCAGCCCTTCGGGGAAATTGTGGATGCCCACTGCCAGGGCGGTAAAGATCCCCGCCCGCTTCAGCTCCCGCCCATCGGGAAGGATGCCCTGCCCCTGGCCATCTGTTGGCACGTCGTGGAACTCATGGGGGTTCTCCTCCTCGGGGATGAGCTTGTCGATGAGGGCAATCACCAGCATCCCGCCAAAAAAAGAAAGGACGGTAAACAGCATGGCCCGGCTGGTTCCAAAAACCCGATCGAAACTGTCCCGCGCCTTCACGAATATCTCAGCGAAGGACACGTAGATCATCACCCCCGCCGAAAACCCAAGTCCCGCTGAAAGAAATTTGGTATTGGTCCTTGGCATGAATAAGGAAATAAAACTCCCGATTACCGTGGACATCCCGGCAAAAAGCGTCATCAAAAAAGCAGTTGCCATCAGGCTCACCCTTTCGTGGAAATCTAATTTATTATAACCCAAAAACCGCCGCCCTACACCAAAAGGGACAAATTTTAGTGGCGATTCCAAGCTGTCCCGCATTTTTAGCACCCTTTCCGCATAGAGTTGAATATAAAGCCCTTACAAGAGGTGGTTTTCGTGAAAATTTGCCTGCAAAAAGACCAAGTTTCCATCAACCTGGCCATGGGATTTTCCTGGACGCTGTTCTTTTTTAGCTTTATGCGCCTGTTCGCCATTGGCAGCTATAAATCCGGTTGCCTGCTCCTCGCCCTCTTCGCCGGGCTGCCTTGCCTTTTGGGGCCTGTGGTGGGCTACTTCCTCTTCTTCCTCATCAACCTGTCCCTTTGCTTTGTCATCAACCGGCAGCGGCTTCTTTTTTACTTGCAGGACGGCTACCTCCCCGCGGAGGCCATCGACCGGGAACTGCTGAAAAGCGAAGGCTTGCTGTGAAAGGGTGATTGCCATGATCTTAACGTTTTTGCTCTGGGTCTTTGCCGTGGTTTTGGTGGTATGCACCCTGATTTATTTCGCCATGCGGTGACAAAAAATAGGCGGGACCTGATGGTCCCGCCCATTTTTTTTATGCTAAAAACCGTACTTTATTGAAACGTCCCTTATGGGGTTATCCGCGGTGCTTTTGGGTCAGCCCTTTAAGGAATTTCCTTAGGAAGCTGTCCAGGCATTCCTGGTAATTGCGGTGGTCGGGCTTTCGTAGGATAGCCCCCAGTTCCCCTTTGGAAACGGAGGCCCCTCCCAGGGCAAAGATTTCCATGAGGTCGTCCGTGGTCAGGCTCAGTGCCACCTTCACTTTCTTGAAAAACAGATTGTTGGTTTTGTCCTTCTTGGTTGGCTGGGGTTGTCCTGGTTTTGGGTCCTGAGGCCCCCGCTTGAAGGCGATGAAGCCATTGAGGAATTTCTCCAGCAACTTATCGTTGCAAGGCTGGTATTCGGAACTTTCTTCCTCTTCGCCGTCCACATCCCCAATCACCAGGGGCTTTGCCAAAATCCGGCGAAGCCCCTCTTTGTCCATGTCGGCACCCCCGCGACGAAACATTTCCACCATGTCCGTATCTTTGATGTCCAAGGCGTAGCGAAGCCGTACCAGTAAATCGTTGTTAGTCATCTGTTGGTTCCTCCAAATTTCGTCTATTGCCCGCTTGGTGGCGCAAATTCCTCGATGATGGCCTGAGCGCATTTGAGCCCGTCGATCCCGGCGGAGACAATGCCACCGGCAAAGCCTGCCCCTTCGCCAGATGGGTATAGCCCTGCGGCTGTTGGGGACTGGAAGGTTTCGCTGCTTCGTTCGATGCGCACCGGCGATGAGGAACGGGATTCCACCCCGGTCATGATGGCGTCGTCCATGGAAAAGCCACGGAGTTTGTTATTGAAGGCTTTTAGCGCCTCTTTCATGGCCTCGATGAGTTCCGGCTCAAATAAACGGTTGAAGTTGGTCATTTTGACCCCAAGGGCATAGCTTGGCTTCACCGAACCGATTTTTTTAGAGGCCTGTCCTTTAAGGAAATCCCCTACCAGTTGGGCTGGAGCCACATAATTGCTGCCCCCCATGCCGAAGGCTTTTTCCTCTAAGCGGCGCTGGAACTCAACCCCTGCCAACGGGTGGTCGGAACCAAAATCAGCCGGGCCTACCGTCACCAATAGCCCGCTGTTGGCATTTTCCTGGTCACGGGCGTGCTCGCTCATCCCATTGGTCACCAATCTGCCCTTTTCGGAACTGGATGGCACCACGAGGCCGCCAGGGCACATACAGAAGGTGTAGACCCCACGCCCATTGGCTGCTTTGTGTGTCAAACGGTACTCTGCTGCCCCTAATGCCGGATGGGTGGCGAATTCCTTGAACTGCGCCTGGTTGATAATCGCCTGGGGATGCTCGATCCGTACGCCCACGGCAAATGGTTTGGCTGTCATGTCCACCGCGCGCTCGTGTAGCTTCGTGAAGGTGTCCCGGGCGCTGTGGCCAATGGCTAAGATGGCATGGTTGGTTTCAATGAGCTCGCTGCCTACCTTGACCCCAACCAGTTTCCCGTCCTCGATGACGAAGTCCTTCACCTGGGCATTGAAGCGGATGTCCCCGCCTAGGCGGATGATTTCTTCGCGCATGTTCTTGACGATGCCCCGAAGCAAATCCGTCCCCACATGGGGATGCGCCATATATAAGATATCCTCTGGGGCACCGGCCGCCACAAATTCCTCCAGGACTTTGCGCCCACGAAGGTCTTTGACCCGGGTGGTCAGCTTGCCATCGGAGAAAGTCCCTGCCCCGCCTTCGCCGAACTGGACGTTGGAATTGGCATGGAGGTTCCCATTCAACCAGAAGTCGTCGATGGATTTCACCCGCTCGTCAACCGCTTCGCCACGTTCAAGGACGATGGGGCGGTAACCTTTTTGCGCCAATAAAAGCGACGCGAACATCCCTGCCGGGCCAAACCCGATGACTACCGGGCGGTGATTCATCGGCGC
>WRGF01000110.1 GCA_009787345.1 Turicibacter sp.
AACCCTTCCACTGCCGTGGAAGCCAACCCGCCAACGGTGATGGCACCCAATGCGCCCATTGTGTATGTCCTGAAAAACCATACGGCCCAGACCGTGGCGCCAGGGGATACCTTCAACTACATCGTGACCATTGCCAATGCGGGGAACGCCCCCACTTCCAACCCCTATACCTTCATCGAGGGGCTTCCCGATGGGGTTGCCTATGCCGGCGGGGCAGCTTCAAGCGACGGGGCGGCCGTTACCGGCGACGGCAATAGCACCGGGGAAATCACCTTCACCGTTGCGGGCGACATCCAGCCGGGGGCTGCAACCATCATAACTATCCCCGTCACCATAGACCCAAATTCTTCCGGCATCCTCGGGCAAAACACAATTACCATCGTCCCCGGGAATGGGGGCAATACCACTACGGGAAGCGACCCGAACCCGCCGTTGGTAACAACCCTAGCTCCTTCGTTGGTTCCCGTGATGTCCGTCGTAAAAACCCACATTGCCAACGGGGCTTTGGTTCCGGGTTCAACTCTGGTCTACTTGCTGACCATTTCCAATACCGGGGCAGTTGCGACTGAAAACCCATATACCATCCAGGATTTCTTGCCTGACTACTTGACTTATGCCGGTGGGGCAACCTCCACCGGAGGAGGGGCCGTCACCGATGATGGCAACACGACCGGCAACATTGGCTTTACGGTGAATGATGCCATCCCGCCCGGGAATGCCGATATTATTTCCATCCCCGTAGTGGTGGATGCCAATGCGCCCCTCGGCCCCCTTGGGCAAAACCAGGCAACGATGGCCCCGGGCAATGGCGGGCAGACCGCAACGGGAACCGATAACCAGCCACCTGTTGTGAGCAAACCTCCTGTGCCGTCTTTGACCGTGCAAAAAGCATCCAACCTGTCCCATGTGAAGCCGGGTCAGACCTTCAATTATGTGGTGGGTGTCCGAAATACAGGAACCGCCCCCACTGCCAACCCTTATACCATCACAGAAAGCCTGCCACCGGGCTTGACCTATGCCGGAGGGGCGGTATCCTCAGGTGGTGGCACCGTCAGCAACTTTGGCACTGCTGGGCAGATGACCCTCACCGTTGGCGATTCCATCCCGGTGGGGGGCTATGAGGTCCTGATTATCCCTGTCACTTTGGATGCCAGTGCGCCACCGGGCCCCTTGGGGCAAAATGCCGCGACCATCGACCCCGGCAATAATGGCACCCCGGCAACAGGGACGGACTCCCCTCCCCCGACCGTCGATCCGGCGCCGGCACCTATCCTTGACGTTTCCAAAACCAATGACCAGTCAGCAGTTTTCCCCGGCCAAACCATCCATTACAACATCAGGGCCTGCAACCGTGGGAATGCGCCCACTACCAATCCTTATGTCGTGGTGGACGCGCTGCCAAATTATATGGTTTACCAAGGCGGTGCCACTTCTTCCGGCAGCGGTACCGTTACCCAGGATACCTCCACTGGGCAGACTGTCTTTTTGGTAGCCGATTCCATCCCACCTGGCGGATGCGAGACCATCACCATCCCAGTTTTGATCAGCCCCAATGCCCCGGCAGGGCAGCTTGGCAGCAATATTGCCACCGTCCAACCCGGAAATGGGGGCGGCCCTGCCACTTCAACCGAACCAAACCCGCCGACGGTAACCTTGCCAACGCCGCAGCTAAGGGTGACGAAAAACGATAACGTGAACGAAAGCGTGGAACCTGGACAAATTTTTGATTATGTGGTGACCCTCAATAATTTCGGCAACGCACCGACCGCCAACCCTTACCAATTGGTGGAAAACCTGCCCCCCCATTTGACGCTGCAACCTGGCGGGACTTCCAGTGGGGGCGGGCTCATCACGGCTTCGGGGCTTACCGGGCAGGTCACTTTCAACATCGCCGATTCCATCCCTGCCAATAGCAGCGAAATCATTATCCTGCCGGTGAAGGTGGACCCGGATACCCCTCCTGGCACCCTGGGTACCAATACAGCCGTAGCTAGCCCCGGCAATGGTGGGGAGCCGGCAACGGGACAGGACCAGGCACCGCCCGTGGTGGGTGAAACCCCTCCTAACTTGATGGCGGAAAAAATGAGCATGGCCAACAACCTTTACCCCGGGGATAGCTTCCACTACCTGATTACCCTCAACAACACCGGGCAGGGCCCTACTTCCAACCCTTATACCATAACCGAGGAGCTGCCGGATTTTGTCCAGTATGCAGGCGGGGCCTCTACAGCCAGCGGTACACCGGTATCCGTATCGGGCACTGCCGGCACCGTTTCCATCCAAGTCAATGGCGCCATCCAAGCGGGCGGTGCCGATGTCCTCATCTTGCCAGTGACCGTGGCGGCCGATGCCCCAGAAGGGGCCTTGGGGCAAAACACGGCAACCATCGACCCCGGCAATGGCGGGAATGGAACTACTGTGACGGATGAATCCCCTCCTGGCATCCAAAACAGGCGGCCAAATATGGAAGTCACCAAAACCAGCTGTTCCCAAGACGTCACCCCAGGCAGCACCTTCAACTATGTCATCACCTTGAACAACATCGGCAATGGGGCGACTGCCAACCCTTACACGGTGACGGAAAGCCTGCCGGATTACCTGTCTTATAATGGCGGGGCAACTACCTTATCCGGGGCAACCGTGGTTTCTTCCGGGACTTCCCAAAACCTGGAGTTCACCATAGGCGGCAGCATCGGTGCCGGGCAATCCGACGCATTGGTCATCCCTGTTACCGTAGACCCCTATGCCCCGCCAGGGGTGCTTGCCCAAAATACGGCAACCATCGCCCCTGGCAACGGAGGCAACCCAGCAAGTGGCACGGACGATACCCCGCCCACCGTGGTTCCGGGAACGCCCCAAATGAGCATCCACAAGTTCAGCTGCTGCTCTACCGCCATCCCCGGCGCTACGTTCACCTATGGGATTGTCATTAAAAACCATGGGACCGGGCCTACCGCCAATCCATACACCATCACCGAGGCCCTCCCCGATTACATCACCTATTTAGGCGGGGGGACTTCAAGCGGTGGCGGGGAGGTAACTACCAATGCCATTAATGGGACCGTGACCCTCACCGTCGGGGATTCCATCCCCCCTAATGGTGCGGAACTGATTACGTTGCCGGTACAAGTAGCCGCCAATGCACCAGCGGGAGCCTTGGCTCCCAACACCGCAACGGTAATCCCTGGCAATAGCGGCGACCCCGTTTCCGATACACAGACTGACCCACCCATAATTATCGCTTCCAATATCAGCGTGGCAAAAGCAGCAGATACTGCCCAAACAAGCCCTGGAGGTTCGTTCAATTACATCGTGAGCATACATAATCTGGGCACTAGCAAGACGGGCAATACGCTGACGATAACCGATGCCCTGCCGGATTACCTGACCCTTGATGGGCTGCCGACGGCAAGCTTTGGGACCGTGACCAACATGGGGGACAACAAAAACCTGAACCTATCCATCAATTCTCCCCTGCTTGGCGGGCAAAGCGGTACGGTGATCCTTCCAGTGAGGGTGTCTGGCAACGCACCGAGCGGGCCTTTAGCGGATAACCTTGTGACCGTTGACCCAGGAAATTCCAGCGCCCAAAGCGCCCTTTCCCCATCACCTGCCATTGGCTCTGGCAGCCTGGCGGTGACCAAAACGTCCAATGTAGCCACCGTCCAGCCAGGCGGGGTGTTCGATTATTCAGTGACCATCCACAACACTGGCAATGAGCCAATTGGCGCTCCATTTACGGTGACAGATAGCTTGCCTGATGGGCTGAAATTTATCGGCCATGCCACTTCATCCGCTGGGATGGTGACCAATAATGGGGATGACCGGGATTTGGTGCTTTCCATAGGCGGCAGCATCCCACCGGGCGGGACTGCCACCGTAACATTTTCAGTACAGGTGGACGAATGTGCGGAGGTGTGCCAGCAACTAGGTGCCAATATGGCAACCGTTGGGGACTTTACAGCAATTGATGCCTATCCGCCACTTGTGGATTGGCAGCATGCCGTGACCGCTACTTGCTGTTCGTGCAAGCAAGTCCCAAGCCAGGGCATCATCCCTGTTGCCATCTGCAAAAAGTCCGGCACCGCCATCACTGTGAAAAACTCAGGGCGCCAAAAAACCTGTGGCTGCGGGGAACGGGTTTTTATCCTTGAACCGAATAGCTGCTATCAAGTCACAGCAAGGGCAACCATCGGCTGCGACAAGTTTTTCACCTCTGCTACCCTTGGGCTTGAGCTTGCTGGTGCGCCAGTCCCATCTTCCATGACCACCTTAAAACGGGCAGATGCCCCTGGCAGTGGCGAGGTTCACTTCTCAACCCTTATCCAAACTGGCTGCAAGGCTGAGGCTTTAGTGCTGAAAAATTATTCCAGGCATGGGATTTTAGTGAAGGAAATTTGTTTTAAGGTCATCAAGCTTTAATGCCTCATAAACAAAAAAAGCCGACTCCCGGCTTTTTTTGTTTATGAGGCAACCTCAAAATACATGGACACTTGCACAAATCCCGAATTATTCCCCTTATTCTCCTCATTGTGGGGAAAATAAGCGCTCATCTCGTTATACTTGTCTGTGCGGGACATGATGAACTCTGGAACATTTTTGTAACTGATGTTGGCAAGCTGACAGTAATAGTTGAATTTGCTCACAGCTTCTAACGGGTTGGTATAATACTTGTCAAAATACACATTGTCCTCAGGTTGGACGACAACGAGCCGCACCTTTTCAAAATTTCGTCCGATTTCGGGGCTTAACATATGGATTCCTCCTTGATTTTTATAATTACTGAATTATATGCATTCCCCCACGCTTATAGAAGCAAATCCACCTAACCCCCTCTAGTGGACTTTAAGCCTATTGATATGGCGATGTATTATAGGGCACCTCTAATAACTCGCTTTCCCCGGTGGATTTGAGTTATTAGAGGTACCCTTTATGAAAAAATCCCGTCAAAGAATTTCTTCCTTGACGGGATGTCTATATTAAGCCGAAGCTTAGTTGCTATGATGGCGGAGAAGATGGGATTCGAACCCACGCACCAGTTGCCCAGCCTACCACCTTTCCAGGGTGGCCCCTTATAGCCGCTTGGGTACCTCTCCTGCTGCTACTTGATAAGTATACCATCATTTTCGACACTTTGCAAGCACTAATTACAACATTTTTTGAATTTTTTCCCGCTTCCGCATGGGCAAAGGTCATTGCGACCGATTTTTTCTTTTTGGATGGGTGCTAAGGAAGGGATGACCACGGGTTTTTGGGAATGTCCACTGCCGACCGCTTCTTGGCTTGTGAAGCCCCGGTTTTCCCACGTCCGGGCTTTTAGGTAGGCACCTTGTACTAGGGTGAAGAACTGTTGGGAGGCCCCGTATCCATCTAATTCAAGGCCCCTAAGCTGCAATGGGACGAGGGCTGCCTTTGGGGTAAAGCCATAAGGGAAGGCCATGGCGATTTCCTCGGTGATGGCGTGGCAGTCCTGGGACGGGAAGGCAGTCTCCAAGAAGCTTTGGACCGCCATCAATTCCTCATTTAACGAGAGGGTGTCCTTGGCATAACTTAAGATTTCATCAGCGGTCGGCATGTATTTAGGTTTGTCGCCCTGCACCGATGCAAGGGTTTTTACCCCTTCATCGCTATCGCCATCTATCAGGGCAGGATGGACCATGAGCGGCCCATAGCTTACCACGTCCGGCTGGAAAGTCATTTTGCAAATAAGGATATTCAGGGCTTCTTCAGCATCAATCCCCAAATCGTGCTGTTGGTTCAAAAGCCCTGCCACATGGGGGAACGTGCAAATCCCGTACAGGTTCACAGCACCCTTCAAATAGTCGTAAACCAGGTCAAAACGCGCCTTGGCTTCCTTGAATTCTTTTTGGTTGATGGCCTTATATGCGTCTTTCACTGCCTGGGGCATGACCAAAACCGTGTCGCCATCATTCATTTGGGCATAGACGTAACCCAGGTCCAAAAGCGGCGAAAGCCCCTCGCCTTTTAAGGCCGCTCCCTGCAGGAAATCCTTTTTCGCCAGTGCGGTAAAATCGGCAAGCATCAAATCATCCATGCCATATAAAATGTACGCTAAACGGCCGGTATTCCCTAACGATTCAGAAATCCGCGCGTTTAGGCGGGACTTGGTCAGACTTGCCGTGCGGGCCAGCCCATGGGAATCCGTTATCCGCTTCAGGTCCGCCTTTTTCAGCTTGCCAAGGACTTCCTCAAAGGGGGCATCCACGGCCACATTAATTTTTCGTTCTTCCATCAGTGCTAAATTGCGATCCATTTTCATAACCTCTTCCAAATGTTTTATTGACATCACATTTTATCACATATTGCCAGGTCCGGTCAAATCAGCCAACAAAAAAGGGGCTGTGTCCAATTAACCTTGCGGTCATTTGGACGCAGCCCGAAGAAATGGGAATTACATTTTTCTCAGCTGGTCGATATGCAGTTTCGTATCTTGCAGGTGCTTAATGGTTTTTTCGTAATTGGCGGAAGCGTAGGCGGATAAAACCAGGTCCGCCACAAAGAGCTGGGCGAAGCGGGAATTGGTGGCACCCAGCCTCATGCCGGCCTCATGGGCTTTTGCTGTCAAAAGGCAGACATCCACCACACGGGAAAGGCTGTTTCCATTTTTGCCTGTGCTTGAAAGGCCGATGACAGGCATCCCCAGCTGGTGGGCCTGTTTTGCCAATTGGATGACTTCTTGGGTCTCGCCACTGTAGGAAATCCCAAAAAACACAGCATGTTCCCGCTGGGCAACCATGGTCGCCAAAAGCAGGTGCCGTTCAGAAGAGGCAACGGCTTTTTTGCCGATCCGGTTCCATTTGGCAGCAATATCTTTTGCCACTAAAAGGGATGCCCCCATGCCATAAAGGTAAATCAGGTCGGCATCCCCCAGCAAGCGGGCGGCTTTTTCAATTTCTTCGGGGTCGAGGCGGCTGGCGGTGTCTTGAAAGGTTTGGAGGGTGTTCGCCAGTTTTTTTTCAATCAGGGTTTCAATGGGCTCATTTGCTTCGATGTCAGAATAGCCCATGGGAACGCCTGTCCCCAGCTGCATCAAAAGCCGTTCTTTTAATTGGGGGAAACCGCTAAGTCCCAGGGATTTGCAAAACCGCACCACCGCTGCGCTGCTGGCATTTGCCCCAGCTGCCACTTCATTGATGGACATCCGGGCGGCTTCTTTTGAATAACGAAGGATGTACTGGGCGATTTTTTTTTCGGAAACTGGCAAGTCGCCCTGCACCAGTTCGATTTGGGTCAAAATATCTAAAATTTTACTCACCCTTTCTGGTAGGGGATAAAAAATAAGCCCCTTTTGCCGAATGGATATCTTCAAAAATAAAGGCTGCATCCGGGATTTCCCTTTGGATGGTTGTCTTGAATGCCCCTTTAACAGCTTCAATCTGCATTAAGATACTCCCCTTCGCCGCAATTTTAAGGTCAGGGGGCATTTTTAATAACCGGGCAAGTCGCAGGACCATTTCCCCAAGGTGCATCCCCGCCGCAGACAATATCCCCTGGGCTTCCCCATCACCTGATTTGGCTGCTGCCACTATAACGGGGACCAGGGCTGCAATTTCCCCTTTCGTCCCCTGATAGACCATTTTTTTCAGCTGGGAAACCCCTGAAATCCCTAAATGGGCAAGGATATTTTGGCCTAATATGCCTAGAGGCTGGCCGGTTTCTTCCCTGGCAATCATGCTTTTGATGGCAGCGATGGCAATCCAGTAACCGCTCCCTTCATCCCCTAAAAGATGGCCCCAGCCACCGGTCATCCCTGTTTCGGCCCCCTGCTTCCCATAAGCCACCGACCCGGTGCCGGAGATGGCCAATATGCCATCCTTGCCCTCTAAGAGCGCCCCATGGGCCAGTTGGGCATCGTTGATGAGAGTAAAAGGGATGGACAGGGGTTTTAGCATAATTTCCACAGCTTCCCGGTGGATCCCCGCTTCAATCCCGGCAATGCCCAAGCAGATAAAGTCGCAGGATTGCCCCAAAAGTTGGTTTTGGCAGCCTTCGATGACTTCTTGGATATGCTTCATGGCAAGTCCCGCATCCACCAACAAGTTCCCAAACCCGCTGGAAAACCGTGCCAGTTCGCAACCTTTGCGGTCGTAGGCGATGGCCTCGGTTTTCGTGCCGCCAGCGTCCACGCCGATGATGTAGCCCATGCTAGTTCACCTCAAACTGGAATTTCGCCCATGGCTCCAAGTAGTCCAGCAAGAAGATTTCCTCCTCGTTGATGCGCCCGACAACATTGGTTTTCCCGGAGTTTTCCATGTCTTTTAGGGCAATCTGCAACTCGCCTTTGTACTGCCCGTACCGCTCGTTTTCAATGAGGATGTCCCCACGGCGGATATTCGGGGTATTCCCCGGCTTAAATTCTTCGGCTTTGTATTTGACCCGGGACTGGGTGGAGCGGATCAGGTAGTCGGACACATCGCCCCGGTAAAAGTGGGGTTCTTCCAAGAGGATTTTTTTCTCAAGGGGCGTAATGCTTTCGTGCAAGGTTGCCCCGAAGGTGAGCTTATCCTGTTTCAACACATTGGCAAGGGCGGCAAGTTCCTCCTCGGAGGCATAGGCATTGGCAACCAGCACATCATCGATAAGGCCTGTTGCAAATAAATGCTTTGCCTGAACCGCGATGGGCAGGGTGCGGTGCATTTCCAAGGTGCAAAGCCCTTCCGTTACCGGCCATGGGCCATAAGTCGCGTCGTGGGAGCTGACGAAGGCGGCGGTGCGGATGCCATGTTCCTTGAAATTTTGGCTGCATTTCACAAAATGCCCATAAGAAAGCCCCGCATAACGGTGAGGGTAAAAATTATGTGAGCCAATCAAGTTGCTGGTATTGGGCTTGTAGGCCATGATCTGATCCAAATAAGGGGTGGAGTTGCTCATGTTGATTTCGATTTTCAGCCCATATGGGTTGTAAGTCATGACCGATTCCTCGTGGCCCGTAAAGCCAAGGTCGAGGCGGATGCCATAAGCCCCCATTTCCTTGAAGAAGGACAGGTCATTGTAGGAAATGCCCAGGGCGGAGAAAACCCGTGGGGAAATATCCACCAAAACTTCCATCCCTAATTCGTTTGCGTAAGAAATGCTTTCCTTGAATTCCTTTAAAATGGCTTCCTTGTCGCCCTCTACCGATAATAGGCAGGTAAAAATCCGCTTAAAACCGTGTTTGTGGGCCAAGGCGATGTATGCTTTGTCCTGTTCCACGGTTGAATGTTCAGGGTATATGGAAATACCTAATTTTCTCATGTCGCCACCTCGTTTCAAATAATTGTGATGTTGCCCAGGACAACGGCCTCTTTGGCTCCGGTTGCACTGGGGACGTTGCTTGGGATATGGTTCATGGTTTCATTGGCCAACAGGGCAAAAGCAATGGCCTCCTTGGCTTCCGAGGAATAGCCGCAGTCCTCTTGGGCCATGACGCGGCATTTTCCTTCCAGCAATTCAGAAAGCATGGCCATCAGCTGTTTGTTGTAGCTGCCGCCGCCACCGACAATGACCTCGTCAATGGGATAGTCGGGGAAGATGAAGGCCTCGTAATTAAGGGCGATGGACTTGGCTGTAAAATAAGTGGCAGTAGCCAACAAATCGTAGGGTGCCACATGGGCGTATTTTTCTATAAGCCTAAGCACAAATTCCTTGCCAAACAGCTCCCTGCCGGTTGACTTGGGCGGGGCCTCTAAAATGTAGGGCATGGACAGTAAATCCGAAAGCATTCCTTGGTTGAGAGTGCCTTTGGCTGCCAGCAACCCGTCCTTATCGTAATTTTGGTTGAAAAGCAACTTGCAGATTTCGTCCATGACCATGTTGCCGGGACCTGTGTCGAAGGCGATCACCTCGTCCAGCCCGCAATTTTTCGGGATGAGCGTCACGTTGCCAATGCCGCCGATGTTTTGCAGCAGCCGGGATTTTTCGGCATCCCCATATAAAAGCCATTCCGTATAGGGAACCAATGGGGCCCCCTGCCCGCCTGCCGCCATATCCATGGTCCTAAAATTGGACACCACGGGGATTTTGGTTTCATAAGCGATAACGGCAGGCTCCCCT
>WRGF01000111.1 GCA_009787345.1 Turicibacter sp.
GTGTAAAGCGTCACTTTATTCAGGCTGAAATGTTCAAATTATTTGGGCAGGCAAGCCAGGGATGTAGTGATTTTTTTTTGCACTTTAATCTGGCAGTGAAATCAAGTTTCTCACTTTACTTTGGCTCCCTTATTTCTGAATGCTTTATAAATTTCCACCTCAAAAAAAAGCCTAAATGCTCGGCTTCTTCGTTGGATTGCTGGCGGGTAATTGCTACGGGATGAAGTCCTTTAAAAAATCAGGTTCTTGGGTCGGTGGAGTCGGCTTGAGCCATCTTACCTTGTAGATTTCTTCTTCGTTCAGGTTAAATTTCACAGTTTCGTCAATTGTGATGGTGGCTGTTACCTCGTAATAGCCGCCACATTCCTTGTAGACTGTGGTTACAGATGCCAAGCGGAAATCGTTGGAGATCTTGATTTCCATCAGCGTTTCCCGTTCAAGGCCGCTGGCATGGTGGCCTTCCCAAATCTGCCAGTCGCAAACTTGCCGGTTGTAAAGCAGTAGGGCATGTTTTTTTTTCATAATAGGCTGTTCTCCAATGCTTGCTGGACGAGGATCTCGTCAATTTGGTTTGATTTTTGTTTTTCCCCATACATCATGGCGGAAGTGGCAACTAGCGCCATCGTCCTCGGGCAGCCGTTTGTCCTGGAGGCGATGGCGTTCAGTGCGGGTTCCGTAAAAATGTCCATGTTGGAGCCAGCCAAGCTGAGTTGGTGGGCAAGGTAGTCCTTCGCTTCTTCGATGGACAAAGGGTGGATTTCGTAGTGGGCGACGATCCGTTGCCGGAGGGATTCATGTGCATTAATCCTCAAACGCTGTTTAAGATGGGGCAAACCTGCCATGATAAGGATGTAGGGGTTGGACGAGTCCATGTCGAAATTGAACAGGAGCACCAGTTCCTGAAGGAAGGCATCCCTTGCCAGGTGCATCTCGTCGAGGATGATGACGGGGGTGATTTTCCGCTCCCTGAACATCTTCGAGATGCCATCCTGGATTTGCTTGAAAAGATCGACCTTCCGGTATTTGGGTTCTTCGCCAAGCCCCTTCACGATGGCGTGGTAAAAATCCATGACCGTCCCCGTTGACAACGGGTGGTAAAAACAATGGAAAAGGTTTGGGTTCAGACCGTGGGCGAACACCCTCAGGGCGAGACTCTTGCCCATGCCGGGGCTTCCCGTCAGAAGCCCCATCCCCCTTGTCTGCTTCAAATGGTCAAGTGACCGGAGCGCGGCCTGATGGCTTGACGACTTGAAGGTGTCTTTCGCAGAGACCTCCTTCGGGAAAGGTTCCCTTGCTAGGGAATAAAAGGTTTTATACATCTACGGTTTCCTCCTTGCTGGTTGGGAAGTCAAACGGCGAGTTGCCGCGCTTAGCGTGGGCATTGTCGGAAAAATTCACAAGGGTCGCTTCGGCGGCCTTTTTGTTGTCCTCAAACACATAGACCCCATTTTCGTCGTACCTTACGTCCACCATTTCACCCACGAACCGGGCGGGAACCTCATACAGCTTTTTCTCCAAGCTGATGGTTCCGTCGCTTTTGACCTTCCTGCGCTCGCGCTTTAGAAAAATCAAATCGAAGTCGCTGGTATCCTTTAAGAACTGCACGCTGTCCAGTTGATTCTGATACACCTGGATTGGGGTCTGCCCATCCAATGAGGAGTGGATGCTTCGATGGTATTCTGTTTCCAGCCAAGACCGAAAACGCTTATTCAAATCCTCCAACGAGTAGACGGGATTCATTTTCAGCTGCGAATAAAACTGGGTCTGCACCGTCCGAAACGCGCGCTCAATCTTCCCTTTGCCTTGCGGGGTATAGGGCTTGGCATGAATCAGACTGATGCCAAGGTGGGCGCACGCACTGGCCAACATCTCCGAGCGGTAGATTTTCCCGTTGTCGCTGTAAATCGCCTTGGGGACACCTCTCCTTAATATGGCTTCCTTCGTTACCTGTCGCAATCCCTGGAATTTTTCATCCGTAAAGAACTCGCCGTAGGGGATAAGCCGGGAGCAGTCCTCGATGTACATGATGAGGTAGGTCTTGACCGCTTTTTTGCCGATTTGGATATAGGGGCCGTGGGAAGCGTCGCCTTGCCAAAGCATGTTTACCTTTTCGTGGGCGAACCTTTTGCGTTCCGTCTGGGCGGTGTCGCATTTGCCGGCAAGGTTGTGCTTCTTAAGCAGGCGGGCAAAGCTGGAGTAGGAAATCTCGGCTTCCCTGATTTCCCCGTCCTTGACCAATTGGCGGTAAAACACACTTACCGGCACCAATGGACAGGAGCGGCGAAGTTCCAGTATGTGTTCCAGGCTGTCGCCGCTTAGCTTCCTGGCCTCGCCCCTGTCGGAGCGCTTTTTGGGGTACAGTGCCTGAATCCCGTCCCGGCGGTATTGGAGCGCCCACGCCTTGAGGGTCTTGACCGCCACCGTTTTTTCCCCGTAATGAGGGAAGGTGTGGGTCTGCCCCTCCAATTGTCCAAGGTATTCCTGATGGTCGATGACGTTGTGAAGCAATGGGGAGATAAGCCCGTATTTAAAGAGGGCGATTTTTTCCCGGTCGTTGTCGTTCATGGTTGGTTTCCTCCTAAATTATTGGTTTTCAAGCCGACATATTTATTCTGGAAACCCCAAACGGCTTTAAACAGCGGCCGCCGTCCATGTTGTGTGTAAAGCACCCAAGCAAAAAAAGAGGGACATGCGTTGCCCAATCAGCGCGCCATTAAATAGCTGTCCATGTAGCCCCACGAAGCGAGGAAAAACTTCTGGCAACCAATGCTGAATATCTTTTTCAGGCAAACTGATGCTGCCTCGCCCTCCGTTTTTGGATAGCCGAAACGCCCGACGGCTTCGTTGAGGTAGGAGTAGATCCAATTCACCCGGTTCAGGAACCGCTTCTTGTAAAACGATCTTGCCTGCCGGGTGTCCTTGCTTTCGCCGTCCAAAAAGTAGTCGCGCAAGACTTCCAGCACCGTTTCAACGCAATTTTGGAAGTATGGGATAAGGAAACTGGGCAAGACGGAAAAGGATCCCTTGCACGACTTGCACCGCATCCGCCGTATCCATATAAGGATAGGATCTGCCATATTGGCCGTTTTCGCATGACGGGTATAAAAACCGTTCTTATAAAGGTTTCCGTGGGCGTGGCACCCACACTTGGGGCAACAGTCAAAAACAGGGAAATCATTGTCGATTTCCCTGTGGGCGTACTCTTCCAACGTAATCTTAAAGTCGTGGGCAATGATCATAAAATCCCCCTAAGGCGCAGTATACTAGATTCTAGCACATTGGCTTAGGGGAGGCTTGTCGTTTTTAACAACATCGGGTGTAAGCTAGAAAAAACGGTTGATTAGGTACCTGAAAATGGTTGTCCTCCCTGTAATGACATTGAGTTCCCCCATGATCCCGTACTGTAAATACAAACCAGGGATTTCACGGCTCATGGTGGCATGAAGCATAAAGTGGTTGCCCTGCTCCGTCCGGGTCGGAAGCTGGCTGACCACTTCAATCCGGCCTCCGATGGGATGCCGGTTGTTGTCGCCGTCAACCAAGATAAAGCGCACGTCTTGCCCAACCCTTACCCGATTGAAATCAGAAGCAGGGAAGAACCCCACGAGGTAATGCCCGGATTGCTCAGGGTCAATCAGGCGGCCAATCTCTGAATGGGCGTTCAGCGTGTTTCCAATGGCCATGCCTTCGGCCAGTTGAAAATAGCCGCTGCCGGTTGCCCTGACGGTATGGTGTTCGTACTGCTCGAGAAAACGCACCATTTCACGCTCGTAATTGTCCAGTTGCGTGCTGAGCCTGTCCCTTATTTCAAAAATTTCCATCAACAACCGCTCGCTTGCGTTCAGGCTGTTTCTGCCAGCGCTCCCCCGTTCCCGTTCAAGGCCGCGGTCAAGCCCCGACAACTCGCTGTTAAGGGAACGGATTTCATCCCTGAAATTGGAAATGGTTTGCTGGATTTGGACGCGGGTATTGCTGAGGAAAATGTTTCGCCTGTCCCAAGCGGAATCGTCGCGGCTGTAATAGTAGCCCGTGCGTTCCCCCCTCACGTATTCATAGCTAGCTGGGATGTACTCGTAATAACCGTATATGTCTGGCTCGCCACGGAAGGCCGGGATTTCATGCCGGGTGTAGTAATAATCGGTGTAGTCGTTCCTTGTGTAATAGTCAAGCGTTCCCAGGTTGGCCCTAAAGTCGGCTACCCGGCTGCTCACCACTTCGTCCCGGATGCTGTCATAGCTTAGGCCGTCTACAATGCGCCTAAAACTTTCGTAATCGCCAATGAGGTGTTCCAGTTGCGTGATCCTGGAATTGATTTGGTGGCGGCTGCTCTCGCCTTCCACCGCAGACAAATTCAGCTCGACACCATCGCTTTCCATGTTTCTGAGATAGTGCTCCACACGGGAATAATAACCAAAAGCGTCGCTAGGGAGCAGGTTCCTTCCGTTGGCGATGCTCTCCTCGAAATACCCCAGATAAAGCAGGTTATCTTCAAGCAAGTCGATTTCATCTTGCCTGAGGTCTATTTGCCGTTGGATTTCCGTTGTGTCCAGTTGAATGAGGACGTCGTTCTCATCCACGAATTGAAGTGTATTGACCGTGATTTCCTCGATTTGCCCGGCCACGCTTGAAGCAATGACTTGCCCGGCTTCAGTGTTGGAAACCATCCCGTTAAGTTCAATCACAATATCCCTTTGGAAGTAAAGCAGGGCGATGGCGGTAAGTGCCAGTAGCGCCAAAAAAGGGTATAAAACATAAAAGCCCGTTTTGCGGTAAGTCAAGTAGTGAATCTTTTGCTGCGTGTGAAGCTCTTCAACATCTCCATAAGTGTCCATTGCTTTCCCCTCCTATCCCGTGCACATTGACCAATAAAGGCTTCGTTTTTCCAGTAGTTCCTGATGGGTTCCCGTCTCCGCTATCGTCCCCTTGTCGAAAACAAGGATGTTGGAGCACCCCGCCAAGGCCGTCAGGTTGTGGGAAATAAAGATCAGGGTCATGTCCTCAACCCCATAAAGCTCGCCCATGATTTTCTTTTCCGTCATGCCGTCGATGTTGCTGGTGGCCTCGTCCAAAATCATGACCTTTGGCTTCCTAAGGAGCGCCCTTGCGATGGCCAGGCGTTGCTTTTGCCCGCCCGAGAGGTTCCCAGCGTTTTCCTCGATGAAAAAATTGAATTTTTGGGGCTGCTCCTCAATGAACTCCAAAATGTTCGCCATGCGGCAGACCCTTTCAATCTCAGGGAAAGGGACTTCACCCTCTATCCCAAAAACAAGGTTGTCATAGAGGCTTCCCGTAAAAAAGAAGGAGGTTTGGGGAATCATCGTGACGTTTTGCCGCAAGGCGGTGTTGTCGATATCCCCGAGGTGGTAGCCATCGTAAATGATTTTTCCCGTGTTGATTGGGTAGAACTTCACCAATAATTTGGCAAGGGTTGATTTCCCCGCGCCGCTCTTCCCTACGAAAGCTACTTTATCTCCATGGCGGATGGAAAAACTGACGTCGTCCAAACAAATGCGCTTCATCGGGTAGTTGAAGGATAGGTTCTTAACCTCAATTCCATTCTCGAACGACAAGCCAGAAGCCAATTCCCTGTTATCAGCCTGTTGTTCCTCTGGGGAGATGATTAAAACGTCATCCAAGCGCTCGGCTGCCACCTTGGCGGATTGCAGCTCAGGTTGTAGGTTGATGATGTTTTGGACGGAACCAGAAAAGTAGGAAATCAACATGCTGAAGGTGATGAGCTGCCCAAACGACAATTCCCCCTCCATCACGAAGGTGGCCCCTATCCATAGGATGAGCGTGCTGTTAGAGACCTGGATCAACATCTTCAGGAAGTTTTGCGTGTTGGCGATGTTAAAGGACTTGAAGGCTGCCTCGATGTAATTCATGAACATCCTATCCATTTTCTTGATGATCTGCTTTTCCGCATTGGTCGCCTTGATCGTTTCAATCCCGTTCAAGGACTCGATGATGTAGGAGTTCAAGAGGGAGTTTTGTTCCATTTCTTTGTGGTTCGCCTTCTCGTAGAGCTTCACGAACAATAAAATAACCAACAGGTACAGGGGCATGACCCCGAGCATGATAAAAAACAACGTCGAATTGTTCAAAAGCATGATGACCCCGACCACGACTATCATGGTCACGTCAAGGGCCATCGTCAGCGTGGCGGTGGCCAGGGCGTTGATGACCTTGCTGGCATCCATGAACCGCGAGATGATTTCCCCTGACTGCCTGGTGGCGAAGAAGTTCATGGGCAGCTTCAGGACGTGGTGGAAATACCCAAGCATGACCCGCACCGACATCCGGTTCCCCAGGATGGTCAACAGGTAATTCTTCAACAATTCAAACAGGCTTTGGAACACGTAAAAGACGATGACCCCAATGGAAAGCATGTGCAGGTTGAAGCGAGAGCCTTGCGGAATCAGCGTGTCCACAAGGGTTTGGAAGTAGAACGAGGTAAGCACGCTGATTAGGATGACAAGAAGGGAAGCCATTACCGTATGGAATACAAGCCTCCAGTCCTTCATGAACACCCTGAAAATCTTGCCCAATGAATCCTGGGTTTCATCGAACTTGGCATAGCTTGCGGCCGGCACGCAAAATAGGATGATGCCCTGCCAAATCTTTTCAAACTCACTCTTTTTCATCTTTATCGTTCCACATCCGGGGTCGGAAATCACCAAGGAGTGCTTATCTACCTTTTGGACAACAACGTAGTGCTGTAAAACCCCATCTATCAATACCTGCGCTATGGCCGGGTAGGGAAGGTTGGGGTCTTTGAACAAGTCCATGTTTGCACGGATTGCCTTTGTTTCGAAATGGTAGTGTTCCAAAGTTTTCGCCAGTCCAAACATATTCGTCCCCGTCTTGCTTGTGCCCGCAATTTCACGGATTATCGAGATGGGGACACTGGATCCAAACCTTTTCAGTATGGTCGCAATGCACGCCGCCCCGCAGTCCTTGATGTCTTTTTGTTTGATAGTTTTGTATTTGTTGGGCATTCCCCTCAACTCCCATTTATTTCAGTTTTTGTAATGATTCTTTTTGTTAATTCTAGCAGACTTTTCCAAGTCTGCTAGAATTAATCCCAATACGTACTTGTTTGCCGATAAGCCCAATGAAGTTACGTGAGAATACAAATTTTTTTTTTCCTCTGCACTCATTCTCATGGTCCATCTAGCTTCCGTTTTTTCACCATTTCTACCTGGCACGATATGCCCCTCCATTAGGTAGTGGACTACCTATAATTTAAATAAGGAGCCAAAAAGTTTGGCTCCCATTTGATTTAGAAGATGGTGCTGAGAAACTTTCCTAGGTAAATACCTCCCACAATTACCAAAATCCAAATCCCAAATACTAATCCTGCCGGAAAAAATTTAGTTTGTAAATCATTATGACTATAAGTGGGAAACGCTTCTTTATTTTCGTTCATACAGACTCCCGTATTACCAGTTGTTATATACTTGACGAGCTGTAGAGCCGATTAAAATTCCACCAGTTACCGCACCAAGCCAGATTCCAAAGACAATTCCGGCAGCTGTTAAGCTTCCGCCACTTACCTGCAATAACTCTTCCTCGCCCAGACTATTAAGAGATTCTAAAGAAATAACATTATTTCCCTTTTTCATAACTCCACCTCTTTAATGTCTAACAGTCAGGATTATTGACATGATCTCGCAATATCTATTCCTTTGAAAAGATATTTCGTAAGAAAATCAATTCTCCTTTAATTAGACAGATTTTATGTCACCATCAGATTCGGCGTCAGACAACTACAGATTCTACATTTATAGAGAATATACATCCTCTAGCCTGCAATCCATCCCAATGCAATTGCAGAAGCAATGTCAACGATGACGGCTGTGCCGAGGATTGAACCTTTCACTTTTGTACCACCTAAAATAACTGCCCCTGCGATAGCTGTGAAGATAAGTCCTCCATCAACAGCCATTAACTCCTCTGTGTGGATTGCCTCGAATGCATTTAATTTATTTAGTCTGTTTGTCATAAAATCGTCCCCCTTTCTCTATCCTCATGGTGATGGCCAAACCCCAATAATTCAAGTAATCGTCATAATATTCTATTCAAAGAACACATTTGTTCATGATGTTGGAACCTAAAACAGAAAATCATCGACGTTTGGCAAGGCGGTTGTACTTCCCGCCTTGGCCTAAGCACATCTTCTGCGTGGCCGTTGCCTAACGCTCTCCCGATGCCTTGGCTATATTTTATCACGGTTAGAGAAGAAATTGTAAGTGTCAGACCACGCCCATTTTTGGTAGAAAAACGGGCGTGGTTTGACACTTTAACGCGCGGTTGATGATTTGCTATAATAAAGGATTAGCCATGGAAATAGTTTCATTAGTATACAAGTCCAGGGCACAATAAAAGCCGACTTGGTCGCTTTTGGCAACCAGTCGGCTTGATTATTCATTTTTGTTGCATCTTGCCCTTATCTGAAAAGACCCAGAATCCAAGAACCGAATCCAGGCCGAACACCAAGGACATATGCAAAACCACCATTTACTTCGGTTAACTCGCCGTTATTCAATGCTTTATAGGCATTTAACTGCTTCAGCACATTCTCCATAGATTTCTCCTCCTCGTCTTTGCCAAATAAAGACTATGGCAAGATTATGTAGATCAATGGTAAATTAAGACCGAGTTGCTGAATCAACATGTACATGGTGCCACCCCCCTGAGTGTATTTTGAGTTTGCTTCCCAACTTCTGCCCTTATCATACCATGCAGGTAGTGAAAATTAAAAGTGTCAGATTGCGCCCATTTTCTGCATAAAAACGGGCGTAATCTGACACTTTGCATTGGGAGCCGGGTTTGGTATAATTTGAATTGCCAAATTGAAAGGAGCATTCATATGACCACTAAACGTTTATTCCGCATTCTCGTAAATGCTAACCTTGTCCTACTTCTAGGGTTATTTACTCTCGTTCCCATCATTGAACCATTGCCTTATAGGGACACACCGATTTTTTCAAATCCCCGTCCCATCAATCCCCCGGTATTTGGCCCACCACCCGGGCCACCGCTTCTTCTAAAGTAGAAAAATAATTAAAGTGCTATGTCTAAGCCAATTTTTTTGACGTAGTGCTTTATTGTATTTCTCTCGGCAAACCGCTCCTGCAGCTCAAAGCCGTAATATGCTTGCTTAAACATTTGCTGTGCCAGTTCTTCGTTGCCCAACTCATATAGGCAATTTGCTTTGATTGCCACAAAACTTGGAAGCATTTCAGCCTTCCCAAGCCCGAGGCAAACCTTCTTCCCCAAGTCGCAAAGCTCTACGGCTTCCTGGTAACGTTCTAGTTCTTCTAACAAATAGGTAAGATTGGCAAGTAAGAGGGTGTACATGGCTCCTTTGGATTGTACATCTACGAAACGTGTGTCAAAATTCTTTTTCAGCCGATACAGTATCTCCACGCTTTTCTCACGATTGTTCATTAATGTGTGGTAAACAACGATATTATTGATGACGAGCACATCATTTTTTGTCAATAGGTAATCTTCAATCCTGGATTCGTCAAAGTTCAATACTGAAATCCGCATGGCTTCTTGGAGCCTTGCGTAGGCAGCATCCAAATTCTCACCGGTTTGCAATATAATTATCCCCTCAGAAAGCAATAGCTTCTGCCTATAAAATCCTTTTTGCTCTACAGACGGAATAGACTTGAGTTCTTCCAATTGCGACTTAGCCGCTTGGAATTCTCCCCTTACTATCAATCCGTCTAAAAGAGAAAAACATTCCTGGATCCGCGCCTCCTCATCGGAGATAAAAAAGTCACCCAAATGCTGTTCTGTGACCCCTAATCGTTCCAATAAAACCTTTAAAGTTCCATAGTCAGGTGTTACAACCCCTCTTTCGATTTTTGAAATATGTGACCTGTCCATATAAGGTTCAGCCAATTCCTCTTGTGTGATTCCAAGTTGTTTACGTGTTTTCCTAATAAATTCCCCAATCGCAAATACTGCCATTGCCTTACCTCCCCAAATTTCAACATAAACCAATTATATCATGAGCACTTTTTAGAACACAAAAAAAACGCTCCTCCAGATAAAAGTGGAAACGGAACATTTGCGTCTGTACAAAAATTAATTTCTGAATAGTTACGACCCACCATACTCTTGCCCGTTAAGTTTGCTAATGCATTCTCACTTTCCGATGGCAAGAGTTTTTTTGTATGCCGGGTTAATTTAGGAATGTATTCCTTTTCACAGCTGAAATAGTGTGACGCTTTACA
>WRGF01000112.1 GCA_009787345.1 Turicibacter sp.
TATTAATACTTCCTACTTCTTGAACAGTTTCATCAAAAATTGGGCGGTGGAAATCTGTTGGTCGATTTTTTCCAGCCGGCTCGGTTGGTTCATCTTCTTAAAGGCATCCAGTTCATCCACAAAATCCTGGTATTTTTCCGGATGGCGGTTCAGTTCCTTGTACCAAATGGGAAACATCCGGATGTAATCCCGCTGCTCTTGGTCGTTGACAATCTGGTAAATAATCTCCATTGGCTAACCCTCCCCCATAGTTCTGTTAAAAATGGCTTCCCAACAATCGCTTACGCTCCAAAGTGATGTTTTTATTCTTTGCTAGCAGATAAGGGAGAAGTGGTTTTCTTCTCCCTTATCTCTGTTTTAGTTAATCGTCAAACTTGGAAAAAAGCCCAGGGTATGACTGTTTTTGCCCGGCTGGCGGTACCGGTGCTTTGTTGCCTGACATGGTCTGGAAAATCTGGATGAACTGCTGGACGGTCCCCATGGTCTGCTGGACTTTGTTCATGTCCATTTTTTGGATGTAATTGAACGCCTGCGTGACCATTTCTGTCCCGCTGATGTTGGGGATGAGCCCTTCAAGGCCGGTTTTAGGCGCCTCATCCTTTTCTTTATCTTTATCCTTGTCTTTGCCTTTGGAATTTTTGGAATTGGTTTTTGACGCACTTTTTTCCCCTGAATTGTTTGCGGAGCCGGAAGGCTTGTTCTTTTTATATTTTTCCCACTGGCCGTCGTCTTCCCCGTATAAATACCATTCTTCAAAGAGCGACTGCCACGTGGCTTGGCCATTGCGGACAACAGTTTTCAATCCAGGGTACCTCCGAACAAAATCTTTAAACTCTTCCACTCGCTTGTCCACCTTACTCACCTCGCTTAAGCGTACACACTACATTATAAGCAAAAATCCGGCAGTTGGTGACAAAAAACTGGATTTGCGCCTATTAAATCTTATGCAGCTTATGCAGGGTTTTTGCGTGTTTTTAAGAAGGGGATTACTTTTTTAGGTGCTTTTTTGGAATTTATGCTAACCTCGGCTTGATTTAAACGGTCCCTTGCAATTTCAGCACTGACGTTCAGGTAAAGACCCACCATCAAAAGGATGGCTACGACACTGGTCCCCCCGAAGCTTAATAAAGGAAGGGTAATCCCTGTCAGGGGGATAAGGCCGCTGACGCCACCCAGGTTGATGAAGGACTGGATCAGCATCAAGGCCCCCGTCCCAATGGCAAACATGGCGCTGAACAAGTCGTGGGCCCTCAAGGCGTTATAAAAACATCGAAGGGCGATGGCACAATAGGCTACCATGACGCCCAGCACCCAAATAAACCCCATTTCTTCTGCCAAAATAACAATGATGAAGTCCGTATGGGCCTCGATGGCAAGCCCTGAACGGGTAAGGCCCCCGCCCTGCCAGGGGATTAAAGGGCTCCCGTGGCCAAGCCCCATCCCGAATAAGCCACCCAATGAAATGGAACGGAAACCCATGGTGTTTTGCAGCCCGTCCGGATGGCTAAAGGGGTCTCGCCAAATAGCAAACCGTTCCCCCATGTGATTGGGCAGCATTTCGCCGAAAAAAACCGCAAAAACAGCCCCGGCTATAACGATGGCGGAATAAAAGAGGATAAATTTCTTCGGGATGCCGCTGCTTAAGAGCATGACGCCGCCAACGCCTAATACGGTCAGCCCGCTTCCAAGGTCAGGTTGGCGAATGAACATAAATGCCACTAGACCAACAAAAGCAAGGATGGCAAACTGGTTGCCCGCCAGGTATTTAAGCTTGCGCTGCCATCTGACCCGGTCGGAAATCAAGAATTGCTTGAACTTTTGCGTCCCCCATTTGACAGAGTACGTTTTGGCAGCATCCATCGTATAAATCATCCAAGCGATGGCAAAAATGAGCCCCAAGCGGGCAAATTCCCCTGGCTGGAACCGAAAGCCCCCAATTTCCAGCCAACGGCTGACGTTGGAGTCGTTCCCATCCTGCCCAAATAAGAGCGTGGCAAGCAATAGCCCCAGGGTCAAAGCTATCGACCCGGCGCCAAAAAGTTTGGAGCGGAGCCATTTATGGGGGATGAGCACCATGACCAGCATGGCGATGATGCCAATGACGCCAAATGTGGCCTGCTGCATGACGTAGCGCCCAGCTTCCCAGGCATTGGGGTTGTTGAAGCGCGGGTCAAGGGTGACACTGTAGATGACCAAAAGCCCAATCCCAAAAAGGGCAACCGTCAGCCAAAGAACCCATTGGTCCATGTGTTTATATTGGAACTCGCAGTAGCCTATAAACTGGGCCAGTTTGCTTTTCTTTCTTTTTTTCATCTGAGTTTTCCCCCTCGTGTTAGATATTTTCAATTTTACCATGTTTATGGCTTAAAGAAAACCTTCAATTTCGCCGTGACCATTTGGGGGGCAATCCCATAAAATAGGGTGAGGCGGCTGCGCCATCAATTTTTGGAGGACTCACTATGTATAATTACGGAACAGGATGCGGATACAACTATGGCGGCTATCAGGTCGGCCAGGGCTACGGCAACTATCAGACCACAACATGCGCCAACCAGGGTAGCGGAGGAATCGGCACGTTTATCCTCGTCCTCTTTTTGCTCTTAGTCGTAATGGGCCTTTGCGGGACTTATCTCTAAGAACTAAAAAATAGACTAAAAAGTAGGCGGTTCCATTGGGAATTCGCCTATTTTGGCTTGTTGCCCTTCCTTTTTGCCGGCTTGCTGCGTATGATATATTAGCCTTACAGTAAGGGAGGGAAATGTGATGTACTATAGATGTGACGGGCAGCCGGCCCAAGCTTTCGGCGCCCAGGGTTGCAGCTGCGGGATGAATGGCGGCTACCCTGTAATGGCACCCGTGGCTATGGCACCCGCAGGCTTCGGCTATGGCGGGGGCAGCTGCTGCTGGATTATCATTATTATTGCTTTTATTCTATTCTTCTGCTTCTGCTGCGGAGGAAACCGTGGTTTCGGATTCGGGGATTGCGGTTGTGAATGCGATTGCGGCTGCTAGATTATAACCCCATGGGGTGCGAAAAAGGGTGTATCTGGGCCCTTTTTTATGTCACCAAAAAAGGGTGCTACAGGGCACCTCTAATAACTCCAATTCACCCGAATTTGCGGTCTTTTTCCGCCCATCCGTCGTCAGCAAAAATGCCATGAAGCTCCACTTCACTGCATTTTCACTTCCTCGGCTGGACGAAAAAATCCTCGCAAATGCGGGCAAAGCGAGTTATTAGAGGCACCCTACAACCGTTTTGCTTGACGAAAATGGCATCTCCCAAAATCATCCATTAACAAATGGCCATAAATTTGGTATAATAAGTACAAGTCCCAGAGAATGGAGTGTAGTTGAATGATTACCATGAAAGATATCATCCGCGAAGGGCATCCTACGCTTACCATGAAAGCTAAAGAAGTCCCGGTGCCCCTTAGCAATGAACATGTCCAATTGATGAAAGACATGCTGCAATATATTAAAAATAGCCAAGACGAGCGTTTAGCGGAAAAATACGATTTACGGGAAAGCGTCGGCCTTGCCGCCCCCCAGCTTAACATTTTAGAGCGCATCATCGCCGTCCATAGCGAAGATGAAAAAGGAAAAATCCACTCCTACGCCCTTGCCAACCCGAAAGTGATCAGCCATTCGGAGGAAATGACCTATTTGCCAACGGGAGAAGGCTGCCTTTCCATCGACAGGGAAGTGGAAGGGCTTGTCCCCCGCCACCGCCGTTTGACCATCGAAGGATATGACATGGACAGCAAAAAGGTGCGCCTGCGCCTAAGGGGCTACATTGGTGTCGTGTTCCAGCATGAAATCGACCATTTGAATGGGGTGCTGTTCATCGACCGCATCGATGCAAAAAATCCCATGGCACCCATCCCAGGTGCCAAAGCCATCGAATTTGAGGAATAGGCAAATTAAAAGGAGGTTGACACAAAACGTCAACCTCCTTTTAGCTATTTCATCCGACGGTCCTTCGGTTGTTGAATGGTTCCTAATGCACTCTGGAATCTTGGCCATAAAGGGATATGAGCCTTCGTTTGGCGATTTCTTCTTCCCCTAGCTCGATGGCCTTTTCATACAGGTCGATGGCCTGGTTGCGGTTTTTTAAAAATTGTTCCGCCAAGATGCCAAGGGACAGGTAGATTTCCCCGCCATAAACCCCTTCATCAGGCGTTCCTTTCATGAGGGCGACCGCTTTTTCATAATGTTCCTTGGCAAGGCCGGGCTGCCCGAACCGGTAAAAGTACAGATGGCCCAGATTGAGGTGCCCATGAAGGTCATCCGGCTTCAGTTCCAATACCCGCAGGTAGGCTTCATGGCCCCGCTCATGGTCTTTTAGCATTTCTGCGCAGACGACGCCAAGAGCCGACCAGGCCCCTAGGTTTTCGGAATCCAGTTCGACTGCTTTTTCGTAATAATCCCGGGCCTTTTCATAATCGCCCAACTGATAGTCATAAATCCCGGCTATTTCAAGGAGCAGGCCCACCTCATCGGGGAATAATTTGGATGCGGCCTCTAAAACCTCGGCTCCTTTTTGGTCATCGGACAGCTCGTAAGCATAAAGATTCCTTAGTGCCCGGTAAGGCGCCAGTTCTTTCGGTGACAGACGGATGGCCTTTAAGTAGTATTTCTCCGCTTCAAAGTAATCCATGAAGTGGAGTTTTTGGATTTGGGCGTAGTGGAAGCAATAAATCCCATTATCCGGTTCTAATCGCAGGGCTTCCTCGTAAGCGGCTGCGGCCTGTTCGCTTTCTCCCAGATGGATGAAGGCATCGGCCAAATTGGCGAAAGCCACGCTATTATCGGGGTTTGATAGGGCCGCCTGTTCAAAATAACTGGCCGCTTTTTCGTAATCGGCTTCCATTTTCACGGCAAGGCAGCCCAGGTTATTAAGGTTGCGCCCATCCATTGGGGCTGATCTTTCAGCAAGCTGCGCATGTTTTAAAGCTTCTTCAAAATTCCCCTCTTCCATCAGGAGCTCGCATAGGGCCATGTGGGCATCGGCGTAATCCGGTTTTAACCCAATGGCTTTTTTAAAATAGCTGCCCGCCTCCTTTGGGTCATCGAGAAATTCATCGTACAAGACGCCAATATTGTAATGCAGCGTTGACGACCCGGGTTCGTGCCCTAGGGCCTTTAAATAATAAGCCAGGGCTTCTTCGGGGTTTGGCCCCTCCAAAAGGGCCTTGATGGCCAGCCTGTTGTTTTCGGCTGCCAATTCACTTGCTGGTAACGTCATTTTGAAGCCCTCCTTTAGCAACTTGTTTTTCCTCTATGTATAGGATAGCAGATTTACACCATTAATTTCATTCTTTTTTCAATATTTTTTCGACACGGTGGCTAAATCATGTTATAATGGATTGACTAGCGACTTCTTTTTATGGATCTATGCAAAACCCGGGAATACCTTTTATAATCACCGAAGTGGTTTTAGCATGTTTAAAATAGGAAAAAAATGGATCGCAATACACACAGAAAGGACGTTTTGAATGAGCAATTATCGCAAAGGAGTCCAACTTAAGGCCAACGAAGTCTCAGTTTTTGCACTGGGCGGGCTTGGAGAAGTTGGAAAGAACATGTACTGTGTCCAATATAAGGACGAAATCATCGTCATCGATGCGGGGATCAAGTTCCCTGAGGACCACTTATTAGGGGTGGATTATGTCATCCCCGACTACCGTTACCTCATTGACAACCAGGACAAAATCGCTGCCCTGATCATTACCCACGGCCATGAGGACCACATCGGAGGGATCCCATTCCTGCTTCGCCAGGTACAGATCCCGAAGATTTATTCTGGGAAGCTGGCAACCGGTTTGATCAAGAACAAGCTGGAAGAACGCAAATTGATGAAAAAAGCCAACTTGCTTGACTTGAACCCGGATACGGTCATCGAAACGAAGCACATGAAGGTGACGTTTTTCAGGACGAACCACTCCATCCCCGATTCTTTCGGGCTGGCAGTCCACACACCTGAAGGGGTTATCGTATCAACCGGCGATTTCAAGTTTGACTTTACACCGGTAGGGCCGGCTGCGGAATATGCTAAGATCGCTGCTTTAGGGGCCCAAGGGGTTTTATGCCTGCTTTCCGATTCAACGAATGCCGAGCTTCCGATTTTTACAATTTCCGAGCGCCGCGTAGGTGAATCCCTCAATGACATTTTCAAAAAAATCGAAAGCCGCATCATCATCGCCACTTTCGCATCAAACGTCCACCGGGTCCAGCAAATCGTTGAGGCCTGTATCAAGACCGGTCGTAAAATCGCTATCTTTGGCCGCTCCATGGAATCTGCCATTAAAATCGGGCGGGAATACGGTTACATCGTGGCCCCGGACGAAACGTTCATCTCTGCCCATGAGGTGAAGCACTTGCCGGCCAGCGAAGTGACCATCCTTTGTACCGGTTCCCAAGGCGAGCCACTGGCAGCCCTTTCACGGATTGCCAACGGTTCCCACCGCCAAATCCAGATCATCCCTGGCGACACAGTGATTTTCTCATCCTCCCCAATCCCTGGGAATGCCATCAGCGTTGGCAAGACCATCAATGCCCTTTACCGTTCAGGTGCCGAGGTCATTACCCATAGCCCGCTGACGGATATCCATACGTCCGGGCATGGTGGACAAGAGGAGCTTAAGCTGATGTTAAGCCTTGTCCGACCGAAATACTTCATGCCGATGCACGGTGAATACCGCATGTTGTCCATCCACACGGAACTTGCCGCCCAGTGCGGTGTCCCTAAGGAGAATTCCTTCGTCATGAACAATGGCGAGGTGCTGGCCCTTACTTCCGACTCTGCCCGTATTGCTGGCCGTATCCCAGCTGGTACCATCTACACAGACAACAGCGGCATCGGGAATGTGGAAACGGAAACGATCCGCGACCGCAAGGTGCTTTCAGAAGACGGCTTGGTCATTGTGGCGGTTTCCGTCAAGAAGCAGGACCGCCGCCTGCTCAATGGCCCGAACATCGTTTCCCGCGGCTTCGTTTACATGAAAGAATCCGAGGACCTGATCAAAAACACGGAACAGCTGGTCCGCGATACCATCCTTAAAAAATTAAATGGCCAAAAATCATGGCAGCCAGAAGAAATCAAAGCCGCTATTTCCGATACGGTGAGCCCATTCTTATTTGAGCGCACCCAGCGCCGCCCGATGATCTTGCCGATTATCATGGAAATTTAAATCACAATAAACCCCCATCACTTGGAGAAAATCATTTCCAAGCAATGGGGGTTGTTTTTTTGTTTCAGCATAGTCCTTGAGCCTAAGGAATAAAATTTATTCAACCTGAACTTTTTTAACATTTTTTTCATTGCTAAACATGGCATGGCTTCCAACTATCAAGCCCAATAATACCATTAGCCCGGCAGTCATAAGTGGCTGACCCAAAAAGTTCATCACAAATCCAAGCCCTGGTATGGCAAACCATACCCGCCCAATAACGGCTTCAAAATCGATGGTATGGGCATCATCCACATTATTGTTATCTCCTCGAGTTGTTATAGCAGCTTCCTCTATATCAACAATGCGATGGGTCGTGATGCCTCCTTGATGGTCATGATAAGTAATAACGTCCCCTACTTGTAAATTGGATGGGTTGGCAGTCACGAAGATTGCATCCCCGGGATTTGCGAATGGAATCATGCTGCCCGTTAAAATCGTATACGTCCTAAACCCAATCAGGTTAAATGCCGTATCCGAGCGCGCCGTCAATAAATTTAAGAAAACGAGGGATACCATCAATCCCAATAGGCTATAAAGTATTTTTTTAAACATCAAAACTCCTCCCATTTTTTAAGGGAAATACCGTAAACCGGCATTTCCCCAGGTTATTTTTTTCTTCTGGTGATCCCTGGCCCCACTTTACCAGATTCTTAAGGGATTAATAAGCATATTCCTGTTCTTCCACTGGCAATTCCACTACCTGCGCTTCTTCGCTTTGTGGTTCAGGTTCTGGGCTTTCGATTGCAACCAATTCAATAGATTCCCCATCTTGCGTTTCAGCATCTGGGTTATCAATTGGCAATCCCTGTTCTTCTTCATCGCCAACCGAACTGTAGTCACTTTCAAAAGCTGGATAGTATTGTGTTGATTCCCCTTCGGGATAAGTCGTTAAATCGCCATAGCTTACATAGTGGCTTTCTTCAAGAGCATCTTCAGATTGATTCTCATCAAGAGGCAAGTATGCGGGTGCGTATAACGATGGTGGCGCTACCCGAAAAGCCATGCTATTGGAAACGACTGCATAATCCGTAAACCAAGCACCTGTCTCCTGGTTTGCCCCTGACAAGCCAAGGGAAGTAACTGCCAAGGTGAAAACAGTAAGGGTTACTTCACGGGATCTTAACTTAGTTAGTTTCATTTCACTTCCCCCCGTTTCCGCTTGGTTTTTCCTATCCACAACCCACTTACTAACATTAATCCGCCCAGTCCAGCCAACACGGAATGGGAGCCCGCTCCAGTCGCCGGCAAGTTCACGCTAGGCCGCCTTGAAGGTTCCCTAGCTGGCCTAGTTGAATCTGGGACAGGCGTTGCCGCGGAATCTTCCGTCTGTTCAACTTCAAATTGGTAAGTCAACTGGTAAATGGTCGTTAAGCCCATGGCATCGTTCCCAAGTTCCCCAGCACCCATATCCATTAAAAACAACAGGGTAACGGGTTCTGGACCTAAGCGCAGGGGAGCATCCAACAAGACCCCACCGGAATCCATCAATTTCGAAAGCCTGCCATGGAAAAGTACAACACCCGACTCGGATATTTGGATGTCGGTATTTTGGGATTTTTCTTCAAACTGTCGGTATAAAGGCAGCTCGCTTACACTGCTTTTATACACTTTTTCAAGTGCCAAATGATGGATCAGCCTGACTTCATCGCTATCATTTTCCAGGATAAATTCCTGAAAACCAACGGTACCATGCTGCCAAAGCTCAATTTCCCCAATGGGCGACCCAGTAGCAGAGCTAGCCGATACAGGCAGCGAAGGGACGATAAGAATCGATAAAAACACACTGCTTATGAATTTTTTTAGCATATTCCGTCCCTCCTTAGTGTGTGGTGCCTAATTGAATGGCTTCAATGAATATATCGCTGAAATAATCCAGGTTATGATAATAACGGCTGGCTATATAAGCGTTTTCCACCACTGCCTTAAGCGAGATTTCAAAGCTTTGCCCCGGCTGCAAAACTTCAGGGATTTGGGCAGCAGTTGCTGTATAGCGGATGCCGTTGCGGGGCCTGCTGAAATTCATGTCCGCAATGCTTGGATAAATGTAAATGCGTTGTGCCAAGCTGCCAGAATTTCTTACCGTTACGGTGCGGGACAATACATCCAGGCTATTTAAATACCATGGCGCATAGCTAAAATACCCTATCGGGTTGTCATTTAGATACCAGCCACCGACTGCCTCCACTTGCAAAGAGCCCATGGTAATGTTCAGGCTTGGGGAAACAGATGCAGTCGATGAAAACAATGCCTGGCTTCCAACAAAGCTGCCGCCCAACAAGAGGGCAAGGGAGGTCAGCAATATACCAATTTTTTTATTTTTCAAGGCATGGCCTCCTTTCCTTATAGTATTAAAAGCACCGAAAGTGCCGGTGCTTTTAATATTATTTCAGGAATTTATTTTATTCAGCATTAACAGTTGGAGCTAACCATGTCTGCACTGCATTGATTAAAACAGATTTTTCATGTCCATAAGCTGATGCCGTATTTAAGGCAAAAGTTCTGTTCTGAGCTGCGTTGTCTGCATATGGAGCATAAGGTGAAGCAATACTTCCGATTGTCAGCGTTAATGGTTTTGCAACGGATGCATTTGGTGCCAACACTGTTTGATGCCCATAATAATTATAATAAGGATTACCAACCGCTAATGTAAAGGGAACGCCATTAACATAGAAATAGCCTCCAAGTTGGGCTAATGTCCCAGTTACTTCAGCATTCAAGGTACCTGTATTTGTCACCGTGATGTCTGTGGTAAACACATCACCGATTTGTGCGTGTGTGAAGGCATTGCCATCCACAGCAACAGCCTGAGTACCGAATGTTGTCGCTACCCAAGTTTCCGGCGCTACATCGATTGCAATTGAACCTGTTTGGATGGATAATCGCGGTTCTACTTCGGTTCGACCATTGAACAATGCTTGTGAACCTAAGAATGCCCCACCGGCTACTAATGCAGAAGCGGTTGCAAGGGCTGCTAATTTTTGCTTTTTCATGCTTTTATTCCCCTTTATTTCTCTTGGATTTATTAGATTGACAACCCTCATGACAATCCCCCGTTGGTGATAATCTGGTAGAAAGTCCTTCATGCACGCTACCCCTATAAGTGGTTCATCTTGCTGACCCTACAAAATTAGCGTTTCAGGTCGCTCCCAGCGTTGGACTGCCTTGCAATCCATTACCGGGTACTCCCCGCTTGAAAATCTGTCCACCAGCAATCCCTAAGGGAGCTGCCATTAAGATAATGAGAATTTTAGCAAAGGAGGCAATTCCGGACCTGCTTCCCTTAATAAGATTTTCCTTAAATTGGATGTTTCTCTAATATGTGCTTATTATACCCCCC
>WRGF01000113.1 GCA_009787345.1 Turicibacter sp.
CCCGACCGGGGCTTTTTGCGTTACATAAACTTTGATACGGCAATTATACCATGGGAACCGGGACGGGTTAAAGCCGTGTTGTTATTTGACGCTTACAGCAGATTAAAAAAATAGGGCAAACGTCGGGGATTGATTATTTCCCGCCGTTTGCCCTATTTTAATTGGGGGCAACCGCTATCGCTGCCCCCTTGATATACTATCATTGGCACAAAAAAACAGGGGCACATCAAAGGGTGCCCCTGTTTTTAAAAATTATTGTTGTGCAATACCAGTCTCTTGAGTAACAGCAAGTTCATGTGCGAACGTTGCTAAAGGAACTCCTAAGCGCCAGTTGTGGACGCGGTTGTTGATTGGTGTTGGCGTGTAAGTGTAAAGGATTGGGAATACTGGAACTTGTTCCATCATGTAAGCTTCCCACTCTGCAAAGTAAGCCGCGCGTACTTCTGGGTCCATGGACTCAACAGAGTCGATTGCATTTACTAAGCGTGTGTTTTCTTCGCTTACGAAACGGGAGAAGTTGAATGCGGAGTTAGGTCCGTAAGTCGCTGCACGGCTAACATCCCATCCTAGTGACCAACCAGCGTAGAACAAGTCTAGTGTCGGGTCGTCTTCTTGGATACGCTCGAAGTGGGAGTTTCCGTCAGTTTCTACGGCATTAACATTCAAGCCAACAGCAGCCCATGATTGGACGAAGAAAGCAATTTGTGTTTCGCGTGTTGCATCAGAAGTATTCCAAGACATGTTAAGCTCAAATGGGTTTCCATCTTGGTCTTCACGGATACCGTCGCCATCTACATCCAAGAACCCAGCTTCGTCAAGCAAAGCATTGGCAGCATCTACGTTGAAGGCAGGGCGAGGCGTGTCAGAGAAGAAAGAGGAGTGGGACGGCGTAATCAAACCACCAGCTGCACGGCCTAAGCCATTGAACAATTGAGTAGCTACCGCATCTGTATCGATTGCCATCCACATTGCCTGGCGAAGGCGCACATCAGCCACGCGGGATTCTGGGTTAGGTACAACTTCACCAGCTGCCGCATCCCAAGTCCCTAAGTTAAAGCCGATGTAACGGTAAGACGCATTTGCACGGCCTAGCCACTCCACATTGTTAAGGTCAGCATTGTCGACAATTTGCCCTGCCGGGAATCCTGTTCCCATGGCTACGTCAATGGAACCATTGCGGATTGCAGCTGCAACCAACTCAGGGTTGATGACTTGGATGTTGACACCTGCCAAATGAGGGGCACCTTGCCAGTAGTCTTCGTTGCGAACAACAGTAACAGCTTCCCCTGGTACCACTGTATCAAGGATGAATGGACCAAAGCTTACTACGTTTGTACGGGATGCTTCATGGTCAGCCATTTCAGCGATTGGGATGTTTTGGAAGATATGGCGTGGGATAACTGTCCCTGGTACGCCACCTGACATGATGGATGGGCTTGCTTCGTTAAAAGTAATTTCCAATGTTTTTTCGTCGATGACGTTAACACCTTCGATGTGGTCTGCATTTCCTTCATGGAAGTCCATGATCCCAACGATTTCACGTGCTTGACCGGAGAAACGGACGAATCCAGCTTCTTGGTATTCTGCACTTGCCAATACTTCTAAAGAGAATAACCAGTCATATGCCGTTACCGGCTCGCCGTCATTCCAGTTGACATTGTCACGGATAGTAAATGTAAAGGTACGGTAATCTTCAGAAACTGTCCAAGTAGCTGCCCCTTCTTGGTTCATCTGGAAGCTGTCATCTACAGAGTAGATAGTCTCTTGGAACCATTGGTGGATATTTCCATCATTAGCTGTTTCGCTGAATAGTGCATTGAAGATACCTGGGAATGGTTGCTGTGCTGCCAAACCGATATTTAGGAACCCGCCTTCAATGGCTTCCCCAAAGTTTGTTTTTACTTCATTGAACTGGGTATAGTCGATGATACCATCGTTGATGACCATGGATGCCTGAGGCGCTTGCCCTTCAGCCCCGTTAGCTTCTTCTGAAGCCGATGGTGTTTCAGCGGCTTGCTGGTCTTCAGTTTGTTGCCCACATGCTGCCAAGACTAATAATGCCAATGTTGTTGTAACGCCTGCAAATTTTTTCCATTTAGCTGTTCTCATCTTAATTCCTCCATTTTCTCCTGCATTTGGCTTCAGGGTTGACTCCAAAGCCGTGCTTTATTAGTTGTTTCCCTTAACCGCGGCGCTGCCTTGCATCGGTTGCCCGTTTCAGGCATTGCCCCAGGTTATTTATTGAAAGCATCAATACAAAAACAAGTACCAATGCGGGTAACCATACCCACCAGCGGTTTTGCATAACCGTTGGGTTAGTTGCTGTACGGATCATACCGCCAAGGCTTGGGGTTTCGAACGGGAAGCCAAACCCTAGGAAGGATAGCCCCGTCTCCAAGCCCACATTTGCCGATAAAGACAAGGTCATTTGAACGATGACCAACGGCAAGATGTTAGGGAATACTTCCCTAAACATGATTTTCATGTGGGGGGTGCCCAGCGTTTTGGAAGCCTGGACATATTCCAATTCCCTTTCCTGAAGGGCTCTTGAACGGATCAAGCGTGCAATCCCTGTCCAAGCGAAAGCTGACAGGATGAACATCATATTCAAGTAGCTCCAATCAACCAGTGTAACAAATACGATGATAATGACCAAAGTAGGAAGGATGTTGAAAAAATCCACGACCCGCATCAGTACATTATCTGTTTGTCCACCGAAGTAACCGGAAACCAAACCAAATAGTATTCCGAAGCTCCCAGTCAGGAGCGTCACCATAATGGTCAGGGTCAGTGAATTGCGGGCACCTAAAACCAAGATTCCCAATACGCTTTGCCCACTATGGTTGGTACCTAGCCAAAAATCAGCTGAGGGTGGTTGGTTTGTGTTAAACAAATCAACGTGGGTGAGCTCGGCTTCGTTGATAAAAAACGGAATGACCGTTACCAACAAGGTGATGCCCACCAATATGACTAAGGATACCAGCGCTACTTTATCTTTAACGATTTCCCGTTTGAAAATTTGAAACGGGGATACCGTTGAAGCACCATCTAATTTCGGGTTCTTCTTGTTTTGAATCATTTTTGGGGATTTTTTTTGCGTCAATGTCGATTCCATAATATCCCTCCCTATTTAATCCGGATACGAGGATCCACAAGTGTCAAGATAATGTCTGATAGCATTGCCCCTAAAATGGAAGCAACCCCGAACATCAAGATAAGAATCGTCATTACCGAGAAGTCCCTTGCCGTAATGGAAGTAATCATCAGCTGTCCCATCCCAGGGAAAACGAAGATACTTTCCACAAAGATTGCGCCGCCAATAATGGCAACAATCTGAAAACCTAAGAAAGAAGCGATAGGCAGCAATGAATTACGGAAAATATGCTTGTTATAGACACGTTTCTCATCTGCCCCTTTTGCCCGGGCAGTAATGATGAATTCCCGCCCTTCCAAATCCACGATTTCACTGCGCAGGTACTGGATAATAGCAGTCGTGGAAATCAAGGCCAGGGAAAGTGCTGGCAAGAACATGTGCTCTAGGCGGCTCATTATATAGGTCCACCCTCCAGCTGCGAATGCAAACGGGTCCACGCTTCCTCCCGTCGGGAACCAACCCAGTTGGAACCCAAAGAAGAATAAGGCCAAAAGCGCCATTGTAAATGATGGCATGGCCAATGCAAAGAAGGTATACCCTGAAATGATGCGGTCTTTCCAAGTCCCATTGTAACGGCCAGCAATGATCCCTAATGGGACTGCAATGGCATAAGTAAGCACTAATGTCAGGATGGATAAACCAAGGGTATTATAGAGCCGTTGACCAATAACCGTGGTAACGTCGGTACGGTGGACGAATGAACGCCCGAAGTCCCCTTGAAGCATTCCCGTGAACCAGTTCCAATATTGGGTATACCACGGTAAATTCAATCCTAAAGCTTCCCTTGCACCGGCAATGGCTTCAGGGGAAAGGCTTGGGTCAATCATCCCGGATAGTGCATCGCCTGGCATTGCCTGGGCCAGCAAGAAGACGATAAAACTCAAAATAACAATTTGTGGCAGCGTTAAGAGCAACCGGCGGATAATAAATTTAATCATGTCCTATACCCCCTTGATGGCTGCGGCGTGTGACTTAGAAATGGCTTGCAGTGGATGTGCTAACCCATGTTCGTCGAAGTATTGACCAGACAGGCGGTCGAAATCTTCGTTGATTTGCTTTCTGCGGCGGCGGGATTCTTCCCTTTTCCTTGGGTTGGTGTCCGGTATGGCGACCAGCAGGCGTTTCGTGTAAATATGCTGCGGGTTTTCAAAGATTTCATCGGCAGTGCCTTCCTCAACGAAGCGGCCTTTGTAAATAATACCGATTTTATCGCACATGTGGCGGATAACCCCAAGGTCGTGGCTGATGAATAAATACGTCAGGTTCAGTTCCTTTTGGATTTCTTTCATGAAGTTCAGCACCTGTGCCTGTACCGATACATCCAATGCGGAAACCGGCTCATCGGCAATGATTAACTTTGGTTTCAAAGCGATGGCACGGGCAAGTCCAATACGCTGGCGCTGCCCACCGGAGAATTGGTGCGGGTATTTGTAAATGGCGTCTGCTGGTAGGCCGACAATGCCAAGAAGTTCCTGCACCCGTTCAAATTCTTCGTCCTTTGACAGGTTTTCAAAGTTTCGAAGGGGTTCAGCAATAATATCCAAGACGCGTTTTTTAGGGTTTAGGGAAGAATATGGGTCTTGGAAAACCATTTGGATTTCCTTATAAGTGTCCCTGTTGGCAGCGATGCGGCCTTTGGAAAGTTCTTTGCCTTCAAAAAGGATGGAACCGCCCGTCACATGGTTCAAGCCGATAATGGCACGGCCCGTCGTGGTTTTTCCGGAACCGGATTCCCCAACCAAACCATAAGTCTGGCCTGCTTCAATGGTAAATGACACATTATCCACTGCTTTGAAATTACCTGTTACCCGGCGAAAAATCCCGCTTCGTATAGGAAAGTAAACCTTTAGATTCTTCACTTCGACTAAACTCATATTTTATGCTTTACAACAACCCTCTTTTTGTGGTATCACGATAACATTGGGTATTTTCACCCTGATGCCAAAGCGTTGATGAAAGCTTCACCTCCCTTGGAAATATTGCTTGGCCAGGCTATTGATAAGCCCTGCTTTTATTATGCGTGTTTTTGGTCTGCTGGAAATTCAAAATGCTCATGGCAGGTACATCTTACAAAATGCCCTGGTGCCACTTCGCGAAGCTCTGGGTGTTCCTCATGGGCTGAGGCGTCGATCCAAGGGATGCGTTCTTGGAAACGGCAGCCCGTGCGTGGCAATCTATTTAAAGGTGGGACAACCCCTTGGATCACATGCAGCTTATCTTTGATTTGATCTGCGGATGGCATGGAATTTAGGAGCGAACGTGTATAAGGATGCTTGGCATTTTCCATAATAGTATATACATCAGCCAATTCAACAATCTGCCCGGCGTACATGACCGCAACCCGGTCTGCCATTTCGGCAACGACGCCTAGGTCATGGGTAATGATGATGATACCGGCGTCCATGTCTTCTTTAAGTTCACGAAGGAGTTCAAGGATTTGTGCCTGGATGGTAACGTCCAGCGCTGTGGTCGGCTCATCGGCAATCAGCAATTGCGGCTTGTTGGCAATGGCCATGGCGATGACCACACGTTGCCTCATCCCGCCCGATAATTCATGGGGGTATTGGTTGTATACTTTTTCGATGTTGGGGATGCCAACTTTTTCTAACAAGTCATAAACCTGGGACTTGCGTTCGGCTTTAGAGCCTTTTTTATGATGCAAATAAATGATTTCGCCGATTTGGTCGCCGACTACCATCAGTGGGTTTAAGGCCGACAGCGAATCCTGGAAAATCATCCCGATGTCTTTTCCCCTTAAAGCATTCAGCTTGGCCGCTGGCGCCCCAATCAGGTTCTCGCCTTCGTAATTGATTTCCCCCTCGACTTTTGCTTTCGTGTGAAGTTGCATGATGGAGAATGCCAGGGCGCTTTTTCCGCATCCTGATTCGCCTACGATGGCAAGCACTTCGTTTTTATTGATGGTCAAGGTCAAGCCGTCAACGGCTGCGTGATAGTCGTCATTTATCTTAAAAGATGTCTTTAGGTTGTTTAGCTCTAATAGCGGTGCTGTCACATTGGTCACTCCCCTTATAAAATCCAAGGCCAAATTTTTTCGTTGCTGCTTCATTTAGTGTTAGAGATTATTCTACTCTGTTTTCCCCTGTTTTTCAAGAGGTTTTTCAAATAAAAGTGCTTTTTTTTTGGCAATTCTAGTCAAATAGCTGAATTTAGTGTATCTTATTTTACATTTTTTACATATTTAGTTATTTCCTTAGGTCCTCCCTTCCCCATCTAAATTTCGTTAAAATTTCTCTGACGTTTTTAGGATGACGTCCCACCGAAAATTTTAGGGTACCAAATAGGGAAAATCTGCCCCAAGTTCAGGCCGAAGGGATGTGTCGCCCATTTAAGTCCATTTAGGGCAAGCAAAACCAAAAGCACATAGTATAAAAAATGTCGCAATTGCTTTTTCCTGTTTAATTTTTCCATTGACTTGGTACCACCTCGTTTAGTTTTCTTCAGTTTACCACAATTTTTGTAATTATACTACCCTTTCACTCTTTTTTTGTCTATTTATGTCGAATATATAATATCTGTACGTCCGAATCTACACAATTTTTTTTAACAACACGCCCCAGCCCTTTTTTTGAGGGATTTTATCTTTTACCTTTTTACATTTTTCGGCCATTTCTAGGCATGATTAAAAGAAGGCATCAAATTACCCTCAAAAAAATTAGAAAATCCGAGGCTACGCTGCTTCGGAGACTGCCAGCGGGTGGAGGTGAAGGATCAGCTTTTGATGCTAAATGCGGTTCTGGAGCTATCAGATGTTAAATGCCAGGGAAAGAATCAGGAATTCTATCTTCACGTTGTGGAACTCCGCGCATCAGGACCGGGTGAAGCCTTGATTGTTTTTGATGGAAGCGAATGCGCCCTCCATGGGCAATACCGTCGATAGTTAGCTTGGAATAGGGTATAATCGATATTTAAATTAATTATTTTGTTTGTCATATAATTATTTTATGACAAAAGGGAGCTCAATCGGCTCCCTTTTGTCCTTTTTTTGGAATCTTTTTTTGAGGATAATCTGCGTCAGCCCCCTAGGACTTATTAATCTTTTTTGCCGGCTTTTCCACTAAGGGCGCACCTGCTTGGGTGGAGACTTCCATCTCCAGGGAGGGGGTTTCTTTATTTTTGAAGATCAATTTGCGTAAGAACCCTAGCGGTAGTGCCAGGAGTGCCATGCCCACGACAATCATCCATTCACGGAAGCTGATAGGCACGGTCCTTAGGATTTCCCCGCCTATGAAAATCATCCCCACTTGGATAACGACGATAAAGGCCATGATCCTAAGGAAATTTGGATTTAAGCTAATGTTTTCAAAGATGTTCATGCGTTCTGTGCGGGCATGAAAGCCATTGACAACGGCAAACAGGATAAAAAACCCGAAGTAGGCCGTGTAAAGGTGTTCTTGGCTCTCAAACCACCTAAAGGCGACCGCGCTGTTTAAGATCCATAACCCGATGGCTGTCAGGCCAAATCCCGACATCAGGACGGCAACCAGCATTTGCGGGGTCACGATGCTTTCCGTGCGTTTTTTAGGGCGTTCCTTCATATAGCGGCGCAGGGTCGGCTCCGAACCGAACGCCAGGGCGCCAAGGCTGTCCATGACCAGGTTGACCCATAGCATCTGGACGATGGTGAGGGGGCTGGTCATGCCGATGAACGGGGCTAAAAAATTTGTGGCAAGCGCTGCCACGTTTAGGGTTAGCTGGAAGGTGATGAATTTTTGGATGGAGCGGTAAATGGTGCGCCCATAAAGGACCGCATGGGCGATGGATTTGAAGTTGTCGTCCAAAATCACGATATCCCCCGCCTCTTTGGCAACTTCCGTCCCGCTTCCCATGGCAAATCCGACATCGGCACGCTTAAGGGCAGGGCCATCGTTGACACCATCCCCTGTCATCCCACAGACCAAGCCAAGTTCCTGGGACAACCTCACCAGGCGCGACTTATCCGTCGGCAAGGCCCTTGAAATGACCCGGATCCTTGGCAGCACATCTTTGATTTCATTATCGGACATGGTATTGAGTTCCTCAGAAGTCAATACCACATCCCCTTCTTGGCGTAGGATGCCGGCTTCTTTGGCAATGGCAACGGCAGTTTCACGGCGGTCACCGGTAATCATGACCACTTGGATGCCAGCGCTTTGAACATCGGCAATGGCTTCAACCGCTTCTTTTCGCACATCATCGCGGATGCCCAGGATGCTGACCAGCGTATAGTCCGTCGGCAGGCTTTCTTTCGTCACCTGTTCATTGGTGGTTGCCAAGGCCAACAGGCGGATGGAGCGGCCTGCCAATTCATCAATGGTTTTTGTCAGGGATTCCAGATGGGTAAATGGCTGCCTGTTGCCATCTTTGTCATAGTAATGGCTGCAATTGGGCAGGATTTTTTCCGGCGCCCCTTTGATGAGGGTCGTTTCAAGGCTGCCGGTGATGCGGGTTGCCGAGAATTTGCGGGCGCTGGAGAATGGGATGGTTTCCACCAGGGTTGCATCCTTTAGGTAACGCTCAGGGCTTCCCACGAAGCCAAGGACCGCTTTTTCCGTGGCATTCCCGCCGATGATGGTCATCTCCCCTTGGGGCCCGGTACCCAATACCGCATTGGTGTTGCAAAGGACGGATGTGTTCACCCACTGGGACAGCCCCTGTGGCAAGCTTTCATAGCTGTCATAGGCAAGGTTTTCCCCGTCGATGAGGGTAACCACCTCAAGGAGCCCTTTCGTGATGGTCCCTGTTTTATCGGAATAAAGGATGTTAAGGTTCCCGCTGGTCTCGATCCCGATCATCTTGCGCACCAAGACGTTGGAGCGGAGCATTTTTTTCATGTTCAGGCTGAGGACCAGGGCAATCATCAGCGGCAGCCCCTCAGGGACCGCAATGACCACGATGATGACACCGAGGATGAGGGCATTCAAAAAGTCCAGCCCAAATACCGGCCAATTGCTGAAATACTGGGCAATCAGCGCCCCATCGAATTGGTTATTGATGACGATGCTTTGGAACAGGGTGGAAAAAAACACCAGGATACCAGCCGTATAACCGACCTTGGCGATCAAATCCGCCAGGTTGCGAAGCTTTTCCTTCAGTGGCGAAACCACCGCCTCGACTGACAGCTCGCTTGCCATCTGCCCATACAGGGACCGCTCCCCGACCTCAAGGACTTCAAGGACCGCTTCCCCAGAAGTCACCACCGTCCCGCGAAACAGGGTATAGGTATCGAAGGTATCTTTGAAATTGACATCAGCCCCTTCCGGCAGGGGCAATTTCCGCGCTTCGTCCGATTCACCATTGAGGGCGGCCTGGTCCAGCTTGAGTTTCCCGTCGATGAGTTTTCCGTCAGCCGGGATTTTATCGCCGCTTTGGAGGAACACCAAATCCCCCCGTACCACATCGTCGATGACGATTTCCTGCAAGGCCCCGTCACGGTACACTTTGGTCATGATTTTCGAGGCATCTGCCTGGGTCTTTTTAAAGGCAATCTCATTGGAGTGCTCCGACCAGGTGCTGATAAGGGTCGCCAAGGTTACAGCAAAGGCAATCCCGATGGTTTGGAGCCATTCCGTCTGCCCCATGATGGCAAAGACCACGTTGATGGCCAGGGCCAGGATGAGGATGCGGATGATGGGGTCGTTCAGGTTGGCTTTCAGCTTGTCAAAAAACGTTTCGCTCGCCGCCTCGGGCAAAACATTGGCCCCGTAGGCTTCCCTTGACCGCTTCACCGCTTCTTGGGACAATCCCTGATAGTCTTTTTTCATAAACATTCACTCCCTCGCAAGATTTAGGCATTGGCACCCGATTTTATTATCATTCCCAAATTCCTGCGCATTACTAGTAAAAAACGCACAAAAAAGAGACTGATAAAAGGCTCGGGGCCTTTTATAAGTCTCGTCTACTGAAAACTTCCCAAAAAAGTTGGGAAAATATCCAGTTCAAGGTGATGACAGGGCATCAAAGCATTTTGCCCGGGCATGTTGACCATCACCGCACCGATTGGTGTGACTACTCCCTTATGCTTACCGTTATTTCTATCATAACCCATCTGGCACCCTAAATCAAGGATTTTTGGGGATTTTTGCTAAAAACGACTGGATTTTTTGGAAAAGTGGGCTGAACTGGGAATCCATTAAATCGAAGTGGGTCGGGATAATGGGGATGAAATCATAGCCAAGCAACGGGTCGTTCACAAGGCGGGCATCCCCATACTGGGGGTAAAGCACGCAAACCTCGTTAGGGACTTGCCGCTTCAGGGCAGCCCCCGGCTCATAGTACCCGAACAAGGAATAAGCGTTCAGTTGGGCCACCACATCCGTGTCCGCCTGTTCCTGGTAAATATGCTTCAGGCGGCGGTATTTGACCTCCACCACCAAAAAGGCAAGCAGCTCCCCTGATGGGCCACACAGCTCAAGGCAGACATCGGGCCTGCGGGAACCGGTCAGGGAAACCAGCTGCGGTTCCTCCGACTGGCGGGCAGCCGCCACATCA
>WRGF01000114.1 GCA_009787345.1 Turicibacter sp.
CAGGGGCCTGCCGGTCCCCAGGGCTTACCCGGACCTCCTGGTGGGAATGGCAGCCAAGGTCCTGCCGGGCCTCAGGGCATCCCCGGGCCGACGGGGGATAGCGGCGGACAAGGCCCCATTGGCCCTACCGGGCCTCAAGGCATCCCCGGGCCGACAGGTGACAGTGGCGCACAAGGCCCCATTGGTCCTGCCGGGCCTCAGGGCATCCCTGGGCCGACGGGGGATAGCGGCGGACAAGGGACCGCTGGGCCAATTGGCGCTACTGGACCGAAAGGGGATAAGGGACCCACGGGTGACACTGGAAGCCAGGGACCTGCTGGCATTACCGGAAACCAAGGCCCTGCCGGGCCACAAGGTGAAATCGGGCCGACCGGGGCTACAGGAGAGAAAGGCGATACAGGTGACACTGGTGGTACTGGGAATACGGGTAGCCAGGGACCTACCGGTCCACAAGGGGATACCGGGCCAACAGGCAGCTTTTCAGCCGGCAGCACGTTATTTACAGCCGTGGGTGCCAATGGGCAGGACGTTCCCGTCAACTTTGGGGACATTATGTCCTTTCAAAGCACTTCGCCAGATGACGTGGTAATCAATGTCACCCCCGGGTCAACCATCGTCACTGTGGACCCTACCCAGCTCAGTTCCAAAGTAAGTGCCAATGCTTCTGCCCTTGCGTCTTATTCCAGTTACAACACTGGGGAAACGGCAACAGGGGGCTTTGCCGGAACTTCTGCTATTTACCGACAGGCCTTTAATTTATCTATCTCCGCCTCTGCCAACTCTGAAAATATACAAACCCTGATTTCCTCAGGCATTGTCGGGATTGTCCAGGCAGGTGGCTGGTGGGGCTCAGGCAGCGGCTCCGAACGCTTTATGGTCAGCAATTACGTCAGTCCCGGTGGCTCGTACTGGGGATGCGTTTATATCACTGGCTCGGGGGCACTTTCTTTTAGGTCAGGTTCGGGTTCTTCAAGGAGCAATACCCCCGCCTGGGTTTGGGTGGATTATTATAAGCAATAACCGGCAGCAACAGGCATGATAATCACAGAAGCCTGCGTCCTAATTCGTTGACATTCTCAAAAGGCACCCCGATTGGAAACATGGTTTTCGTTTCCAATCGGGGTGCCATCTTTTTATTTAAAAGCTTTTTTCAACTTTTTCCACACACTTTCGGATTTGTCTTCCAACGTGTCGAATTCCTCTAAAATTTCTTTTTGCCTTGGGTTTAGTTTCTTTGGCACGACCACTTTCACATGGACGTAAATGTCACCGTAGGCTTCACGGTTAATGTGCTTGATACCTTTTCCACGAAGGCGTAAAGTAGCACCCGGTTGGGTTCCCGCCGGAACCGTAAGCGCAATTTTCTTGCCATCTAAAAGCGGGATCTCGATTTCATCGCCGAGGGCTGCCTGCTTGAAGGTAATCGGCATTTCGCAGTGCAAGTCGGCATCTTCACGCTCGTAAAAACCATGGGAAAGTACCCTGAACTGCACGTACAAGTCGCCTGCTGGACCGCCATTGCGCCCGGCCTCTCCTTGGCCGCTCAACCTTAAGCGCTGGCCATCGTCAACGCCAGCCGGCACTTTGACTTCGACAGTTTTCGTTTTCTTAACGGTTCCGCGCCCGTGGCAGCTGTCACATTTATGGGCGATTTCTTTACCGGAACCATCACAATTCGGGCAAGCCGCTTGGGTCTGCATCCTGCCGAGGATGGTATTTTGGATTTCAACGACACGGCCCGTACCCGAGCAGCGCCCGCAAGTTTTAACATCGTCCTTGGAACGGGCACCTGAACCGCCACATTTCGTACATTCTTCTTCACGGTTAAGGGTGATGTCCTTGGAAGTCCCGAAAACAGCTTCCTCGAAAGTCAGGGTCATTTCACGTGCCATATCCTGCCCACGTTGCGCCGCATTGGGATTGGAACGTCCACCCCCGCCGCCACCAAAAGCCCCACCGAACATGGAACCAAAAATGTCGCCAAGGTCGTCAAAACCACCGCCGAATCCGCCACCACCGAATGGGTTGCCGCCGCCAAAGCCGCCGAAACCTCCTGCCCCATCGGTTGCCGCATGCCCGTAACGGTCATAAGCCGCACGCTTATCGCCGTCGCTTAAGACGTCATAAGCTTCCTGGACTTCTTTGAATTTCGCTTCTGCCCCTTCTTCTGTTGCTACATCCGGGTGGTATAGTTTTGCAAGCTTTCGGTAAGCCCGCTTGATTTCTTGGTCATTTGACGTCTTGGAAACGCCAAGCACATCATAATAATCTCGTTTTGCCATGATCCGTTTCCTCCGTTATCGTAAGGATTGTTCCATTTGGGACGACTGGCAGTACACGATATCCTCATACCACAGATACCGAGCACACCAATTGACTTTTCTCTCCAACCAAATGAAACAATTCTGTATTTTCAAAACATAATATTTTTTCATTATACCATAAACTCAGCTTTTAAAAAAGGTGCTGACCGCAAAATGCGACAGCACCTTTAGGTCAAACCAGGGATGACATACAGCCGCCATTTTCAGGCAACTTTTTGCCCACTGCCCTTTAAACTTAAAGATGTGGCACAAAGGAAGTGGTTTTCTTTCTTTGTGCCATATCATTTCCTAAACTTCTTTGTATTCAGCATCCACTACATCATCGCCTGCGTCGCCAACCGGTTGTTCCCCACCTGCTGCCGCTTGGGCATCCGCTGCTTGTGAGTACACTTTCACTGCAAGTTCCTGAGCGATTTTCTCAAGTTCTTCTTTTTTAGCTTTGATGTCGTCCACATTGTTTTCGCTTAATGCTTTTTCAAGGGCCTCAGTAGCCGATTCAACATTGGCTTTTTCCTCGTCTGTTACTTGGTCGCCAAGTTCAGTGACGGATTTTTTAGCAGCGAAGATCATTTGCTCGGCTTCATTGCGAAGCTCAGCCTGCTCTTTGCGTGCGTTGTCTGCTTCTGCATTCTCAGCCGCTTCTTGGACCATGCGCTCGATATCAGCATCTGATAGGTTCGTATCAGAAGTAATGGTGATACGTTGCTCTTTTTGTGTTCCAAGGTCTTTTGCCTTAACATTTACGATACCATTGGCATCGATATCGAAAGTAACTTCGATTTGAGGCACGCCGCGTGGTGCTGGTGGGATATCCCCTAATTGGAAGCGTCCTAGTGTTTTGTTGTCAGTTGCCATTGGGCGCTCACCTTGAAGGACGTGGATGTCTACCGCTGGCTGGTTGTCAGCTGCCGTTGAGAATACTTGTGATTTAGATGTTGGGATAGTTGTGTTGCGGGTGATTAATACGGTCATCACCTGCCCCATGGTTTCTATACCTAAGGATAATGGCGTTACGTCAAGTAATAAGACGTCTTTAACGTCACCTTGAAGGACCCCACCTTGGATAGCGGCACCCATGGCAACTACTTCATCCGGGTTAACCCCTTTGTTTGGTTCTTTCCCAAGCTCGGATTTGATGGCATTTTGCACAGCCGGGATACGTGTGGACCCACCAACCAATAACACTTGGTCAAGGTCGTTTGCAGTCATCCCTGCATCTTTAAGCGCTTGGCGCACAGGTCCCATTGTACGCTCAACAAGTGCTGCCGTCATGGAATCGAACTGGGCACGGGTCAATGTTTTTTCTAAGTGAAGCGGCCCGCTTGCGTTCATGGAGATGAATGGTAAAGAAATTTGAACGGAAGTGACACCGGAAAGGTCTTTTTTCGCTTTTTCTGCTGCATCTTTCACACGTTGCATCGCCATTTTATCAGCGGCAAGGTCAACGCCGTTTTCTTGCTTGAATTCTTTGACGATCCAGTCCATGACCACTTGGTCGAAGTCGTCCCCGCCTAAGCGGTTGTCACCAGCTGTTGACAATACTTCAAACGTACCGTCAGCAAGTTCCATAACGGAAACGTCAAACGTCCCCCCACCTAAGTCGTAAACCAAGATGGTTTGTTCTTTATCTGTTTTGTCCATCCCGTAAGCAAGTGCCGCGGCAGTTGGCTCGTTGATGATACGCTTGACGTCAAGGCCGGCAATCTTACCTGCATCCTTAGTCGCCTGGCGCTCGGCATCATTGAAATAAGCCGGTACTGTGATGACTGCTTCCGTCACCGTTTCACCGAGGTAAGCCTCTGCTGTCGCTTTCAAATTCTGAAGGATGATAGCAGAAATTTCCTGAGGCGTAAAGTCTTTGCCTTCGATGGTTTCTTTGTGGGAAGTCCCCATGTGGCGCTTGATGGACATGATGGTGTTCGGGTTCGTGATGGACTGGCGCTTTGCCACATCCCCTACTTGGCGCTCGTCGCCTTTGAATGATACGACCGATGGCGTCGTGCGAAGCCCTTCAGGGTTAGCGATGACTTTCGCTTCCCCACCTTCCATAACTGCCACACAAGAGTTTGTAGTCCCTAAGTCAATTCCGATAATTTTACCCATTTCTTTCAACCTCCGTTTTATATGCTGATTTTTTAGATTTTTTTTATTGGACTTGCTGGTAATTCATGCGCGATAGCCGCTGTTTTGGCCAAGTTTATTACTGGCTGACTTTGACCATCGCTGCCCGGATGACCCTGTCTTTCAGGCGGTACCCTTTTTGAAGTTCTGCCAAGACCACGCCAGATTCCACACCATCCACGGCTTCTTGCATCACTGCCTGGTGGATGTTAGGGTCAAAGGCCTCGCCTTCCGTTGGGATAGCTTCCACACCCTCGGATGTCAGGGCATCGAGCAATTGGCCGTGGATCATTTTGAAACCGTTCAGGAAGTTGGCAATCGCCTCGTCCTCGGCTTCAATGGAGACGGCTCGCTCCAAATTATCGATGGCAGGTATCACCGCTGTGACCACCGATTGGGCGCGGTATTTTCGCTCCCGGGCCTGCTCTTCGTTCATACGGCGCTTGAAATTCTCAAGTTCTGCGGCATTGCGAAGGAGCTGGTCCTTTAATTTTTCGTTTTCTTCCTTTAGTGCTGCAAGTTCAGCGTCTGATGGGGATGCTCCCACAATTTCAGCTTCTTCATTTTCTACTAATTCAGGCTGAGCCTCAGTGGCTCCTTCACCGTTTAGTTCGTCGTTGATTTGTTCCAATTCTTCTGCTGAAAACAGCTCTTCATTGCTTTTCGCCAATAAACTCACCTCCTACTTATATAAGTCAGACATCATACGGGCCACATGCTCAAGGAGCGGAATAATTTTTTGGTATTCCATCCGGGTCGGCCCAAGGAGGGCAATCTTCCCATATTCGGCATCTCCGATTTGGTAAGGCACCGTAATAAGGGTACAATTCTCCATGGCCTTGATCTCGTTTTCCTGACCGATGCGCACCGTCAATTGGTGCTGGTCCGTATCGATGGTCTCAATAACCCTGACAAATTCATTTTGTTCCATCATTTCAAACAGGTTGGACATCTGGGTGGCATCCCCAAAGTCCGGTTGCTTCAACATGTTGGAACGGCCGCTTAGGACCATGTTGCTGTTTTGCACCGACTGCCCTAAAAGCTGGAGCATCGCATAAAGGATTTCTTCCTTATAAGAAATGAAATCGTGCAGGTGGGATTCAAAACCAGCGTTCAAACGGTCTTGGACTTCGGATACGAAAGTCCCCACCAACAGTTCGTCCAGGGCCTTGATGATTTTTTCCATCATCTTGGTATTGATGCCCTCCGGCAACGTAATCGTCCGGTTTTCCACATGCCCATGGTCCGTAATCAAAATGAGGACGGCCTGGGTATAGGAAATGGGGACAAACTGGATTTTTTGCACCCGGCAGTTTTTTAAGGATGGCCCCAAGAGGATGGAAGTGTAGTTGGTCAGGGACGACAAAAGCGCCATGGCTTCCTTGATGGCCGTTTCCCGTTCCACCTGCTTTTGGGTCAACAGCTGATTAAAGACATCCGCCTCTTGGGATGCAGGCAACGTTTCCCGTGTCACGATGTGGTCCACGTAGAAGCGGTAACCCTGTTGGCTGGGAACGCGGCCGCTTGACGTGTGGGTCTTTTCCAAAAAGCCCAGTTCCTCAAGGTCGGCCATGTCGTTGCGGATGGTCGCCGCCGAAAATTTCAACTCTGTTTTCTTCGATAAAATCCTCGACCCTACCGGCAACGCCGTCTGGACAAATTCTTCCACGATGGCCTTTAGCACCAGCACCTGCCTATCTGTCAGCATATCAACACCTCCTCTTAGCACTCATTAACTCCCTGTGCTAATATGATTATATGATATCTTATTAGCACTGTCAATATTTTAGTGCTAAAATTTAAAAATTATTCGCCAAAACGCAAAAAAAGACAGATTTTTAAGCCTGACTGGGGTTTATGCTGTTTTTTTCCATGCCATTTGAACGGTCCTTACAAAAATGCCCCTCAATCATGGGTGAATTGAGGGGCTAATCGGCGATTATTTATTGCTGTTGATCATGGAAACCAAAGCTTCCTTAGGTTGGAAACCTACGGCTTGCTGGACATTCTGCCCGTCTTTGAATACGATCAGGTTCGGGATGGACATAACGCCGTAGCGCTGTGCGATTTCCTGTGCTTCGTCGACATTGACTTTAACGACTTTGGCAATCCCGTGCATTTCAGTTGCGATTTCATCCAAAACCGGTGAAATCATTTTGCAAGGCCCGCACCAGTCAGCGTAAAAGTCTACTAGCGTAACCCCACTTGAGATTTCCTGATCGAAATTTTCTTCATTTGCTTTGATAACTTGTGACATGTTAAATTCCTCCTATGATTTTTGGCGAAACCGCCGTTGTTTTTTCAATGTTTTAAGTATACCACAACCCGGCCAGTTTGTAATATGATTTGCTCACAGGGTTATTATATACGTCTGTGGGCGGGTTTATCCTACCTATTTCAGCTCCACCACGGTGGCGCCTGTCCCACCTTCGCCGGCCCCGCCGAAGCGAAAGCCCGCCACATGGCGGTTTTTCCTTAAATAGTCATGGACCCCTTTGCGAAGGGCACCGGTGCCATGGCCGTGGATGACAGTAAAGGTGTGATAGCCGGCTAAGAGCACGTCGTCGAAATATTTGTCTAGCATGTTCATGGCATCCTCAAAGCGCTCGCCCCTCAGGTCCAGCTGGATGCCGACGTTGGCTGATTTTTTCATGGACACCCGGCTCTTGACGGACGGTTCTTTTTGCTTTTTGGCTTTTCCTTTGTACTGGAGGTCGGATTCCTTGATGTTGACTTTCATCATGCCAAGGGCTACGGACCATTCGCCGTTTTTGCCTTTGGCGACCAGTTCCCCCTGGCGGTTCAGGGAGAGGATGGTCACTTCGTCGCCAGGCTTTAATTCCCGGTTGTTGCTGGCTTTTTTGACGAACTGCTGGGCCTGCTTGGTTTCGGAGGTTTTCAGGGCGGTCAGTTTTTCGGTCAGCTCATGGTCTTTGACGGACACATCCGCTGATTTTTTCAGTTGGCGAAGTTCTGCCACGATGGCAGCGGCTTCTTCATGGGACTGCCTGACGGTTTCAAAAGCCTCTTTTTTGATGGCTTCCATTTCCCTTTCTTTTTCCTTCTCGAATTTCTCCAGTTTTTTCTCATAGTCCAGTTTCATGACCGCCACTTGGCGGTTGTTTTCCTGAAGCCCCTGGATTTCCTTGTCTAGTTCAAGGCCGCGGTCCTCAAGTTTGGTGATGAGGTCGGTCAGTTCCGTCCGCTCCTCCTCCACAAAGGTGCGCGCCTTGTCCAAAATCAGGTCACGAAGGCCCAATCTCTTTGAGATTTCAAAGGCATTGGAGCGTCCCGGCACCCCCACCAGCAAACGATAAGTGGGGGACAGGGTTTCAACGTTGAATTCGACGGAAGCATTGATGACATCGTCGTTTTCATAAGCATAAGCCTTTAATTCCGGGTAATGGGAGGTGGCAATGATGCGGGCACCCCGGGCTTTGACGTAATCCAGCAGGGCGATGGCTAGGCTTGCCCCCTCTTTCGGGTCGGTCCCGGCACCCAGCTCATCAAAGAGCACCAAGCAGTTGACCGTCAGCCGTTCGATGATGCGGACGATGTTGGTCATGTGGGAGGAGAAGGTGGACAAGCTTTGCTCGATGCTCTGTTCGTCCCCGATGTCGGCAAAGACCTGGTCGAAAATGGCAAGCTCCGACGTTTCATGGGCCGGCACCAACAGCCCCGACTGGGCCATGAGGGTCAATAGCCCCACGGTTTTTAACGTGACGGTCTTTCCGCCCGTATTGGGACCGGTAATGACGATGGTGGAGTATTCATCCCCCAGTTCCACATCATTGGGGACGACTTTATTGCCGTCGATGAGGGGGTGCCTAGCTTGGACCAGGCGGATGACCCCCTGGGTGTTCATCTTCGGGCGGCTGGCCCTGATAGCACGGGCGTACTTGCCTTTGGCAAACATGAAGTCGATTTCAGACATGATTTCCACATTCAAGGCCAGGGACTCGGTGTGAAGCTTCACTTCCTCGGTAAGCACCCGCAAAATCCGGTCGATTTCCCGGCGCTCCTCCACATGGAGCTCCTGTAACTTATTGTTGAGCTCCACCACTTCGCGGGGCTCGATGTAATAGGTGTTTCCCGTACTTGACTGGTCGTGGATGGTCCCCCCGAAGGAGTTTTTTGCCTCGACTTTGACCGGGAGCACATAACGGTCGTTCCTCATAGTGACCAAAGCATCGGTCAACTTGGTGCGTTTTTCCGCCATGATCTGGTTGACCCGTTCCTTGACTTTACTTTCCGCACTTTTAATTTGCCGCCGAATGGAGCGAAGTTCGGTTGATGCGCTGTCAAGCACATACCCCGACTCGTCGATGCAATCGTTAATGGCCTTTTGCAAACTAGCGAGGCCTACCAGCATTCCTGCCTGATTAGAGAAAATAGGCGCCGAAACCCGGATGTATCCCAGACGCTCCGTAAATGACTTAAGGGATGACACCGCATACAAAAGCCTGGAAATGTCCAATAGCTCCTGGGGGGACAGCATGGCAGAAATCCGCGCCCGCTTGATGGCCTCCGTAATGTCCGTCACCCCGCCCATGGGAGCTTCCCCGAGTGCCATGATGATGCGCAGGGCTTCCTCCGACTGGTTCAGGGCATATTCCACTTCAGACGGGTCCGTTGACGGCTTCAGGTTGTTCACTTTATCATGCCCAAGGGAGCTGGCGCAATGGCCCAGGACGAACCCCTTGATTTTGTTCAATTCCAATATATTAATAGCTTCTTTCACAGCTTTCACCTCGATTATCCTTCGATGCTAATTATCCCATAAGCCGGCAAAGTTTTCAATGCTTTTCCTTTTTACAAATCTGCTAAAGTCGGCTATACTTAGGTGTACGTGGCTTTTAAAAGCCCATCCAAAACTTCAAGGAGGACATTATGGCTACGATTACCCTGACGGTTTCCAAGGAAACCTTAGAAAAAATGCATGCCCATTACGAGGGGCAAATCATCAAGGTGCCCCCCTACTCGCGCTTTCAGGCCAAGACTTCCCATTGCGTGGTGACGGCTTACAACAGCCTTAAAGTGGTCTTTCAGGGGTCAGACCCGGAGGCCGAGGCCTATTTATGGCAGCTGCCACCCGTCGGCGAGGAACCGCAGTCACCCCCGATTATAAAAGCCACCGGCACCCTGCCTTCAAATATCGCAAGGCTGTCAGCAGTAGGCTGTGACGAAGTCGGGACAGGCGACTACTTCGGGCCATTGGTGGTGTGCTGTGCTTATGTCCCTGAACACTTAATCGAGCCTTTCCTGAAAATTGGCATCCGGGATTCCAAGGATTACAAAGACCCGAAAATCTGCGAATTGGCGGAAAAAATCAAAGGGAAAATCCCCCATCAGACCATCGTGCTGCCCAATGCCAAGTATAATGAGATGGTGGCAAAAGGGATGAACGCCAATTCCATCAAGGCCTACTTGCACAACCTGGCGCTGAAAAAGTTGGTCCAGTCGCTGCCCGAGTATCCTGAGTACATCGTGATGGACGAGTTCGTCAATGGGCGCAAATATTTTTCCTATTTAAAGGAGTTGCCCAAAAAGCCGGAAATTATCCAAAAAAACCTCCACTTCATCCAAAAAGGGGAAAGCGTCCATGTGGCAGTTGCCGCCGCTTCCATCCTGGCACGGGAGTCTTTTGTCAAATACATGGACCTCGTGGGCAAACAATTGGATTTTACGCTACCTAAAGGGGCTGGGCCCATCGTTGACCGTGCGGGGCGGGAGCTTGTCAAGAAATTCGGGAAGGCGAAGCTTGAGGAGTATTCCAAGTTCCACTTTGCCAATACGGGAAAAATCCTAAAATAATGCACGGGATTTGTAAAAATTGCCAAATTCGGTGTATAATAAGGTATGATGCAAAAGACTTAGGAGGGCACCGCGATGTCTGGCACCGACTTTTTAACGGTCACTGACCGATACGTTATCCGGGAGCGGAATGAAAAACTCGTCTTAAAGACCATTATCCGCCGGGACTCGATTTCAAGAGCTGATATTGCCAAGGAAACCCTGTTGAACAAGGCCACCGTTTCCTCCATCGTGGCGGATTTATTGGACCGCAACCTATTGACGGAGCTTGGGGAAGGGCAAAGCAGCGGCGGGCGCAAACCGATTTTGGTCCGCTTCAACCATCAGGCGGGCATTGTGCTTTCCGTTGACCTACGCCCCGACCGGATGATTTTTTTGTTTACCTATTTAAATGGCGAGCCGTTGATGGAAGAGCGGCTGCCAAAAATAAAAATGACCAATGAAAC
>WRGF01000115.1 GCA_009787345.1 Turicibacter sp.
CCCCCCCCGAAATTCCAATATTTTTCTACATTTTCCCCGTGGGCTGCCTTGGTAGCCGACGGGGAAATAGTGTGGTTTGGACGAACGATGGATTTGTGCCCATCATTACTCAGCCAAGAAATGCATAAAAGCCCCCACCCTGTTCTTGGGTGGAGGCTTTTAGGTTATTGCTATTTGATTAACCGATGGAACCTTTCATTTCAAGCTTAAGAAGTTGGTTAAGCTCAACGGCATATTCCATTGGAAGTTCTTTGGCGAATGGCTCGATGAAGCCCATGACGATCATCTCTGTGGCCTGTTCTTCGTCAAGGCCGCGGCTCATTAAGTAGAACAGCTGCTCTTCGGAAACTTTGGACACGGTTGCTTCGTGCTGGATGGTTACTTCGTCGTTTTTCACTTCATTGTAAGGGATGGTATCGGATTTGGACAAATCATCCAAGATGATCGTATCACATTCGATGTTGGATTTAGCGCCTTTGGCGTTTTTCCCGTGCTCGACAACCCCACGGTAAGTGACATTCCCGCCATTACGGGACAATGACTTGGATACGATGGTTGAAGATGTATTGGGTGCCAAGTGGATCATTTTCGCCCCCGCATCCTGGGTTTGCCCTTCGCCTGCGAAGGCGATGGAGATGGTTGTACCTTTGGCACGCTCGCCGCGAAGGACGCAAGCCGGGTATTTCATGGTGATCCCGGAACCGATGTTCCCGTCAATCCACTCCATATGCCCGTCTTCATCAACGATGGCACGCTTCGTTACAAGGTTTAGGATGTTGTTGGACCAGTTTTGGATGGTCGTGTAACGGCAGCGGCCGCCTTTTCTGACGAAAATCTCAACAACAGCGGCATGAAGGGAATCGTCCGTGTAAATCGGCGCTGTACACCCTTCCACGTAATGCACGTCTGCCCCTTCGTCAACGACGATCAAGGTACGCTCGAATTGCCCCATGGACTCGGTGTTGATGCGGAAATAAGATTGCAACGGCTTTTCAACTTTTACGCCAGGCGGCACGTAGATGAAAGACCCCCCAGACCAGACGGCGGAGTTCAATGCTGCAAACTTATTGTCGCTGAATGGAACGGACTTGCTGAAGTACTCTTTGAAAATCTCAGGGTACTCCCGTAATGCAGAATCCGTATCAAGGAAGATAACCCCTTGTTCCTCAAGCTCTTTTTGGTTATTGTGGTAAACAACTTCTGATTCGAACTGGGTGGAAACACCGGAAAGGTATTTTGCTTCCGCTTCTGGGATACCAAGCTTGTCAAACGTTTCCTTGATTTTATCAGGGACGTCTTCCCAGCTTTTTTCAGAGCGCTCAGATGGCTTGATGTAGTAAGTGTAAGAATCAAAGTCGATGAAAGACAGGTCCGGCCCAAAGTTTGGCATAGGGATGCTTTCAAAGTAGCGGAATGATTTTAAGCGGAAGTCAAGCATCCACTCAGGTTCCCCTTTGATTTCGGAAATTTCGCGGATAACGCGCTCGGAGACGCCTTTCCCTGTATCCTTGATGGACTTGTGGTCCGTAATAAAGCCGTATTTATAGTCAACGGATAAGTTATCCTCGACTTCTTTTTTGGTTTCTAAAAACTCGGCACTCACGACTTTTCCCTCCTTTTAAATTCTATGTATTTGATGGGCCCCCACAAGTGGGATTCCAATTAAGCAAGTGTTTTAGCAGTCGCCACCGCTTCGGCTACCGCTGTTTCGCAGGCTTTCCAGGCGATGGTGGCGCATTTTACCCTAGCGGGGAATTTGGCGACCCCCATATAAACAGGCGCATCGCCCATGTCAAGTTCCTCATTGAATGGCTGGCCCTTGACGATTTCGTAAAAATTATCAGTCAGCACCTGGGCATCAGACAATGTCTTATCCCTTAACGTCTGGGACATGACGGAGGCCGACGAACAGCAGATCGAGCAGCCGGTGCCTTCGTGGCGGATATCCGTAATTTTCCCGTCGGCAATTTTCACTTGAACCGTCACGTCGTCACCACAGGTGGGATTTTTCAGATGGACGCTATGGTAGCCGTCAGCTTCCAAGATTCCCTTGTTGCGGGGATTTTTATAATGATCCATGATGACTTGGCGGTAAAGCTGTTCAAGGTTAGAAAAAGACATCAGAGAAAAACTCCTTCCCTTGGCGGGTGGCTGCTAAAAAGGCTTCCACATCCTCCATGGTATTGTAAAAATAAAAGCTGGCACGCACCGTCGCCGGTTGGCATAGCCACTTCATGAGGGGCTGGGCGCAGTGATGGCCCGCACGCACGCAAATGCCTTCGGCATCATAGATGGATGCCATGTCGTGGGGATGTACCCCATCCACATTGAAAGAAATAATCCCGGTTTCCGCACCTTCGTTGAAAATGGTCAGCCCGTCGATTTCTTTCATCCCGGCAATGGCATGCTGGCGAAGCTTAAGCTCCTGGGCCACAATGTTTTCATAACCCACGGTTTCGATGAAGTCGATGGCAGCACCAAGGCCGATGGCCCCGGCGATGACCGGCGTACCCGCTTCGAAGCGGTAAGGGGCATCTTTCCAAGTGGACGTCACATCCCCTACCAAATCGATCATCTCGCCACCGAATTCAATGGGTTCCATGACGTTGAGCAAATCAAGCTTCCCGTATAAAACACCGGTTCCCGTAGGTCCGCACATTTTATGGGCGCTAAAAGACAAGAAGTCGCAATCCAGGTCCTGGACATCCACTTTCATGTGGGGGAGGGCCTGGGCCGCATCCACCGTCAGGATGGCACCAACCGAATGGGCCAGGGCGGCAATCTCTTTGATGGGTGCGATGTAGCCCATAACGTTGGAAACGTAATTGATGGCGATGACCTTCGTGTTTTCAGTGAGGACCGATTTCGTGTTTTCCACGGTAATGCGGCCTTCTTCGGTCAAGGGGATAAACTTTAAAGTGGCACCTGTCACCCTCGCCACATACTGCCATGGCAAGAAGCTGGAATGGTGCTCAAGCTCCGAGCATAAAATCTCGTCGCCAGCCTTTAGGTTATGGATGCCCCAGCTTTGGGCAACCAGGTTTAGTGCCTGGGTGGCCCCTTTGGTAAAGACGACCTCGTTTTCGGTACGGGCATTGATGAAGTCCCGGACCTTGACGCGGGCACCTTCGTACAAATCGGTGGCGTCGCTTGACAGCTGGTACGCCCCCCGGTGCACGTTGGAAGTCTTTTCCTCATAATAATGGTCAATGGCGTCGACCACTGCTTTTGGCTTTAAGGTCGTTGCCCCGTTGTCTAGGTAAACCAGTGGCTTGCCATGCATGGTTGTTTTTAAGATCGGGAATTGTTCCCGGATGTGATGAACATCAAATCCCATGGAAAATCACCTCGTTTTAGGCTGAAATTTTCGCCTGGATGGTTTTAGTCAGTTCCTCACGAACAGATTCATTGGAGATTTCATTAACGAACGGCATTAAGAAACCTTGGATAATCAAAAGTTCCGCTTCGCGGCGTGTTACCCCGCGGCTCATCATATAATAGATTTGCTCTTCGTCGATTTTCCCGACACCGGCAGCATGCCCGGCCATAACGTCGTATTCCTCGATCAAAAGAAGCGGGTTGGCATCCGCGCGTGCATTTTCAGACAAGATCATGACACGGCTTTCCTGCTCGGCATTAGAACCTTTCATCCCTTTGTGGATTTTCCCGATACCATTGAACACCAACTGGGCCTCGTCTTGGGAAATCCCGTGGTTGACGATGTTCCCGATGGTTCTCGGTGCCAAGTGCTCAATCATAACGGTCACGTTTTGCTTTTGCGTTTTTTCAGCAATGGCAACCACGTTCACTTCTGATTCAGCGCCTTCTCCTACTAAGCCGATCAGGTTTTCAGTGACGACGTTCCCATCAGACAAAGCGCCGTGGGACAAGTCGTAGCGGCCGTGCTTTTGCACATGGACACGTTTGGAGTTGTAAGCCGTCACGTCAGCGTGCAGGCGCTCCATGGTCGCATGGTCAAGTTTCGCATTATCGCCAACAACCACTTCTGTTACCAGGTTGATGATGGCTTTGGAATCATTGACATAAGCTTCCACCAGTTTTAGTTCCGCAGATTGCCCTAAGACAATTAGGTTGCGGTTGATAAGGGAACGGTCTTGCTGCACATAAATGACAGACAACGCTTCTTCGATCACTGTGTTTTTCGGGGCGTAGATGAAAAGGCCGCCATTTAGGTTGATGAGGTTCATTGCTGCCAATTTGTTGGCATTATATGGCGCAGCTTTTCCTAGGTGTTCTTGTACCAGGCTTAAATGCTCGTCAGCCACTTCCGTAATGGGGGCGATGACTACATCTTTAAAGCTGTCGCTTAATTTGGAATAAACGATTTTCCCGTCAACGACGATGACCGTGTTGGCATCCTCTTCCTTGACAAGGCCAGCCGCAACCGCAGGGATTCCCGCAGCAGGGGCTACTTCATTTAAGGCTAAGGTTTCGAAATCCCAATTCTTGATTACTGTTTTTTCTGCTTTTGGTAGGGATAAGCCCGCAAGCTCTGATGCCGCGCGTTTTTTAAGCTCATCCATAAAGCGTGATACTTGTGTCATATGGCGTCTCTCCCTATCCTTAAATTTTAAACATATCGGATGTTGCGCAAGACCCGATGGATTCGCGGGCTTTTGGCTCGTCCTCGATCACTACGCGCTCATCAGTGATCCCAAGCTCTTGCTTGATCCACTCATAACCTTCGGTATCGATGCGTTTCATTAATTCTTTCCCACCGGATTTAACGATGCGCCCTTGCATCATAACGTGAACGTAATCAGGCTCGATGTGGTCTAACAAACGTTGGTAGTGAGTGATCAATAAGCATCCAAATTCGCTTGAACGCATGGAGTTTACCGCGTTCCCGACGATACGCATCGCATCAACGTCAAGCCCTGAGTCGATTTCATCAAGGATAGCGATTTTCGGTTTTAGCATCATCATCTGAAGGATCTCATTGCGTTTTTTCTCCCCGCCTGAGAAACCTTCGTTTAGGTAACGGTGCGGCAGGTCTTTGTTCATTTCAAGTGCGGAAACGTTTTTGTCAAGCTCCCGGATGAATTTGAAGATTGGGACATCTTTCCCATCTTCAGACTGGGCTTGCATCGCTTGGCGAAGGAAGTCAGAGTTGGTAACACCAGGCACTTCGGAAGGGTACTGCATCGCAAGGAATAATCCAGAGCGGCCGCGCTCGTCAACTTCCATGTCAAGTACTTCTTCACCGTCTAACTGGACAGAACCGCCGATAACCTCAAATTTTGGATGGCCCATGATCGTGGAAGCCAAAGTGGATTTCCCTGTCCCGTTTGGACCCATGATGGCATGGATTTCCCCGCCTTTGACTGTCAGGTTGACCCCTTTCAGGATTTCTTTATCTTCAACTGTTGCGCGTAAATCTGTAATATTAAGTACAGGCTGTGACATGTTCAATCTCCTCCGTTTTTCATTAATCTGTTTACACCGGGTGGCGCATAACACAATTACCATTATACTAAATCTTCACAGGCGATTTCAATTATAATGCCCTAAAAATTTGAAATTTCCACAAAATAACTGTTTTTGCTCGGAAATATGCTATTTTGACACTTGCCTGAGCCGGCTTGACGGGATTCCCTCCGCCATAAAAAAACGGCCAGGGGCCGCTTGCTAGCTGAAAATGCTGTTGAATTCCCACAAAATGCCCTGAGACTCTTCATAAGAGCGGACTGGCCTGTATTTATAGCGGTCCAAAACCAAAAGCTGCCGGTTGGCTTCTTGGCGTTCATCGCCACATGGGCTGTCCGTCATGCCTAAAAGCCGTTCCTCCACTTCCGCTACCCGAAACAAAAGATGGTTCATAAAATACCCTCCTTTCTCCATATGGCTCATTTTGGGCAAAGAAGGGCTGTTCTATTCACTTATTTCAGGATTTTCACCAAGTCCAGCATCTTTTGCTTGTAGGCATTGGCGGTAGGCGAATCCAACCTTGTCACCATGCCGTGAAGCCCTTGGTAAAGCTTGGAACGGTCCTCAGGGAAATCTTTTAGGTAAGTTGCCGTCTGCTCAAACAGCTCAAAGATATGGCCTTCGATCTTGGCGATGTCGCCTGTTAGGTAAACATTCTCAGAGGTCAGCATATGGAACAAGAGCATGCTCGACAAAGCAATCCCCTCATCGAAATTTTGTTGCTGGAACTGCTGGATGGCCAGGTCCAAGAAGAAATACAGGTTGGTGCTTTTTTCTTCTTTTTCAATCATGGCTTTTTGCAGCCGCGGCAAGTATTGCTGGAAATAGCCAACGACATTTTCTTTATCCTGGGCCACAAACTGGTTTTTGATCCAAAGGGCGGTCGTTGGATAGGAGCGGATGATTTGAAGCAGCTCCTCGACGATGGCTTTTTTCGAGCGCCCAGAAGTTGCCTGCATGTCATTTTTCAGCTCGTCCTCGGCCCCCTCCCCCGCTTCGCGGGCATAAAGGGCTTTAAGGCCGAGGCTTTTGGAACCCAAATAATCAACGACTTCAAGGAGCTGTTCCTTGGACATGTCCAAAAGCAACTGGTCTAATGCCTGGTCCATCATCAGTTAGCCCCCCTTGAATTTTTCATGAATGTTTCGATTTCATCGACTGTTTTCAGGATGGAAGCCGATAAGTTCTCATGCCCGGTTTCAGTGACTAAGATATCGTCCTCGATGCGGATGCCGATGGCTTCTTCTTCAATGTATAACCCTGGCTCGATGGTGATGACCATCCCCGGTTGCAAGATGCCCCCGCGCCCGCCAACATCATGGGTATCAAGCCCAAGGTAGTGGCCGATGGAATGATAGTAATAATTGGTGACATCCTCAGGTTTTTCGATCAAGCCAAGTTCCTGACATTTTTTAGCCAGTTCGTCTTTAGCAAATTTATTAAGGTCAGCCACGTCAAGGCCTGGCTTGATTTTTTCGATGCAGCGCATCTGTACGTCAAGGACGGCTTCGTAAACAGCCTTTTGGCGCTCAGAGAACTTCCCATTGACCGGGAACGTCCTTGAAATGTCAGAGCAGTAATAATCCCACTCGCAACCTAGGTCAAATAAAATCAAATCGCCGTCTACCAAAGGCTGGTTGTTGGCATGGTAATGAAGGACGGTCGCATTGGCACCGGAGGCGGCAATGGTTTGGAAAGAAGTCTTTTTAACCCCTTCTTGCTTGATGGCAAAGTCGTAGTAAGCTTCCAACTGGTATTCTTTCATGCCCGCTTCAGCGCTGGCCATCAAGGACTCGATGCCAATGCGGGTTTTTTCGATGGCGGTGCGCATCGCTTTGATTTCAATTTCATCTTTGACCAGGCGGGACTTGGTCACCAAATGGTACAGGTTTTTCACTTGAAGGAACGGGTACATCCCCTGGAGTTTTTGGGCGATATCAACTTGCGGGGTGTTGGCATGGTTAAAAGAACCGCGGGATAAATCAAAGTAGGCATGCTCGAAGCCTTCGTTCAATAACCAGGCGCCGAGTTTTGGCTCCAGGTCGCGGTCTGGCCAGATGTTCTCGACCCCGGAAAGGGCCTGGGCCTCTTCTTTTCTCATGCGGGCGCCCGACCATTTTTCTTCAAGCGGCGTCACGTCTTCGATAAACAAATACTCTTCTACCTTGCCGGCAAGCTTACGGATGACGAGTGCCATATTCGAGCGGTCGATCCCTGTCAGGTAATAAAAATTGCGGTGCGGGGTGTAATCGTAAAACTGGTCCCCCGACGTCACTGGGGCATCCCCCGATAAAATAATGGCCAATGAATGATCGGCCATGCTGCCAGCAAGCATTTGCCTGCGTTTTTTTATGGTTTCCATCATGGTGCATCTCTCCTTTAACCTGGCTTAAGGCCCTAAAACCTGTTAGCTTTTGCCCATTATAACATAATCCGCCACGTTTTGCCACCGGATTTTATAAGCCCCTTCCAATTAATCCAACGTTTAAGCATTTCCCCCCTTCCCAACGCCCCTGGCTATTGTTATAATAAGAGGTGTAAACACTTACCTTGGAGGGATTCATTTGAAAAAGCAATTGGCAGAGAACCTATACGAATACACCCTGAAAAACGAACACCTGGAAGTCAAATTCCTGAACATCGGGGGGGCCATCACGAAAATCGCCCTGGCAGAGGACAACTTTTCCGAAAACCTGGTGCTGGCTTATGACGACCCGTTGCAATACCTTGACAACAGCATGTTCCTAAACACCTTGATTGGGCGCACGTCCAACCGCATCAAAGACGGGAAATTCGACCTATTGGGGCGCACCATCCAGCTTGACCTAAACGACGGGCCAAACAACCTTCACGGGGGCGTGGATAATTTGACCCACAAAAATTTCGAAGTGCTTGAACACCCTGGCGGCTATCTGCTAAAAGCCCGCCTCGATCACCAGGAAAGCGGGTTCCCAGGAAACCTCGATATCCAGGTAGCTTATGTTTTGGAAGGAAGCGGCCTGGTTGTCAGCTATGAAGCGGTTACTGACCAGCCCACCATCGCCAACCTGACCCATCATGCTTACTTCAACCTCTCAGGCAACCTAAAGACCGATGTAGCGGACCATCAGGTTGAAATCGGGGCTGATTTCATCGCAGAAATTGACGGGACATCGGCGTTCACCGAAAATTTATTGCCCGTTGGGGTGACCCGCTTCGATTTCAATGACATGCGCCCGATTGTCGCCCCACATTATGAAGGCGGTTATGACCATCTGTATGTCCTCAATGGCAAAAATCCGGCTGCCATCGTTTGGGATCCGGCTTCCGGCCGCAAGCTGACCGTCACCACCACCGAGCCTGCCATGCAGTTTTACAGTGGCAATTACATCGACGAAAGCACCACTTTTGAAAATGGGCGCATCGGGGAAATCTACCTGGGCGCCTGCCTTGAAACCCATAAAATCCCTTACGACTACGCTTCCCAGCAACTAAACCCTGGTGAAACTTACCGCCAGGAAACCCGCTTCGAGTTTACCAAAGGCGACCCAGTAACGGAATAAGGCAACTTTTAACTAATTAGTGGACTATCCAAAGGCACCCGCGCATAAGATGGTGGTAACCGGCAACTTTGCCAAAGAGGTAAAAAGGAGGTTATCGCCATGCGCATTGCATATTTTGAGCCCCATCACCTGGGGGACTGCCTGGACTTGTTTTTAGGCCATTACAATAACGAGGCTTTCGGGTGCCAATTCGACCCGCAAAAAGCCACGGCTTATCTTGAAGAGCTGGCAAATACGCCGCGATTTATTGGGTTTTTGCTATTTGGGGCCGATGACGGATTGGTGGGGATGGCTTTTTGCCACGAACGGACCTGGTGGCCATACGACGAGCTCCACATCGATGAATTCATCATAAGCCCCAGCCACCAAAAAAAAGGCTATGGCTCAAAACTCCTAAAATTCATGCAAAAATACGCCAAGGAACGGGAACTCGCCGGGGTAACCCTGGTTACCAACACTTTGCCCCTGGCTCGGTTCTATCAAAAAAACGAGTTCCACGAACATGATGTCTTCTTCATGTACAAAGGGCTTTAAAAAAAGAGGCAATCCCCAAAACCGTGGGATTGCCTCTTTTTTGTTAAAACATCAGCAAAATGACGGTGACCAAAGCGCTGACACCGATGGAAACCCCGCTCATGGCGCCTTCCACTTCCCCAAGCTCGACCGCTTTGGAAGTCCCGACGATGTGGGAGGTCGCCCCGATGGAAACCCCGATTTCAACCGGGTCTTTCAACCCGTAAAGCTTGATGAGAAAGGGCGACAGGACGGCCCCTAAAATACCGGTCAGGATGACGCAGATGATGATGAGGGGCACCAGCCCACCCGTTGCCTGCGCCAAATCGATGGCAACAGCCGTGGTGACCGAACTTGGGATGGTCGAGCGCCAAACCACCTCGTCCAGCCTAAGGAGCCTGCCCAAAGAAATTGATACGCCGATGGACACCAGGGCGCTTGCCAGGCAACCACACAATATGGGAATGAAATTTTCCTTAAGGATGCGGCGCTGCCTGTAAATGGAAAGGGCGATGGCGCAAGTGGCAGGTGCCAGCATGGCCGACAAATACTGCCCGCCCAACTGGTATTGGGACAAATCCATGATGCCAAGGCCAATGGCCACTACGCAGATAGCAAGGGCAATCAGGATGGGATTTGCCAACACGGAGCCGGTTTTTTTTTGCAGCCATACCCCCAAAAGGTAGGCGCCCACCGTCAAAAGCATCCCCGCCAAGGGGGTCGATAAAAGATCATACATGATGCTTGCCCCCCTTTTTAAGCCCTTTTGTCACCAAGCGGATGACCGTAGCACATGCCCCAAAGCTTAAAACAAGGGCCACCAGGCAGATGGCGAGGATTTGCCACCAAGACCCAAGCAAGACATCGGCAGTTTCCAATATGGCAACGCTGCTGGGGATGACAAAAAGCCCTAACAGCCCCAAAAAGAAGTCGCCCGTTTCTTTGATGGAATTTTCAGGAATCAGCCCGAGGCCTAATAGCACGGTCAATAGCAGCATGGCCATGACGCTTCCTGGGAAGGCAAAAGGCAGGAGCCGGGTGATGGCTTCCCCCACAAGGACGAGGCCCAAAAGCAAGGCAAGTTGTTTTAAATATTTCATGATTCGTACCTCTTCATATGTCTTTTGCCCAGTATATCATAAAAGGGCGGCTGTGGGAAATTTTTTAAAAGCTCCAACACAAAAAAAGAGTTGGCACACGGGAGTGCCAGCCCTGAAAAATGTGGCTT
>WRGF01000116.1 GCA_009787345.1 Turicibacter sp.
CAAGGAAAAAAGGTGGGAGAGCCAGAAATAAGTGGGCAGCTTTTTGATGCCCAATTTTTCTTTTAGATAAGCAGTGGCATGTTCAGTTGAAAGTGGGCTGTTATTTACTGGAAATCCCTGCTTCTAGGAAGGGGTTTCTTGAAAGTTGATTTCCGTGGTTAGGGGGTTGTCACCATGAAAAAATACGAATATGAGCTAAAGACTGGGTGTTATGACCGCTGTGCCAAGCCTGACTACCAAAGTGCCAGCTTTTACCCTAGTTACGAAGAAGCCTTGGTATCCGGAAAGGAATGGGACAGCCTGAAAACTGGATTATCCAATTATAATGCACGTGTAATTGTTGCACATGAAATTAAAGAGTGACCCGGAGAATTGGCGGGTCACTCTTTTGATTTCTTAACGGATTACTTCTTTTTCCTGGCAAAAAATACTGCTGCAACTAAAACTACCGCTCCTATTGGCACAAGGGCTGAGGCCGCCTGTCCTGTTGCTGGCAAGTTATTAGCCGGGTGATTCGGTTGGGTTGGGCGTACAGATTGCTGATTATGATTGCCTGGGGTTGATTGATTATTATTATTTTCCTGTGTCACCGTATTTCCCTGCTCGGCATTCTCACTCTCTTCTTCTGCTGTATCACTTGTATCATTATTGCCTTCATCAGCAGTCTGGTTTTCATCATGCTGATCACTATCGTTGCTACCTTCATCAGTCCCACCACCTGCTTCTGTGGTTTCTTCTTGGCTTTCCTCTTGCGTTTCTTCTTGAATTACTTCTTCCAAGTTACCATGTGCCGTTGAAAGGTTATCGTAGGCTGCAACTATACGCTCTAAATGCGTGGATTGGCTACGGGTGAATGATAATTCCCCACTTAAAGAGTCTACTACCTCTTCCGCATATTCCAAGGCTGAGATAAAATCAGACCAAGTGGAAACCGTGAAGTTTTCTTCCCTTAATTCGTCTGTATAAATAAGGCTGCGCATATGTGATGCTTGTACTGTCAATACATTCAGTTTTTCTTGTTCTTCTACTGACAGGTTTGATTCCGGAAGAATTTCTTCATCGTCCTCTTCCCCAAGGTTTTCTTCCCCTTCCAATCCTGGTCTTTCTTCTCCTTCAATGTTGACTTCCATAACCGTTACGGTACCCGACACTTCATTGGCTGCCAAGACAATCGGGTTGCCCGTTGGGCTTTCAGCGGCACTGATGGCATACATCCCTTCAACACCTAAGTCACCGGCATCCGGTCCATTGATTTCTGGATTACGGATGTTCAGGTAATCTACAAAGAAAGCTTCGGACGGATTGGTGATGTCATACATCATGACTCCACCGATACGCTCAAGGCCAACCAAGGCGAAGTGGCGCCCGGCATGGGATAAGGAAACGACGCTTTCCGGTTCCGGCCCTTTACGGGAGGAGCGGGTATTCCACACATTTTCCCTGTGATGGGCATTAAAAATGGATGGGAATGTTTCAGCTGTGATCCGCTCGAAGTCAGAACCGCTGTCAAAGACCATTTCCATGTTATCGGCACGGATAATGGAGAAGGAACGGGAGCCGAAAATGAACCAGTCATCTAAACGTTGGTTAGTGACATAATGCATTTCATTGACTAAGTTTTCAACAGCCGCACTGCCGTTAATCATGCTTCGGCGGAAGTTGCGGTAACGGGCACGGTTCCCTCCACCACTATTAGTTCCCGGGCGGTAAAAGTCCCACTCACGGGCGTCCCCTTCATTGGCTGTCAAAATGTATTGGACCCCATTGATTTCGATGGCGGAAATCCCGTCGGGCATTGGCATCCCGAATACATTTTCGTTACGGATGTTGATTTCATTATCATTCAAGTTGATTTCCGAACCTGCCAGGCTATGGTCGATAAACCCGATCCCATAGACCCCTGTAAATGCCATTTCCAACAAATCGAAGTGGGCAATAGCATTATTTTCCTGGAGGGCTACAAAAGCAGTTTTCCCATCCGCTGAGAAAGTGACATATTCCGGCTCCAAATCCCGGGATGGCGTGTTGCCGGCCTTGATGATGACTTCGTTGTCGATGAGTTCTGCCAAGCGATGGTCAAATGCCGTGAAATCGTGGGAGTTGGTGCGTTCATCCAGTTCTGCTACCAGTTGCTCCCGTGAAGCCACGCCGCGCAGGTCAACCACGGTCACCCCGCCTTTTGGATCATATACGAAGTCCCAGTTGCTGGTGGTGTTTGCATTAGAACCATGTGCCCCAGGGCCTAAGACGACCCCGAAAGTGTCACCGTCTGTGAAAGCGGATACCGGTTCGCCTTCGTTGGCGGTCATGATGAAATTCCCATCCGGTGAAATCCCAATCATGTCCGGTTGGTTGCCAGCCTCAACATGGGTCAGATAATTGCCTTCCCGGTCCAAAATCACGATGGTGCCATTGTCCATCCAGTGATAGCTTTGGACGGCAACAGCAACAATTTCCAGCCCCCGGTGATAAGCGACACTTGTAATGTCGGCTGCCTCAAATCCGTGTTCGTACCCAATTTCAGCAATGTTAATCCGCTTAGTCGCTTCGAAATTGTTGATCTGCCCGCTTTGCAAGTGCCCCAATGGAACCACATCGATTAACTGGGTCAGTCCATTAATGACGTACATCACCTGGTCAGCAGGATTGAAGGCTACGATTTCGGCGACCCCTCCGTCAGCTGCTGTGAATCCTGAGTCGTAGCTGCCCAAATGCTGCAAGACCTGCCCGAAAGTTTCAGGCATATCAAAGAAGGTTTCCGTCTCTGCAACTTGTGCCTGGGCTGGGAATAAGGGTGCTAAAGGGCTTAAAATCAATGCTGCGGCAAGTGCTGCTTTCATACCCCGGTATTTGAAATTTTTCATTATGATATCTCTCCTAGTATAATAAATGGTGTCCGAACTTGGTTCAGGCATTTCTACCTGTGTTGACAAAAATGATTATATCAGGAAGCATTAGGTGAAACATTTAGAGTTTGTTAAGATTTTGTAGAAATTGTTAGGAAAATGCAAAAAACCGGCGGATTGCCGGTTTTTTGAAGGGTATAAATAAGATTATTTTTTCTTGTTTTTGGCAATCAGCGCTGTTGCTCCAAGCAACATGGCTCCTGCTGGGACAAGAATTGAAGCTGCTTGACCAGTAGCCGGTAAGTTTGGGCGAGTCGCTGGACGTGAAGTTTGAGTTTGTGTTGGACGTGTCGGGCGCACTGGGCGGGCAGGTGCTTGCTCATTGACTGTCGGTTGTTCTGCAACTGTTGGTTGATCTTCATCAACAGACACTTCACGTTGGAAGAAAATCGTTTGATCTTGGATGGTATACGTCGGATTAGAGCTTAATTTAATCGTTACATTAACTAATGCATCCTGTAGCCATGCAGTATTTTCTTGCATTACCAAGCTAACAGTGATTGCTTCATCTAAACCATAGATTTGATTCAATAATACTGTAATCGCTGCTAAAATGTCTGCTTCGCTAGTAGCTCCAGCCGGAACGATAAGCCTATTAGCTTCTGTGATTAAATCTAAGAAGTTCCTCACTGTTGCAATTGTGGTAGGAGAAATTACTAATGCCGGTTGCTCCTCAACCACTGGTTGATCTTCAACTGCCGGTTGTTCCTCAACCACTGGCCGGTCTTCAACTGCCGGTTGCTCCTCAACTACTGGTTGGTCTTTTACAATCGATTCATCTTCAGAATCATAACCGTATTTCTCATCTTCGGAATCGTAGCCATACTCACTATCCTCAGAATCAGAAACGTTATTGTCATCTTCGGAATCATATTTTCCTTCTTCCGAATCGTAACCGTACTTATCATCTTCAGGGTCATAGCCATACTGCTCGTCTTCGTAGCCATAATCATCATCTTGCTCTTTTCCGTCATACTCTAAATCCGGAAGGGCTGGTACATAAACTCCCTGTCCCATTGCTTCCAATCGTAAGAATAGTTGTTTATGGCGTAAATAACCATAGCGGTAAAGGATGACTGCATAACCTTCTTCCAATAACCTGGCATTTAGCATGTGTTCACGGATTTGTGCTTCTTCATTTAAGTTGGTTGGAACGGTTGTCCAGATGTAGCGTAATAGCCTATTGTGGACATCACGGTCACGGTCATCCTGTGCTTCCATCCAGATTAATGAACCAGGGCCAGCATAACGTGCCACAAAGTTAGAGGCTTCGTGGAATCCGTCCTCACCATTTTCAGGTGTATCTACCCCTAAGAAACGGACACGTTCAATAACGCCATTCAAGTTGACTTCAATGGTATCCCCATCAATGACACGGGTTACAATCGCTTGTTCCAATCCTAAATCCTCGCCGTGGTTAATGCGGTTGAGGCCTGCGTGGGCTTCCACTAATGCTGCAAAGTAACCACGGATGGTAACCGTTTGCTGCGGCAAGTTGGCATAACGTTGATTCAGGGCAAGCGCCCCTTCTAATGCAACTTGGAATGACCCCCAAGTTTCAGGAGTAAAGTTGTTGGCTGCATACATTGGTCGTAAAACGTAATCGACCCCAATAAATGACTCGAGGAACTGATCTAAAAGCGCACGCAATTGATCAATGCTCATATCTGCCAATGCTGGTGGTGTCGCAGGCATAATATCACCATTCATTAAATCCTGGACACGCAACTGGATTTCTTGGCGGGCATTCCACCAGTGAACCGCCGCACGGTTGACATATACCCACCCTTGGCTTTCTTCCAGCATATCAATTAAATCTTGTGGAAGTTCTGTCATTGGGGTAAGGTTTACAATCAAGCTATTCCCATTCATCGTTGGGATTCCACTGAACGTGCTTGGGCGGTCAAAAATACTTCCTACTTCCCAACTTTGGGCACGCACTGGGAAATTACCCGGCCCTGTCGTTGCTGTAGTAACCAACTGTACCGGTTCATTCAACGAAACTAACATGGAACTGAATGGCCTGGACTCTCCTGCAGGGGCAAGCAAGTCTGCTACGGATACCGCTACTGGCGCTGGCATTGCAACATTGCGTTCCACGATGCGGACATTTGCAGCACGGTCGGCAGAGGCCGTCGCCTGGTCAGTAGTCACTGCAACATTATCGATTCCAAAGAATCCGTTAGTCGCTGTTGGGCGTTGGCGCACCCCAGTCACTTCTACCATATGGCCAACAAAGTTGCGGGCACCATTTTCATAAGTCAAGCCTAATCCCTGGTTTCCAGGAACCAATCGGATATGGATTCCGTCGTAAGGCCCTGTAGCTGTTGGGTCTTGTAAGAAGAAGCTGTTATTGTTGTTGATTGCTGTTTCATAAACCATCGTTGCAATCCCCCGGACAGTTACAACTTCTCCGAGTTCAGCAGCACGTGCTTGGGAGACAGATAATACATCCGCATCCGTTGCTTCAGGCTCGAGGATTTCTACTAATAGTTCCAGGTCAAACCAAAGGTCTGAGCTATTGGCAGAGTTATTCCCTACGACTGCTGTCAAAACGTTTTGCCCAGGCCGTAATGCCTGTTCCAAGTTCGTACGGCTTGCCGCATGGTGCATCCTGACGGCTTGATTCGCTTGGTTGGCATAACCTGAATCTTCATGGTAAAAATCAGCATTAATGGCAAAGCTGCGGTTTTGGGCATCTGTATTTTGCCCGACAAAAGTTCCCCAATCAATCGGCTCGCCAATGCGGATATTACCTGAGGCATTGGTTGCTGTATTTGCACGGTAAACTTCAATGCCGTTAACAAATAAAACCAGGTTATCATCGATGCGGTGAGTCCCTAAGACTGCGCCCATGTTATTTACATCAAAATCTTCTGGCAGGTCAAAAGTCCTCGTAAAATACGTAAACCTGTGGACTCCGCCCGTCCCACGTTGATAGGATGCCGCACCTGTTGGGATTGTCGTCCCATTGGCCAAACTTAAATTGTATCCTGAACGTGGCCCGCCAAATCCGATAGGGGTCACAGCTCCTGCTGGGTGTTCCCCACCACCTACCCAATTAGAGAAAACTTCTGGATTGAAGGCATCATCTAAGAATGCCGTATCCGTGCGGCCATAAAAACGCCAGCGTGACCCAAAATAGGACATGTATTCAAACCCTTCAGGAGCCACGGCGATACGGTCACCGATTACTACTTCAATTTCAACATTTACAGGTACATTGTTAGGGTTTTGCAAAGTGACTTGACGGCCTGCACGAGAGGTACCATTCGTCAAATCAACAGTACCAGATACAGTAAATGTCTGTTGTCCGGCAGCTGGATCAAAGCTGGACCCTTCTAAATCCCAAATAACATCGGCATAAGCCGGGCTGACACGTGTCCCAAAATCCCCATCGGAGTTTCGGATTGTGATGACCTGATTATCTGGGTTATTGTTGCGAAGGTTAGTTTCTACTGAAACACGTTCTGGTAATAAAACTTGGATATCTGCCAGTGTTACACCTTCTTGTAAATCCACCAAGGGAGCCAGTTCACTAAACCCTAACAGGACTTCACCGTCAGTCTGGCGAAGGTTTGTCACATTAGCCGGAACTTGCCCATCAACAGATCGGACAATGGTATAAACATCCACAAGGGTGGTCGTATCATCAGGGTTCACCTGATAGGTCGTTACCGATAAAGTATTATCTGTTACATTGACCACTGAGAAGTTACGGCGGAAGTTTTGGTTATAATAGGACACATAAGGGCGCTGTGCAATACGGCGGACCCCATAATATCCAGAACCACTGGCAGAGTTTAAGGTAATATGGACAATGCCTGTCGGGTCAAGGACTGCATTTGTTGCATCACCAACAATCTGTCCGTCGGCATTTAACCATTGCTGCTCTAACTGAGGGGTATTCCCAAGCATCTGATGGGAGCGGCTATAAACGTGTTCATGCCCATTTAATATCAAGTCCACACCAAGGCGTTCTAATTGTGGAAGTAAATTGTTAATCAAGTTACCGATAGCAGCATTATTTCCAGCGGCCCCTGCGTGGTTGAAGCGAAATACCGGGTATGCCGCATGATGGTAAGTCAAGACTGTCCATTCAGCATCGGCATTTCTTTCGATAACATCTTCTAACCACTGGGTGCGGACACCATTAGGGCCAAAACCAGTTAAAGTATTTGAATCCACCTGGATCATCAACATATTCCCCCAACGGAAGTAATAGTCGATTTGAGTGTACATTGCAGTGGCAGTATCGTTAAAGCGGCGGACATTGCTTGCAGACTCAGGAATGTTATAGTGCAAAGACCACATACGGACATTGGCATTATTCGCACCTGACCCATCATGGTTCCCAACGACTGGTATCATCGGCAAGGAATGCAGCTGAGCAGGAGCAAATAGGAAGTCATGGCGTTGCTGGGAGGTGAGGACATTATTGCTAGTCGTATGGATTTGATCCCCTACTGATAATAAGAAATCAAGATCGAACAAGTTCGTTGCCACATCCAAGGTATTTTGCCATCCAGAGCCATCGACACTAAGTGCCTGTCCACCAGCACCGACACCTAATTGCGGATCCCCTGCAACCAAGAAGTTAAATTCAGAGTCCCCTCCTGTGCGGAATATTTTGGATTCTGACTGTCCATTATCCCACAGGATACGATATTCATAAACAGCTTCAGGCGTTAAGCCATAGGCAGAAGCGTGATGGACAACATAATCATATCCAACACGGGTAGGTGTCAGGCCACCAGCAGCGTTCATAGCACCTGCCATACGCGATGTCAATGGCTGGGTAGTGGAGTCCAGGGTACGGACCGCTTCCGGGTTCCCCTGAGGCCAGATTTGAATACTCCCTGCCTCTGAACCGGAATGCCAAGTAAAACGCATGATGGTATTATCTCCACCAGGGGTCAAGTTAAGGTTACGGTAATTTTGTCCCCGAATGGCCGCATTCAGGGCAACGGTATCTTGTTGGGAACCCGCCGGGACTTGGGCTGATACCAAAACCGGGTTAAAACTCCCCCACGCCATAGATAAAGCAAGGGTCACTCTCAGGCCCCGCTTTTGAAACTGGCTAAATTTAAACATGGATAATTCCTCCTTATATCCTGGGTACTATTGTTTTCTAGTTTTTAAAACTGGTTTTGCCGCATGGAAATGGGAACCAATCACGGCGGTGGCAGGGGCGCAAAGCACCATGGAAGCTGAAGCGGAAATGGCACGAAGCACTTCAATCCCGATGTCCGTCCGGTTAATGAGCATATTATAGTCATTATTGCTGGTCCGGAATAAAATCAGGGGGACCAGGAAGGAGCCGGTAAAGGCTAAGATCAAGGTATTTGATGAACTCCCAATCAAGTCCCGTCCAATCTTCATGCCTGAGTGGAACAACTCCCGAAACCCTGCTGCGGGATTTTTCGCACTGAGCTCGGCTGTTACCGAAGCAATGGAAACGGCAACATCCATAATCGCCCCTAGTGAGGCAATCAAAATGGCACAAAACAGCAATTCGCTGACCCCCATGTGGGTATTGAAGCCGATGACCGCAAGGTTGACGACCTCTGGGGTGTTATAGCCGCTAATAACCAAGGCATCGCTGATCAGAACGTAAAACAGTGCATATGCCCCAATTCCGACACTTGTGCCCAAAATGCTCACCCATGTCTTCTTTTCAAATCCCATGACAGAAATCAATGAAACCCCAGTCATCACGAATGATAGAATCAAGGTCGTCAAAGCGGGCGGGGCACCAAGGACAATCAATGGCAATAATAAGAAAATGATCGTAATGAAGGTAAAGACCAAACCAAAAGCAGAACGCAAACCTGATTTCCCAAAAATGGACACCATCAATCCGATAAATAATAGGACGATGACATAAATGGCCGTGGCCCTTTCATGGCTGTGGACAGTGGCGAAATAAGCACCGGTAAATTCATCCAGTTCATAATAAATCACCAACCGTTGCCCAACCTCGGCAAATACCGAATGCCCCATAATCAGGATATTTTGAACTTCCACGATGTTCCCGCGATTGCTTCCAGACATGATTTCCATCAACAGATCCTGCCTTCCCATGCGGATTCCACTTTCATCGGTTACCGTCTGATCGGCTAGGACTTCCAAAACCCTCGCTGTAGGAAACGTGACCCCGTCAATGGGATTTCGCCCAAAATCAATGCTGCTGTTCATCCCAAACCAAACCATGGCTGCCATCACCAACGTAGTGACCGTAAAAAATAGTGAATTTTTGGAAACAGCTGCTTCTTTTCCCTTCGTTAATTTCAACCTCATTTCCATTGCCCATTTCCTCCCTGACTGCTCTTGATGTCATCATGCCATGGCCTTTTCCCTGCCAGTATGACAATCACGATTATATCAAAAAAAACCAACAGGTTGTTAAGGAAATGTTAACTGTTTGTTAATATTTGGTTAATTTTGTAAATATAATTAATGAAGTGCTAAAAAATGTGAAATTCCCCACTCTATTTAGTTTCTGGAAAATTAACAAATCCCATCGAACGAGGGGGGAGCTGTTAGCCGGCGTTCAAAATATCGGGAGGGTTTCAGCATAATTCCCAGCGGAATTAGTTAAAAGCTGTCGATCGAATTTCTTCAAATCCGTGAAAATAATGGGTAAAATATCCCACAATACAGTTGATAACGAGAGAGGATGATGAAATTGACCCGTACACCACCCAAAGCCAAGCTCCATATGACCCCGAAAATGCACGCTGTCCTGATGGATTTGGTGCCGGCCCTGAGGATTATTTTTCATTTTGGATTTATTCCCGGTGAGGAGATGATCCGGAAATTGGACACACAGACCCTTAAAAGGCTTCGGGCATCCGGACGAAAAGTTGAGGGCTCACTATACACACTTGAGGAAGGCCCCTTTTCAGCATTCAGTGCCGATCATAATTTCCTTGATGACGAGGGAATCGCCAAGTTAAAGAAGGGCATCCAGTTTTTCCAGCAATACGCATTGGAGCACCAATTGGATATGGCTGACCAGACCGCAATCTTGGAACATGCTGCTAAAACCCTTCCCGATGATTTGACCGAACATTCCGCTTTTCGGCAACCAGCTTTAAAGGTGATTGAACCCGGGGAATCCACTCAAAGCAAGCGGATGGACTGGATGGACTTTTTAGAAAAATACGAGGGGAGCGAAGAAGTCCTCACCATTCAAACCCTTGACCATAAGGGGATTCAGAGGATGCAGTCCGTTTCCCCTGCTGCTGAGAAAAAATTAGAAGGGCGCCGCCTCAGCCATGAGGAATTTAAGGAATATGCCCTTTCGGGACTAAGAAATGCTTTGGACTCCAATTTATATACCTTTTAAGCCGGCATTAACCAATCCACTGACGAATACGCCTATGAAGTCATACACTTCACCCAAAAGGGTGATTTCGTGCAAAAGCAAATCGGCATTCATCTTTCCCCTGCTTACCAAGACTATACACTAGGCAAGCCCTTGGAGGGTATCGTGCAGGCCATGGTTGATTTTGTCCATGAAAGCGATGGCCCGCTTCCCGCTGGATTTGACCCCGAGTCTATGCTGTACCCCGAAAAAATCCGGGAGAAGCTGATTATCCGTTCCTTTAGCTACCGTAAAAACATGAAAACCCTTGAAAACTTTATTTACCACCGGGAAGGCGACATTGCCCCACGGAAATCAACTTTCAAGAAACCCCTTCCTAGAAGCAGGGATTTCCAGTAAATAACAACCCACTTTCAACTGAACATGCCACTGCTTATCTAAAAGAAAAATTGGGCATCAAAAAGCTGCCCACTTATTTCTGGCTCTCCCACCTTTTTTCCTTG
>WRGF01000117.1 GCA_009787345.1 Turicibacter sp.
CAATCTGAAGATAACATATCATGAAAAAAGAAAAATCAGCCTCTTATGGCTGAAATCCTCAAATTTAAGTTGTCTGAAATATTGACATAGTACCAAGAAGATTTAAGCGAACAGTTTTGAATTTTTGTAATCGTATCCGTCCACGTCGCATTTTCATCTTTTTCTTTCTTTTTCAGCCCACTGTTCAAATGATGGGCTTCATCCGCTAATATCACCACGCTCAAATCTTCGAATTGCTCGAAAGATAGCCGGTTTTCCCGGGGATTGTGCAAATCCTGATGCAATTTTTGAATGGTGGTGAAATGGAGGTTGATGGCATAAGGGGAGCTATCCGAAAAATCCTGAACCTCACGGACGGCAACCGCTTCCCCATCGATTTCAATCTTGTCCGCAAACAAATATTTCAAGGACGAAGCATTTAGCAGATTGTCCCGCGTCTTGGTGATGATGTTGTCCCGGTTCACCATAAAAATGAAATTCCGCTCCCCTTGCTTATACTTCTCGAGGATAAAAGCCGCCATCATCAACGTTTTCCCGGCACCCGTCGCCATATTGAAAAGCATTTGCTCCTTTTGCTGATTCCCCCGATTTTTAGAAAAGTACAGGTAGCGTTTCAGCCCTTCCTTCTGGTATCCCCTTAGGACATGCCGTAAATTCTCGGTGATATAACTGGGGATTTTCACGTCATCAAAAACCCCATGCTTGCTTAAGTTATCGTATTCTTCGTAGAGGAATGCCATTAGTTTTCCTCCCCATAAAACTGACGGTTCAGTTTTTTAGTCGGCTCATCGAGATTAAAGTGCGTGTCATCCATGTCAGAATAATTGACGTAAAGGTTGTTATAGTCAACCATTTCCTCCAAAACCATTTTTTGCTCGCCAATGGTCAAATCACTGAACGCACTGTAATCCAACCGGGGATTAATTTCCACCCGATAGGAAAGGAAAGAAGATTTTTGCACCTCATTGAACAATTTCAGCAAGTCACCGGAAGCCTGTGCTCCTCTTATCCGGTTTTTAAAATCCTGGGCATCATTTTTCAGTTCGCAATAAACAAAACTTCCCCCACCTTGCCAATCAACATCCTTTGAAATACCGCCCTGCTCCCCTTCCATCACTTTTTGAAGCCTCGGAACGGAAATCGTGTTGATGTAATCCATTTGCTCAATGCCAATAAACCGGCGGTTCATTTTCATAGCGACGGCTTGTGTGGTGGCAGAACCCATGAAGAAATCCAGGACGAGGTCGCCTTCGTTACTACCTAAATGGATGACACGTTGAAGTAGCCTTTCAGGCTTCGGTGTAGTAAAATCTCCACGACTGAACCCCAATTTTTTTAATTCCGTAATCGCTTCTTGATTATCTGAAACATCTTCACGTTTCCAAATAGTTAGTGCTGTCACACCTTGTTTTACCTCAGATAAAAATCGTTTTAATTGCGGTGCACCTAATCCATCTTTTCCAAAATAGAATCTATTTTCCGAGAGATACCTTTGTGCAGTTTCTTGACTGAAACGGTAAGCACTTCCTTCTGTTGGATAATGTTCAACTCCAGTGTTTGGGTTTACGATTGGAAAAACACCACTGGTAGAAAAGGTTTTGACAAGGACATTGTCAGACCTCCAGCGCCCTCGCCCATCGTTGTCATCGTATTTGTAATATTGGTTTTGTTTATCCGTCCTTGGCAAAAGATTGGGTCGCCATATTTCTTTGTTTTTAGCGTAACAAAGAATCAAATCGTGGGCATCGGAAAGCCATTTCGCATCATTTGTAGGTGAATAGCGCTTTTCCCAAATAACTGAATTTACAAAATTTTCTCGTCCAAACACTTCATCCCCGAGTACTTTAAGATAATGCCCCTCATCATCGTCGATATTAATAAAAATTGAGCCATTTTCACTTAAAAGGCTCTTCGCCACTTCCAACCGATTTTTCATAAATGTTAACCACGTGGAGTGATTGAACTTGTCGTTATACCTAAAACTATCGCTCCCCGTATTATAAGGCGGGTCGATATAAATCAACTTCACTTTCCCCGCAAAACGTTTTTTCAGGCTATGGAGGGCAATCAGGTTATTCCCTTTGATAATCAGGTTATCATCCGCTTCTAAATCTGAAATCTCATGTACCCCGTCTTTGTCATACCGTTTGAAATATTCAAACACCTTATCGTCCAACAGTCGGTCGATTTCCATAGGGGCGAGAGTTTCATTGAAGAAGATTTCATCCCTTTTGGTATCTTCCTTGTCCTGTCCGCCCTCTAAAACGCATTCCTTAAACGGGAAATTTAGCACGACTTCTTTGTTTTCTGACAACAGTTTGCCGTCGGAATAACCCAAGCCGATTTTTTGTTTGAATGACGTATAACTGTTCGGAAGGAACTCTTTGTTGTTCATAAACTGCAAAAAAGCCTCTAATTTAAAAACCGTGGCGCCCGGTGTGTGTGTGTGTGTGTGTGTGTGTGTGTGTGTGTGTGTGGCAAACCGCTCTCAATGTCAACAAAAAAATGATTTTTAATTTTCTCATCACCCATCAGCAATCCCAATAACTCTGGGTCGTATTTTCGTGCCAGCTCTGCCACCTTGTTTTTATTCACTTGCCCTTCCAGTAAAAATCCTGGATTCGATGCCAAAAGTAACTGTAATTGTTTTAACATGTTCAACTCCCCTTCGTGTTATGGTATACCTCTAATTATATCGCTTCCTGTCATAATTTCAAGGTTCCCCAACACCTTTCACTGAAATCCCTAGGGATTTCATGAAGTAATTCTATCTTGACTATAACAAGCATATGATGTATCATGTTATATAACAACTATAACAATACTGAGTAGGACAAGCCACGCTTTTCGGCTTGCCCTGCTCATCCGAAGGAGTGTGTGCGATGCTTGAAGTCAAAGGCTTTACCAAACAATATGGCACGAAAACCGCTGCCAAGAACATCAGCTTTTCGGTGGGAGCTGGGGAGATTGTGGGGTTTATCGGGCATAATGGCGCCGGGAAAACTACCACTTTAAAATGCGTGGCGGGGATTAACCCCATCAGCAACGGGGAAATCCTCATTGATGGGACATCCATCAAACAGGATGCGGTGGCCTGCAAGCGGGTGACTGCTTTTGTCCCAGATACCCCTTCACTGTACCCTTACCTTACAGGAAGCCAGTACCTGAATTTAATTGCCGACATTTATCAAGTGGATTCAAAATTACGAAAAGAACGCATGGAAAAAATGGCGGAAGATTTTGAAATCAGCCATGCCATGGGGTCGCTCATTGGGACTTACTCCCATGGGATGCAGCAAAAAATCGCCCTGATGGCGGCTTTTATCCATGAGCCAAAACTTTTGATTTTGGATGAGCCCTTCGTCGGGCTTGACCCGGCTGCCTTTATCACCCTAAAAAGCATGATGACCGATTTGTGCCAAAAAGGGGGGGCGGTCTTGTTTTCCAGCCATGTGCTGGACGTGGTGGAAAAGCTGTGCCAAAAACTTGTGATTATCCGCAAAGGTGAGATTGTAGCTACGGGCAACACCGCTGACATTATTGGCAACGTGAGCCTGGAATCTGTGTTTATGGAGATGAATGCCCATGATTAGGAAAATGCTGACGACTTATGCCATCGGATTCAGTGGGATTAACCAGGGGCTTCATGCTCCCAACCTTAAAGAGAAATTCCGTTATTTGGGAATGCCCATCCTCGCCATCTTCGCCGGGATTGTCCTGCTTTACTCGTATGTGGAGCAGCTGACGGGAATGCTTTCTATGCTTGAAGTTTACGGACAGGTTCCCCAACTCTTGGCGGTAGGCGTTTTTTCCTCGCTGCTATTCGCCTTCATGGGCGCTATCCTAAAGTCCGCCAACATCATCTTTCAGGCACCCGACCTTGAATTTTGGCGCAGCACCCCCATGTCCTTGGGGCGGGTCCTCCTCGGAAAAACCCTCATCGCCTATTTATTTGAAATGGCACCCGCCTTATTTTTCATGATTCCACCGATTATCCTCGTAGGGAATGCCATGGGGCTTGGCGCTGGCTTTTATCTGCTGGGCATCCTTGGCACCCTCCTCCTTCCCATCCCCGCCTTTTCCCTGGGCCTTCTCGGCGGGCTGCTTCTGCAACTTCTCTTTAAAGGGCGGGCGAAAGTACTCCTCGTGGGGCTTTTGTGCCTCGCCGTCATCGTCCTCTCCTTCACCCTCCAAAGCGACACCCTCTCACGGCTGACGGATTGGCTGTTAGTGACGACTTGGCTGACTGCCTTGACCTCTCATTTTTTGGACTTTGTGCTTTTTCCCTCCTTGCTTGGAACGGGTGGCTATGTGGCGCTTCATCTTGTATTGTTTTTGTTGGTTACAAGGCTTGCCGCCCATTTCTTTGACCCCATCCAACACTTGTTTTCCCCCCGTTTCAAAGCGGTGCAAAAACAGGCCGGTTATGGGGGTCAGACCCCTGAACGGGCCCTTTTCCGTCGGGAAGCCAAGCGTTATTTTTCAACGTCCATCCTGCTACTAAACACCTTGTTCAGTTCCGTGATTTTGGTGATTTTGACGGTGGCACTGCTGTTGAACCGGGAGTCGGCCATGGACATTGTGGACATCGTTGGCGCGCAGCTTGGCTTTGAAACCTTGTCCCTTCCCTACCTCGGGGTAGTCATTGCGGCGCTCATGGGGCTCACCAACATTACCGCTTCATCTATCTCCTTAGAGGGCAAGCAGTTTTCCTTGCTGAAAAGTTTCCCGGTGCCGGTGATGACCGTGTTTTGGTCGAAAATGAAGCTGAACCTGGCGATTAACCTGGTTTCCCTTGGGGTTTGCCTGCCTTTCATTTTCTGGGTGCTTCCTTTCACCGGGATGGAAATGCTGTTGACGGCGTGGCTCGCCATTGGCTTTGCGTTTTTTCCTTCGATTTTTGGGCTTTTAGTCAACCTGAAGCTGCCTGTTTTTGACTGGCAAAGTGAAACGGCTGTTGTGAAGCAGAGCATGTCCGTGATGGTGGCCACCTTTGCCAACCTGGTCCTAATCGCTGGCCCCGCCTTCCTTGGGAACTATTTCGGGATGGCACCATCCGCCATGTTAGTGGCAACGGCCTCCCTCATCACCCTTGCAAATATCGGAGCGTATTTAGCATTAAAAACCAAAGGAACTGAATGGTTCTTGGAATTGGAGGGATAGCCGTGATTATTGAACTGGAGCCGATGAGTGAGAAACCCCTGTACGAGCAGTTGATCCTAGAGATTAAGCGGGGCATTGCCCGCGGGCAACTGAAGCCGGGGGAAGCCCTTCCAAGTGTGAGGAGCCTGGCCTCTGATATTGGCATCAACATGCATACCGTCAACAAGGTGTATAAATATCTAGCGGAGGCGGGTATTTTGCAGAAGGTGAGGAGCGGGTTTTGTGTGAGCACGAGCCTGCCTTTGAAGCCGACCCCTAAAACCAGCGCCCAAATTCGCCAGGTGGTCCGGGAGCTGGTCATCGAGAAGAACCTGTACCAGATGTCCCACGAGGAAATCGTGTCACTGATGGGCGATATTGAGGAGGAATTATCATGCAAACCTTGATTTTAACCATGGCTTTTTCCTTTATTACGGTGGGTGTCGTCACGGCAATCAGCCCCTTATGGACGAGGAAGCACCTGCAATTTGGGGTGACTTTCCCAGAAGACGCCCGGTTGCACCCGAAAATCCGCGCCCTTAAAAAGCGGTTCTTCTGGGCCAACCTGATGGCAACCGTCTTTTTCATGCTCCCCATGTTTGCGGGATTTCTTCTTGGGTATGAGGGGGAGCAACATGCCCGCTTCCTCTCCATTATGGGGACTGGTGGCATTTCGGCACTCGCCTTGTTTGGCTTTTTTAGTTATGTGGCGGCCCATGGTGCAGCGAAAAAAATCAAACAGGCACATTTCCCAAGTCCAACCCCGTCTGGGTATTCACCTAAGCTGATGGTGTCCACAAATTTCCGCAACGAAAAAATGGCGGTTCCCACTGGGGTTTTCGTCTTTTGGGGTCTAGGGATTGTCGCCCTCACCGCCTTCTTGCCCTTCGCCTTTTGGGAACGGATTCCGGCGCAAATCCCGGTCCACTGGGGGGCTGATGGGGAAATTACCCGTTGGGCGGACAAATCCATCCGTTCGGTATTAATGCTGCCCCTGTTCCAACTGTTAATCTTCCCTGTGCTGGTTTGGGCCAATCATGCCCTGAAAAAATCCAAACAGGTCCTTGACCCTAAGCGGGCGCAGGTTTCCATGGAGCAAAACCAAGCCTTTCGCCTGGCATGGTCGCGCTTTTTAGTGTTCACCGGTTTAAGCACGCTAGGAATATTCCTTGCCCTCCAGACCGCCACCCTTTTTGCCATCCAAAGTGCCAACTTTATTTTATGGGGAACCCTCATCTGGATGGCAGCCCTCACCTTTTATGCCGTGAAGATTTCCGTAAAATACGGTCAGGGCGGTGAAAAATGGCAACCAAAAGGAGCGGCACCTATTGCATCCCAAGAACCCGGAATACTGGACAACGACAACTTCTGGAAATTAGGGCTGTTTTACTACAACCCATCCGACCCCGCCATTTATGTGGAACGCCGATTTGGGATTGGGGTGACCTTCAATTTTGCCCGTTGGCAAGCGTGGGCGATGACAGGTGCGATTGCTTTACTGTGTGTGATTAGCATTTTGATTCCAGTGCGGATGATGTAATCAATCAGGAGAAGCCCGCTCCTGATTGGTGTTAAAGAGCAAACCCTAAGCTGAAAAAGGCTGATAATCCCTAAACTTGGATTATCAACCTTTTTTTGTATGCCCCCGAATCAATGGCGGGTCAAGATGTCTTTGGGATGCCGCTTCTTAGTAACGATGAGGGGAAACCATGCGGATACCCAAACCACGATCAAACCACCTACTAGGATTAGCCCAACCGCTCACCCAGTGCCAAGTAAAATATCCTTGGGGCTACTTCTCAGAAGGAGTAAAAGGGGAACCGCAACCGACAGCAACACGATGATGCCACCCGATAGGAATATACGTGCTACCGTTTCAAAAGTTAGGGAAACAGAACTCATTTCCATAATTTCTTCAAATGGCAACGGTTGCGAGCGGTAAATCCCCAAGAAACTGCTAGGAGGATGGTCGGAGAATTCTGGCCTGATAACCGCCAGCTGTTCCGTAATCCCTTCCTCAATCAGCCCCCTTGAAAAGCTCGGAATCCATAAACTCCCCAAAATATGGAAATGGCCAAGGAGAAGGCGACGACAATCCCAAGTTCCATTAATAGCTGTTTGATGATGGCCCATTTTTTCTCCCCTAAAGCCAGGTAAATCCCAATTTCTGTGCGCCTGTCCCTTAGGAAGATGACAATCAATAACCCTAAGACAATGAAGGAAGCCCAAGCCGCCAGCTGATAAATGTATGACCCAACCAAGATCAAATTATCCATTGCGGCTTCGATGGGGGCAAAGGCTTAGCTCGCACTTACCAATCCCCACCCCTCTGGTAAAATCCGGTTTGTGGCAGCATTTAAGGCCCTTAAATCCCTGGAGTCATATAAAATGAATGCCGCTTCCAAATGATAGGGCAGTTCCTCTGATAACCCGAGGGATTCCCCATCTGATATGCCTTCTGCTATAAACCATTCATGCCATGCCCGGCGTGCCGGTAAACTCTCCCTGGATATCTCCACCATAATGGGAAAAGGGACAAAAAAGCGGTTATATAAAATGGAAACGTGATGGAAGTCGGCGATGTCCTCCACAATCAATCCCTCTTCGCGAACATCAAATAAACCGATGATTTCCCATTCCAAATACCGGTGAAACAGCATATCTTCCGAGGCTGGGCGTTCAAAAATTTCGATCCCCTCTTGCCCTATCATTTCCAACATTCCCACGGGAGGAATGCTGTACTCCATGTGGATGGTATCACCGATTATCAGCCCATTTGCTTCTGCGAAGGGACGGGGGGCTAGAATTACCTGGCTGCCATCCGTAATTTCCTGCTGTGTCATGAAGCGGCCCTCGGTTAAATGAAAGGTCCCCATCTCAAATTCTGTCGGCGAAGGCTGTATGATTCCAAAAAAGTCCCGTCGATGTCTTGGGGTATCATAGAAAATCTCCCTTACCCTTAGGGAATCAGCTATAGCACCCGAAGTTGAATCCTCAAAAAGAGCGTACGGAAAATACTCTTGATGGTTGTAGTCCTCAAAATACATGACAAATGTCAGGTTATAAGAGCGGATGTAAGGCAGTTCCCCGACTGCATTTATCATTTCCCAGATGGGCAAGGGCAGCTTTGGCAACCGCCCCTCTTGATATTCCAATTCCAATTGGACAATAGGTGCAACCCGCTCCATTACCCTGTTTTGCAGTAAAAGAATGGATTGCCTGATAGTGATTGAAAAAGATAAGAACAGCCCTAACGTGATGACAGCCAAGCTCAGTAAGGTGTTTTTGAACCATAATCTTCTGATTGCTAAAAGGGAGCGTGCCAATATTTTACCTCCTACCACCTTAGTGAACCATTAATATTTTTTTCGGGTCAAGTTTTAGTAAATATAGAATGGGAAGCAACGCTGACACCGCTACCAATAACATTCCTATCAGGATTATCCATCCCATTGTCCCAGTGGTTAAAGATGTGTTTCCAATTTCCATGATTTCTTCGAAAGTCATCGGCGCAGAGCGGTATAACCCTAAAAATGACGACTGCGGATAATGGAAAAATGGTTCCCGTATCACGCTGAGTTCATTTATCGCATGCATTTCGAGTAAATTCCGGGTGATGGTGGGGGATATGAATTGGCTAATAACCATCGCTAGTGCGAGTCCAAAGCCTGTTATCACAGTTAATTCCATTAAAAATTGTTTGATAATCTTCAATTTTCTCTCGCCCATCCCGAGGTATATCCCCACTTCAAAGCGCCTATCCCTGATGAAGAGCAAGGTTGTCAAGCCTACGATAAAGACAGAAGCAATCGCCGTCAGCCATAAGGTGTAGTCTGATACCAAAAGCATATTATTCATGGCCGACTCCACGGGTGAAAATGCTCTATCCGTACTGATGATACGCCATCCCTCTGGTAAAATTTCCTCTGCCGCCCTCTCCAAGTCCCGTAAATCCCTAGAATCATATAAAGCGAAGGCCACATCTAATGGGAAGGGATGCTCAGGAGATAATGGAAAATCACCAGTTGGATCGTTTGAAACTTCTCTTATCCACTCATGCTGTTTTTCTAGTGCTGGAAGCCTTCCTCGCGCAATATCCTCTAAAAGCAAGTGGGATGTAAAGAAACGATTAAATAGACTAATGATATTAAAGGCATCCCCTAAGGATTCAACCGTCAAGGATTCTTCATTTACTGTGAATAAACCGATGATTTCAAATTCCACAAACCGTTGAAAAAGTAATTCCTCATCTGGAAATTCCTCTGCCGGAAAATCTAACCCTAAATCTTGAATACGAGATTCCAAACTTAGAGTATCACCTATGTTCAATCCGTTGGATTGGGCGTACAGTTCGGAAATGACAATGAATTCGTCCCCTCGTAAAACTTCCTCATCGGTCATAAAGCGCCCTTGACTCAGCTCGAGCGTCCCCAACGTAAATTCAATTGGAATTGGTGAGATAATTCCAGTGACATCCCTTGAAGGTGGAATCAAGTGTGAAAACTCACTTCTTTCCCGAAGTAAATCGGCAATCTCATCATTTGAGTTTTCCAAAATCATAGGGATTGCCTCTTGGTTGCGAAAATCCAACAAATGGTCGAAGGAGTACAAATTATAAGTGCGGATATAAGGTAACGAACCTATTGAATGCACCATCTCCCAAGTTATTAAGGAATCTTGCCCTGATGAGGTCTCCCAAAATTCTTCCTTTAAGCCTAAGGTCACAATAGGAGCCACACGCTCTAGTACCCCCTCCTGTAAATTAATGGTTATTTGGCGGACAACCAAGGAAAAAGAAAGAAATACCCCGATAACAGCAACAATCATCATCAATAATAAATTTTTCGCCCATAATCTTTTCAAGGTCAATGGCACCCGATTAAATGACTTTTGGGAACTTCCTGTTACATAAGTTCTAAAAAAACGGGTTGTTCCGTAGGGTTTTTTAGCGTTCATCAATCGGAAGGCTCAGGCATGCAACTGCGGAAGTAAAAGAAAGTCGGCTATTTCTAATATATCGACGAATCCCATTTACTCTAATAGGACGCCAACCATTAACTGCATTCCCTAGCACAGTGACTCCAGTACCTGGTTGAGCCATGACTACATGAGAACCGCCATATGTACTAGCATCTCTTCCTGGCGCTGTACGAATTGCAGTTGCCTGATCTCCATTAACGAAGTATGAACGAAGGGTCAATGGACTACACCTCGGGGCAATCCCTGTATTCGCTAACGCCTCAATCGCACCTCCACCGAACAATATACTTACCGCCAATACTGATAAAACTACCTTGCTTAACAATTGTTTTAAATTGTTCATATCATTCGCCTCCTAATTTCTCCCACAATTTTTCATTTTCTGACAAATTGGGTATGGGGACAATTATACATGCCCTGAAAGTAAAATACAACGCTTTGGAACTTTAAAAACCGACATTTTCTATTTCGACAAAAGAAGGGGATTTATCATGTCGATTTTCATCTCAGTGTTCAAACTGCAAATTCTGACATATTTTGAACATATCATTTGACAAGAATGAAATTCCACGTTAAGCTTAATGGCAAGGAGTTGATGTCTATGGATTTACCTATTGGGCGCAAGGTTGCCATCCAAAGAAAGATGAAAAATTTA
>WRGF01000118.1 GCA_009787345.1 Turicibacter sp.
TGCTTCTAAACTTTACGCTAGAAAAGTCTAAAATTCCTTAAAACAACATAATTTTTCATTTTATTACCAAAATATTCCCTTCATAAATCCGCCGTGTATTCGGAGCCGGGATACCAGTTTTCATGCTTTTTGTCAATAATTACTTGAACTTTAGTTTGATGGGTGCTAGGATGGGATTTTCAAAGGTTATCCTCTCAAAATCGTCCATGAACTGAAGGACACCTAAATCCAATTTCCCACTATAACGTTAAAAACTCCGCAAGCCCAAGGCTTGCGGAGTTTTTTGCTATGTTGGCTGGGTTGATTGGAAACGAACTTCCCGAAATATCTAAAAGGGCATGGCAAGCCTATTTCAAAACAAACTCACGGATAGCATGGGCGACGCCCGATTCCAAATTGCTTAAGGTCACTTTATGGCAGGCTCCCTTGACTTCTGGTTCGGCATTGGCCATAGCGATGGAAAGCCCCGCAATTTTCAGCATTCCTAAATCGTTGAGGTTATCCCCCATAGCGACAGTGTTTTCCAGAGGAATCCCGAAATGCTCGGCAAGTGCCACAAGGCCCGTCCCTTTATGCCCAAGGCTTGACGAAATAGAAATGTTGTCGATGTAAGATGATGTCAGCATCACATCCTCCAAGGTGCTGATGTGCCCCGAACAACGTTCCTTTTTCTGCGGGTTGGGCAAGAATACGAACACTTTAAAAATGGATGGTTTCTTTTCCAGCACTTCCGATAATTCATTGAAAGTGATAACCCCATGGTTCTTGTTGTACTCTGCCATGAACTCATAGGACTCAAATGGGGAGCCTTTAGCGCCCGCCGTCTGCTCAAACTCGGATTTTACCCGGTCCAAGAAGTCATGCTTGGAGTAAACCCCTTCGCTAGTGTAGATTAAAAACGGGTAGCCTTGCTCCTCTAGGTGGGCATAAACATCCTCAACCAGTTGGTCTGGCATACTGACACGGCTGATTTCCCCGTTGTCCACGATGGTAATGGCACCATTGCTTCCTGAAACGGGAAGGTTGGTAATCCCTTCTTCCTCTAAAAGTGCCAGCACGCTTTCATGGGAGCGCCCGGAAACGATGGCGACGATATGTCCCGCTTCCTGAGCCTCAAGCATGGCTTTTTTATCTTCTTGGGAAATTCCCGTTTCACCGATGAGCGTCCCATCCATGTCGATTGCGATTAATTTTTTCATTGAAATAGTCTCCCCTTATTATAAGAATCTTACGTTGATTAAGCCGGAAATTGCTGAGATTTCCTCCCGTGGCAATTCCTGCTCCTGATTGTCCACGTCGATGAGGGTGTACACGATTTCCCCCGCCGAGCGGCTTACCATCTCGTTGATATTGAAGTTATGCTTTCCTAAAATGGTGGTCAGGCTTCCGATGACATTAGGGACATTTTCGTGGAAAATACAAATGCGTTTGTTGCCTGTGAATGGCAAACGAGCTGATGGGAAGTTCACGGAGTTGCGGATTTCACCATAAAGGAGATAGTCCCGCATTTGATTCCCCGCCATAATGGCACAGTTTTCCTCGGCCTCAGGCGTCGTTGAACCGATATGTGGCAAGGTGATGATGTTGGGATTCCCCAAAAGTTTAGCCGACGGGAAATCCGTCACGTATTTGGCGACAATCCCGCTTTCGATAGCTTCAAGCAATGCGTCATTGTCAAACAGTTCCTCCCGCGAGAAGTTGATGATTTTAATGCCCGGCTTGCATTTTTTGAAAAATTCAGCATTGAACTTCCCTTTTGTTGCCTTCGTATAAGGAACGTGGACGGTCAAATAATCCAGCCGCCCATACATGGAGGACTCTTCCTCAACGGAAACTTTCTCCACTTTATTGGATATCCGCCATGCCGCATCAATGGTCAAAAACGGGTCAAAGCCGATGACATTCATTTCCATGCGGTGTGCCAAGTTGGCAACGAGCCCGCCAATGGCACCCAGACCCACAACCCCAAGGGTTTTCCCCATAATTTCAGGGCCTGCGAACTTGCTCTTGTTTTTCTCAACAAGGGCCGGGACTTCGTCGTTTCGCTCAAGCCCCTGTGTCCAGTTAATGGCACCATACACATCGCGGGAAGATAATAGCAGCCCTGCAATAACCAGTTCTTTCACGCTATGGGCATTGGCACCCGGCGTATTGAAAACCGGGATTCCCCGCTTCGTGCATTCCTCAACCGGGATATTGTTGACCCCCGCCCCTGCCCGGGCAATGGCAAGGAGATTATCCCCAAGATCCGTAATTTTCGTACTCCGAACCAAAATCCCCTCTGGGTTGGCGACATCGCTTCCCACATTAAATAGTTCTGAAGGCAGTTCCGCAATCCCTTTTTTCGCAATTTCATTGATGGTCTGGACATTATACATGGTGCTTCACCTCAAACTCTCTCATAAATTCCACTAATTTTTCAACGCCTTCCAATGGGAATGGTGTGTAAATGCTGGCACGCATCCCGCCGATGGTGCGGTAGCCCCCTAAGTTGACGAACCCTGCTTCAGCCGCTTCCTTGATGAACAGTTTATCCAGTTCCTTGTCCCCTGTCCCGAAGGTCACGTTTTGGGTGGAACGGGCTTCTTTGTCAACAAATGGCTTGAATAGTTTGGACTGGTCCAAGAAGTCGTACAGCAACCCGGTTTTTGCCACTTGGTGCTTTTGCACATTCCCTAAGTTACCAAACGTCTCCTTATACCACTTTAACACCAACGAAGTAAGGTACACAGCATAGACCGGAGGCGTATTGTACATGGACTCGTTGTCCGAATACGTCGAATACTTCAGAAGGGTGGGGGTATTCTCAGCCGGGGTTAGCGTCAGGTCCTCCCGCACAATAGCAAGTGCAAGCCCGGCAATCCCAAACTGCTTCTGAGCACCCGCATAAATAATCCCATGCTTGCTCACGTCATATGGCCGTGACAAAATCGCCGAGGTCATGTCCGCAACAATCGGTGCATTGGTTTCTGGAAGCACATTCACAGCCGTTCCATAAATCGTGTTATTAGCCGTGTAGTGATAAAAATCCGCATCAGGTGTGAGGTTCTCGATGGCAGGAATGTAAGCGTAGTCCCTATCCTTTGAAGTCCCGACCACATTGACTTTCATGAATTTCCCAATTTCCGACTTCGCTTTTTCGGACCAATTCCCCGTCACCAGCAGGTCGGCAATCCCTTTTTTCGATAAGTTGAATGGCAACATGGAAAACTGCAAACTAGCTCCACCCTGGCAAAAAAGCACCTTGTAGTTGTCGGGAATTTCCATCAACTCCCGAAGAAGTTCCTCCGCTTCCTGAAAAATACCACGCACGACGGAACCCCGGTGGCTCATTTCCATCACAGACATCCCGCTTCCTTCATAATCCAGCATCTCTTCCTGCGCCTTTCGCAAAACTTCCTCCGGCAACATCGCCGGCCCCGCACTAAAATTATAAACTCTACCCATTTTCTTGCCCTCCTAATTATCCATAAAATTCCACGGCACGCCTTTTTATTTCTTTGAATTTAATGCTATGGCCATTCTTTACTTGAATGTCATCCAAGTGGCCCATTTCCTCCATGTAATTGGCAAGGGCCTCCACCAAGATTTCCAGGTTTTCGGGATTGCCCTCTTCCAGCAGGTCGTTGACCACTTGGCTCATGCTGCAACATAGGACTTCCCCATCATCGTTTACATCCATTTCAGAAAAATCCCGGACCCTTATCGCTTGATAATTTTCATGGTCTAATTCCGTCGTGGCATAAACTTCAATGCTTTCTTTGCCTGCGTCGAAGGTAAAATGATCCTCCACAAAAAGTTCCATATACTTTAAGGCCGAAATCCCTCGCAAGAGGACGTCTTTCCCTTTCAAATAACGGGACAAACGCACCCTGTTCGAGCGGTTTATCGAAAAGTCACCCACTACCATTCCCTCCTTCCAGTTTACCTTAAATTAGTGGAGGCAAGTACGCTCACCTCTTATCGGTTGTTTTAAAAATTATACCCCATGTAGTGATAAAGTCAATAAATTCCACGTAATTTTCGCCGTAAAAACAAAAAAACCGCTTACTAGCGTTATTAAAGGCTAGAAGACGGTTTCATGCACCATTTATTCCATTCGTACCGGGACAATCAGTTGAATCGTCGTCTCATCGTTTTGGTCCCTCAGGATAAATGGGCGCATATCCCCATTAAACCCAATAAGCACTTCAGAATTAGGGTTGTTTATGGCTTTTAAGGCATCTAAAATAAACAACGCACTGCAAGCAATCCGTAGTTCCGTCCCTTTTAACATGTCAATATTAACGGCTTCCTCGACTTTCCCGACATCAGGGGAATTTGCTGTAATCAACATCTTCCCTTTTTCAGGCTGAATATCGAGTTTTACCACATTAGAAAACTGATCCCGGGCAATCAGGGATGCACGGTCAAAGGCATTATAAAGCTCCTGATAGTCAGCCTTGATTTCAATCGCCACGGTCGTCGGCACAAACTCACTCGTTTCCGGGTAAATTCCCTCTAAAAGACGAGATTGGAAGGAAATATTCCCAAACTGGAATAAAACATGGTTGCTGGACAAGTGGATTTCCACATTGTCAGCCGTATCATCTAGTATATTAGACAAGTCTTTTAGGCTTCGTCCAGGAATGACCAAGTTAAACGGCTTATGTTCCTTATTAAGGGGCACGATTTTTTTGGACAACCTAAAGCTATCTGTCGCAATACAGATGAGTTCGTCCTCGTCATGCCGGAAATTAACCCCTGTTAGCACCGGGCGGTTTTCATTATTCGCCGTGGAAAAAACCGTTTGCCGGATAATCGTTTTTAGCAATTGCTTTTCCATTTGGATAGCATCGTCACGTTTGATCAACTCAATGTTGGGGTATTGGTTCACGTCAAAGCCATTCAGTGTATATTCGCTGCCACCGCATTTTATCATGGCATAATTGCCCTCAAACGTACTGATGCTGATGGTTTGCCCGTTTAATTTTTTGATAATCTCGATAAAATATTTCCCGGGAATTATAATGGAGCCCGTTTCCTCGATATTAATGACTTGTGTTTCCTCAACTTCAAGGGGTAAAAACGTGTTGATGGTAATGTCTGAATCGCTACCCGTTAAATAAAGCCCCTCCCCCGTCACTACAAACTTGATCCCCGTCAGCACCGGATGGGGGGTTTTATTAGGAATGGCCCGGCTTATATAAGATAGCTGGCTCAAAAGTAAATGGCGGTCAACTTCAATTTTCATTGTACATCACTCCTTAATCCAAAAATTTCGTCGTCATCTCTCAAAGACGGTTACCTAATTACTTATTATAGCAATATCCCCGCATTTTAGTAATAAAAATAGGTGAAAAAGGGAAAAATTGATAATTTATGACAAACTTTGCTTCAATTGAGTGAGGGCTGACCGAAGTTCTTCGCTCTCTTTCATTTCTTTTTCAATTTTTTCACAGCCGTGCATGATGGTCGTATGGTCGCGACCGCTAAACGCCTCCCCGATTTTAGGGAAGGAATTACCCGTCAGTTCCCGAGTCAAGAACATAGCGACTTGTCTGGCGAATGCTATATTTTTCTTGCGTTTTTTGGAAAGTATATCAGCCTCAGCCACGCCATATTGGGCAGCTACTTCTTTGATGATGTTATTCACGTCAATCTTCGTATTTTTTTGTTCGGCTTTGAAAAGCTCCCGCAGTGCTTCATTGGCCAGTTCCAAGGTGAAATCAGAATTATTGATGGTTGCATAAAAAATCAACCGCTTCAAAGCGCCTTCTAGGGTCCGCACGTTGGAATTAAACTTGCTTGCCACAAATTCGAGCACTTCTTCTGGAAATTCCTCGAGATTGATGTTTTCACCCAGTAATTTTTTCTTCATGATTTCAATCCGCGTCTGGGAATCTGGTACTTGGATATCCGCTTGCAGGCCCCACTCAAACCGTGACGTCAAACGGTCCATAATATCCTTTAATTCGGAAGCAGGACGGTCCGAGGTAATAACAATCTGTTTATTATCGTTATAAAGCTCGTTGAACGTGTTGAAAAATTCTGTCTGGGTTTGTTCTTTTTTGGAAAGGAACTGAATATCATCAATCAATAGCACATCAATGTTTCGGTATTTTTCCTTGAAGCCAGTAAAATTCTTATCCATGGAAGCATGGCGGTAATCATCAATGAATTTCTCAGAGGTACAATACAAAATCCGCGAAGACGGGTTATCGTCTAAAATAAAGTTTCCAATCGCCTGCATCAAATGGGTTTTCCCCAAGCCGACGCCACCGAAGATATATAAAGGGTTAGCTACCTCGCCCGGGCGTTCTGCCACTTGCAAGGCAATCATATAGGCCAAGCGGTTGCTTTTCCCAGCCACAAACCGATCAAAAGTGTAGGTTGTATTTAAATTACCACGATAATACTTAGGCAAGTTCGGGTCGGGTTTCGTCAAGTCAAAGGCCTGTTCATCATTTTTTACGTATTCATCGGTTACGAATTTCACGTCATAATTAAAGCCTGACACTTCTTCGATCATTTCCGCGACATCTTTAAGGTAAAATTTATCCAGCATAAATTGTTCGTGCTGATTTTGGACGACAACGTACATTTTATTGTTTTTTACTTTATATACATGCTTGGGTGTTCCAAAAAACATTTCATAGGACTGCTGGGAAATTTGAGCCTTCATTTTTTGAATGGCATCTTCCCAGATACGTTGGTATTTTTCCACTAAATACACCTCACCCCAATTTTCTTTAATTCTAATTATAGCATATCCCTAGCCTAAATTATCCACAATTTGCATAAAATTTGACATTTTTTCAACAACTGCAACTTTATCCACAGGACAGCATTAATCTACAAGCTTTTACAAAAAAAGCTGTGGATATGTTAGTATTTTACCACTAAATGAAGTTTTTCTACAACTTTTTGTGGACAAATTAATGTGAAGTGTATTACAATAGCACTGGTTTTGGAGGTTTTCCACAGAAATCACAGCCTTTTTCATACCCAGCCTGTCGAATCTTGGATATTTCTGTGAGTTGGCTGTTGATAATGTCGAAAACACACCTATATCTGCACATATCCACAGTGGATAACCTGGGAATAGTTTTCGCATGGGCTCGCGCCAACTGACCCTGTCCCGGCGCGAAAAATGACCGATTTTTAAAAATACATTTTTATCCAAGCAACTTTTCATTGACTTTCTCCCGATTTTTTTATATAATATTGAACTATGCTATGGTAGTTAAACTCTTAGGAGGTGTTATAGATGAAACGTACTTGGCAACCAAACAAACGTAAACGTGCAAAAACTCATGGTTTCCGTGCTCGTATGGCAACACCAGGTGGGCGCAATGTCATTGCCCGTCGCCGTCAAAAAGGTAGAAAATCATTAACTGTATAGACCACTTCCCCAAGTGGTCTTTTTTGACAATTAGGGGGCATTTCCCGTCATAAGGGTACAATAGGTGAGTCCATGAAAAAAGATTACCGTATAAAAAAAAGCCAGGAAATCGAAAAAGTCATGAAAAAGGGCTTTTCTAAGGCAAATCGTTATTTTATCGTCTATAAATATGTCAATTCCGAACATCCCAATTTCCGCCTGGCCATCTCTGTCGGGAAAAAACTAGGGAATGCCGTCACGAGAAATACAATCAAACGAAGGATCCGTGCTGTATGCACTGAGCACAAAGACAAAATAGACCCGGGTTACGATTATTTTATCATCGGAAGGAAGGGCATCTCAGACCTCGACTTCCTTGCTTTCAAAGAAAACCTTGAGCAGCTTTTTACCAAAATGAAAATCATTCCTAAAGAATAAAGCGGGGGATATTATGAAACCCATTATTTTTGAAGCCAAGTCCATGGAAGGCATCATCGGGCTTGCTATCGACTATTTTCAATGTGAACCAGAGGAACTGGACATTGAAATCATCCATGTGAAAAAAGGGGTGTTTGGCATTGGTGCCCAACTAACTTGTGAAGTGGCAACTAGGCCTGACCCTTTCCAGTCTGGCTTGGATTATTTGAACCAAATCCTAGTTGATCTGGAGTTGCCTGGTACTGTTGACGGTTTCGAGGTTGACGGTGTGATTACTTATGTGATGGATTGCAGCAACAACGCCTTTTTGATTGGCAAGAACGCAAAAGCCCTACAAAGCCTTCAAACCCTTGTCCAACAAGTGGTTTTCGTGAATGGGGGCGTCAAGCAAAAAGTGATCGTTGATGTGGATGGGTATCGCCAAAAACAAATAGACCGCTTAGAGTCCCTCGCCACAAATATTGCTAAAGAAGTCATCCATTCTAAGATTGATGTCACCCTCGACCCAATGAATGCCTTCGAACGCCGCATCATCCATCGGGCCTTATCAGGTTGGGCGCAAATCAAGACTGATTCCATTGGGGAAGAGCCTAACCGCCGAATCATTATCCGTCACAAATAACAAAAAACAGGAAAAGATGCCGGCGTCTTATTCCTGTTTTTGATGAAAAAGAGGTGAAAAACATGTTAAACGACACCATTGCTGCCATCTCAACCGCTATGGGCGAAGGGGCCATTTCCATTATCCGCTTAAGCGGAAGCGATGCCCTTCCTATTGCAAACCGATTGTTTAAAGGGAAAAACTTGCTGGATGCCCAAAGCCACACCATCCATTATGGCCATATCCTAGACCCTCAAAATGAGCATCCCATTGATGAAGTCCTTATTTCCATTATGAAAGGGCCGCGTACCTTCACTGCGGAAGATGTTGTGGAAATCAATTGCCACGGCGGTATCCTCGTTACCCAAAAAATCCTCGAATTAACCTTGGTCCATGGTGCCCGCCTTGCCGAACCAGGCGAGTTTACAAAACGTGCTTTTTTAAATGGGCGCATTGACCTGACCCAAGCAGAATCAATTATGGACATTATCCATGCCAAAAACATGCAGTCTTTATCCCTTGCTTTAAATGGGCTTGACGGTAAAGTCTCCCGGCTGGTTAAACAGCTTAGGGAAGATATCCTAAATGTTGTTGCCCAGATTGAAGTCAATATCGACTATCCGGAATACGATGACGTTGAAGAAATGACCAGGGACCTATTGCTTCCTAAGGCTGCTGACATCCTTGTCAAAATGCATGGCCTTTTAGACACGGCAAAAACTGGCAAAATACTCCGTGAAGGCATTAAAACTGTCATTATCGGCCGTCCCAATGTTGGGAAATCAAGCCTTTTGAACCAATTGATGCGCGAGGAAAAAGCTATCGTTACGGATATTGCCGGTACGACCCGCGATACCGTCGAAGGTTTTATCAACATCGGCGGCCTAACCTTGAACTTGATTGACACTGCCGGCATACGCCAAACAAAGGACATTGTGGAGGCCATAGGGGTGAAAAAATCCCGACAGCTGCTAGAAGATGCACAACTGGTCCTTCTTGTGTTAAATAGCAGCGAGCCGTTAACAGCAGATGACCGGGAACTCCTTGAACAAACCAAGGACAAAAACCGCATTGTCCTCTTAAACAAAAGCGACCTGCCTTCAGCCATTGAACTTGAGGGGCTCCCAGCTTACGTGGAAACATCTATGATTGACGAAAAAGGAATCGACCAGCTTGAAAACCACATCAAAGCCCTATTTGAAATTGGCGATATCGCCCCAAGCGACATGACTTATCTTTCAAACGCCCGCCATATTGCAAAGCTCCGGCAATCTATTATGGCTATGGAAGATGCTAAAATTGCTCTTGAAACCGGTATGCTGGTTGATATGGTTGAAATCGACATAAAAAATGCCTGGTACACCCTGGGCGAAATTCTCGGGGAGGAAGTTGGGGATTCTCTCCTTGACGAACTCTTTACCAAGTTTTGCTTAGGAAAATAAAAAAGAGATGCTTATGGCTTTTGGATTCATGATCCGATAGCCATGGGCATCTCTTTTTTCGACAATTATCAATTTGTGGATAACTTAAGGCCCACGAAAAAATGTTGTCGAAAGATAGGTTTTAGGGCCTCATGTAAAATCGACAGCATTTTTGGCTGGGATTTGTCGCCTCCTGTCGGGTCTTGCAAGTTATCCACATTTTCTTTTATTTTAGGGGGATAAGTGACAAAATCTGCGGGTAATTCAGACAAAATGGACTGTCCAGGATTCGGCTTCAATTGACAACAATTGACAAACTCTCAACAGGCATGTGGACAATAACGGGACTTATTAACCGAGTTTTGAACAGTTTGTACACAGTCCAAAACTCGACAATATCAGCACTTTTAGACACTTATCCGCAAAATCCACAGACATTATTGTTTTATGTTATTATTTAAAGAAAAAAATAATTTAATAACTAATTCGTTGGCTTTTTTTGAAATTAACTTTTCCTTTATCCCCATGCAGACCTGTTTAAATAAGTCCAAGGGCTTTAAGCTCCCGCTTTAATTGACTGATGGGAAGACCCATGACACTGTAATAGTCGCCCTCAATTTTTTCTACTAATTCAAAGCCTTTGTCTTGAATCCCATAAGAACCGGCTTTATCCATGGGTTGCCCGCTTTTCACATAATCCCAGATCCAATCCTCATCCATTCCATAAAAAGACACGTCGGTACAATTGACGAATACCCGCTCGATGGACTTTGAAATTCCCAGGATACATACCGCCGTCATTACTTGATGCTTCCTACCACTTAGCGTTTTTAGCATTAAAACCGCATCGGCTTCGTTTTGGGGCTTGCCTAATATCTTTTCGGCAATGACCACGATCGTATCAGCACCGATAATCAGTTTATCAGGAAACTTCTCCCCTAGGTCACGGGCTTTTTGCTGTGCGAGATCCATCACCTGTTCGGAGGGCGTTAGGCTTTCATCTAACAATTCGTCGACATCGCTAGGTACGGCCCTAAAAGCAATACCCGCCAATTCCAACAGCTCTTTTCTCCGGGGAGAGGC
>WRGF01000119.1 GCA_009787345.1 Turicibacter sp.
GGACGTCCAATCCCAAGTTCTTCCATCTCTTTGATGAGGCGGGCCTCGGAATAACGGGCCGGTGGCTGGGTAAAATGCTGTTCCGGCGCCAAATCAACCAATGCCAGCCGCTGCCCTTTCTTGATGTCCGGCAGGCTGGAGTTTTTCGTTTCCTCAAAGCTGTAGACGCGCAGGTAACCGTCGAATTTCAGGATTTGACCATTGATCCGGAAAGTAAAGTCCCCGGAGGAAATGTCCACGGTTGTGGCTTCCAGCGTAGCTGGTTTCATGAGGCTGGCGACGGCACGCTCCCAAATAAGGGTGTAAAGACGCAGTTCGTCCCGTTTAAGGTACGGTTTCATGTCTTCGGGGGTCCGATCGACGGATGAGGGCCTGATCGCCTCGTGGGCATCTTGAGTGTTTTTCCCCTTTTTGGCAGCCGCACCCCCGGTTTTAGCATATTTCGCGCCAAATTTGTCTTTGATAAAGCTTTTGGCCGCATCGGTAAATTGATCCGATAAACGGGTGGAGTCTGTACGCATGTAAGTGATGAGCCCTGCCGTTTCGCTGCCGATGTTGATTCCTTCATAAAGCTTTTGTGCCACCGTCATGGTTTTTTTCGCATTGAAGCCGAGTTTGGAGTGGGCCTCTTGTTGCAGGGTCGACGTAATGAATGGCATTTTAGGCTGTTTCAAGCGGTCCTTTTTTTCCACCATCGCAACCGTATAAGGGTCACCAAGCTGGAATAGGATTTTTTTGACCTCGTCCTCGTTGGCAATTTCTAGCTTTTTGCCGGATTTTTTAAGGAGCTCTGCCTCAAGTTGGGTGTTCTCATGCTCAAACATCCCATGGATAGACCAATATTCTTCGCTGATAAACTTAAGGATTTCCTTTTCGCGGTTGACAATCAGGCCCAGTGCAACGGACTGGACACGACCGGCACTTTTTGACTTGATCTTGCTTTGCAGCAGCTTGCTCAGTTTAAAGCCGATGATCCGGTCAAGGATGCGGCGGCTTTCCTGGGAACGGACCAAATCCATATCAATGGCCCTTGGGTGTTCAAATGCTTCCAAAATGGCATCCTTGGTGATCTCATTAAAGACAACCCTGCGCTCTAGCCCGACATCGAGGCCCAAGACATCGGCAAGATGCCAGCTGATGGCTTCGCCCTCCCTATCGGGGTCAGTTGCCAGATAAACGGCTTCTGCATCTTTAGCCGCACTTTTAAGCTCTTTGATGAGCTTGGATTTTCCCGTGACGTTTTTATAGGTTGCCTTGAATTCATTTTCAACATCTACCCCGAGGCCACCAGGCCCCGTCGTTGCCAGGTCGCGGATATGCCCCACGCTTGAAAGCACCGTAAACCCTTTTCCCAAGTAGTTTTCTATCGTTTTAGCCTTGGCAGGCGACTCAACTATTACCAGATTATTACTCATCTGTTCCACATCCAATCCCTATCGCTTCTAATCGGTTAAATCAGTTTAAATCATACTGCTTAAACCAATATTTGTCAACGGCTAATTGGAAAATAAATTCCTGCACATTACCTGGGCCCCCTCATCCAAAAGGGATAAGCCACCCTTTGACACCGGGGAATCCAGCTGATCGGCAAGGACAAAAACCGCAACTCCTTCGTTTAATGACCCTTCAACTGCACCAAGCCTGCTATCACGGGGCGGCAATTCAAATAAGTAAGCAGCCTCTGAAACTTCAAGCATCATCCGGTTGGCACGAAAATATCGCCTCGGCGAGAAGGGGGTGTTGGGCGGGAACTCTGAAATGGCCAGCCCAGCCGGTTCCAAATTGTCCATGATAACGGTCGAGGCCTCCCTAAGCCCGCAGGCGGCTATGCCTACCGCTTTATCCCTAAGTGCCCTTTCCGAAACCCCCTGGTCCATAACCGCACAACTTGTTTTCCCCAACAAAAATCCCTGGAGCATCCGGCGGCAATAACTACTGGGGGCATAGCTCCCGAGCACTGCCGACAACCCTTCCCCCAGGAGCTGCAAATCCCCCTGGTAATATAAAACAAATGGCGGCATCCGCAGTCCTAGAAGCATTTGGGGGTAATCCCCATCGTAAATTGTCACCGCCGCCGCAGTTTCAGGCACATCGGCCGGTTCATAAAACTTTAAATAACAATCCCTTTTCAGGATTTCATACATCCCAAGCCAATCCCCCTCCAGTTCATGGCTCAGGGCAATCAGCTTTTGCCGTTTATCCAAATCAACCACCTCATCTTAACAAGAGCCAATACATCTTTTTTTCCTGCTGGAATGTGCTATTTTTTTCCCATTAAAAAAACTGCCATTATAGCAGCCTTTCTAAATGTGATTTGATCGGTTCAAAGCTCTTGCGGTGGTCGGGCAAAACCCCGTGTTCCCCAATGGCTGCCAGGTGTTCCTTCGTCCCATAGCCCACATGGCGTTCAAAGCCATATTCAGGGTGGTCTTCTGAAAGTTTTCTCATGTAGGCATCCCGGGTCACTTTGGCGATGATGCTGGCAGCAGCGATGGAGACGCTTCGGCTATCGCCTTTGATGATGGCCGTCTGGGGCATCGCCACATGGGGAAGCTCCATGGCATCAAGCAGCAAGTGCTGCACGGGTGCCCCAAGGCCGTTGACCGCCCGCTCCATGGCCAGCTTTGTGGCATTGTAAATGTTGTGCTCGTCTATTTCCTTACTGGTGCATACCCCGATGCCAATGGCAGTGGCGTATTTCTTGATTTCATCATAAAAATAAAGTCGTTTGGCTTCTGAAAGCTTTTTTGAGTCGTCGATGCCAAACAACCAGCAATCCGCGGGCAAGACAACCGCAGCCGCTACCACTGGCCCGGCAAGAGGGCCGCGGCCCACCTCATCGACCCCGGCAATCTGGTCAATCCCCTGGTAGCGGAGCTCATTTTCAAAAACGGACATGGTCACGTATTTTTGCAGTTGCAGGTATTCTTTTTTAATTTTATTGTCATATTGGACCAAAAGCTTTTGGACGCCTGCACGGGCATCTTCCCGGAGGCTGTCCACTAACTCAGGCTCGGCATCCTCTTGGGCGAGCAGCTTTTTAATCTGGTCAATGGTTAATTTACTGGACACTGGCAACTCACCTTTCATCCATATCCTCGGGCAACTCAAAAGTCAGTCGGCCCAGCTTGACATCCCGGATCTCCCGCAGGACGGTTTCATATACTTTTTCATAGTTGACAACCCCACCTGTCGCTAAAAAGCCGCGGTTCAGGCCGATTTCATCCAAAAGGGCCACCTTGTCGCCAAATTCACCTTTCAGGCGGTACCTGGCAATGAGATGGCTAGGATAACGCCGGCTAAGATAATCCAAGGTGTATAGCATGATATCATCCAAAAATAAGATCGTGTCTTTGATTGCCCCAGTTACAGCTAGGTTATAACCCACCCGCTGGTCCTCAAACTTTGGCCAAAGGACCCCTGGCGTATCCAAAAGTTCAAGTTCCCGCTCCACTTTGATCCATTGCTGGGCTTTGGTGACACCGGGACGGTTCCCGGTCATCGCCGCTTTTCGCTTGGCCAGGCTGTTGATCAAGGTAGACTTCCCAACATTGGGAATCCCTAAGATCATCGCCCTCACGGGACGCGGCCTTAAGCCTTTGGCTTTTTCCTTTTCAAATTTTTCCTTAAGGATTCCCTTGGACTTGTCGGTAATCTGCTTGATGGAGTTAAGGTGCAACGAATCGATGGCAATGACGTGCTGCCCTTTTGCTTCATAATAAGCGACCCATTTTTTAGTTGCTTCGGGGTCAGCGATGTCCGCTTTATTTAAAATAACCAATTTGGGCTTGTGCTTGATGATTTCATTCATCATGGGATTGCTGGACGAATAAGGGATCCTTGCATCCAACAGCTCAAATATAATATCGACTAATTTTAATTTTTCTTCGATTTGGCGCCTGGCTTTCGCCATATGCCCTGGAAACCATTGTACTGTCATGTTGTCTTACCTCCAAAATGTTGCATGGGATTCAATCCCTGATGAGCCCAAAGCGGGACATGGGCCATTGGACCCAGATGGCACGCCCCATGATCTGATCCTGATTGATCAATCCAATGTGACGGCTGTCCTTGCTGCCGGGGCGATTGTCCCCAAGCATCAGGTAATACCCCTCAGGGATGACCTGGCAGCCTTCAAATCCATTGAACCGGCAAATGTCCTCTAGCTCAAAATCTTCCGTGAACGTTCCCATGTCCGGGCTCCAGCGGTTGTCGAGCGCCGCCACCTGCCCTTTGGCCCCCGCCAAATAAGGCTGGTCCACTGGCTCGCCGTCAATGTAAAGCTGGTCGTTCCTATAGGCCACTTCCTGCCCTGGCACCCCCACTACCCGCTTCACAAAGTAAGTATCCTCCGTCACTTGAAAGACTACGATGTCAAATAGGCTCGGCTCATAAAAAAGCTCCCATAATATAACCGAATCCCCGTCATGCAGGGTAGGATACATGGACTGCCCATCCACCAAAACCGGCGTAAAAATATAACTATGGATAAATGTGATCACCAAAAATATTGCCACGATGGTTTTTAGCCAATCAAAAATCTCTCGCATTACGTTTTTCATCCTACAGCACTCCCTATCCTTATCGCAGGCGTAAAAGCATGGCTTTTTACACCCCGCAACACCTCCCAAATCTGTACCTCTATTTTATCACATAACCCGCCATTTTTATAGGAAAGCCTCTTTTAAAACACTTTGTGAGCGTTATTATTTGTATAGACGCCTACGCCATAAACGTATTATGGGCATCTGGCCTATCTTTAAACGAAAAAATCCCCCAAACTTGACTTTGGGGGATTCGCTGCATTCGAGGTGGGTGTTGAAAACTGATAATTATCGACGCTCTTTGATACGTGCTGCTTTAGCAGATAAGCTACGGATGTAGTTAAGTTTCGCACGGCGGACTTTACCACGACGGGTAACTTCGATTTTTTCAATGATTGGTGTGTGTAATGGGAAAGTACGCTCTACACCGATTCCGAAAGAGATCTTACGGACAGTGAAAGTACCGCTGATTCCATTACCATTTTGACGCTTTAGGACAAGTCCTTCGAATAACTGGACACGCTCACGGTTACCCTCTTTGATACGTACGGAAACACGAACGCTGTCACCGGCACGGAATTCAGGAAGATCCGCTTTTAAATAGCTTTGTGTCAATTCTGAAATTAATTGCTGACTCATTAGTCACACGCTCCTTCTAACGCAAGTTCATCCAATCAAGACCCTGACTCAGCGGAACTTGGTGATCGTGCCCTTTGGCACATAAGCCATCATAGCAAAAATATCAAAATTTGTCAAGGGTTTTTTTAGGATTTATGCTGAAATCCCTCATCCAGGCTTAACAGGTATTCCAGGTCCCCTTTGGCAAGCTCAAGGTTTTTCAACAGTTCAGGGCGCCGCTCCCATGTCCGTTTAAGGGATTGTTCCCTGCGCCACCTGTCGATGTTGGCATGATTTCCGGACAAGAGCACCTCTGGGACATTCATCCCGCGAAAATCAACGGGCCGGGTGTATTGGGGAAATTCCAAAAGCCCGGTTGAAAAAGAATCATTTTCATGGGATTCCTGCTTGCCAAGGACGTCGGGCAAAAGGCGCACTATGGCATCCGTCATGACCATCGCTGCAAGTTCCCCGCCCGTCAGGACATAATCCCCCAGGGAAATCTCGTCGGTCACCAAATGCTGGCGGATCCGTTCGTCAAAGCCTTCGTAATGGCCGCAGATGAACACCAATTGGTCTTCTTTGGACAGCTCTTCCGCTTTGGCCTGGTCAAAAGGCACCCCTTGCGGGCACAGCAAAATAATGCGTGGCGTTTTTTTTTCAGGGTCCACTGGCAGGGAAGCCACTGCGTCAAAGATGGGCTGTGGCGTCAAAAGCATCCCAGCCCCGCCTCCATAAGGGTAATCGTCGACTTTTTTATGCTTGTTTTCTGAAAAATCCCGGAAATTGACTGTGTTTAGGCGGACAGCCCCGGATTCTTGGGCCCGTTTGAGGATACTGCCCCCAAAAACCCCTTCAAACATTTCAGGAAACAAGGTCAGGACATGGATATCCATTACAACAACCCTTCCAGCACATGGATGGTAACCCGTTTATTTTCCACGTCTACGATTTTGACCACGTCTTCAATATAAGGGATCAATGCGTCTTTTTGGCCTTCCCGCTCAATGACCCACACGTCGTTGGCCCCGGTTTCGAGGATTTCATGGATGGTGCCGATGGCTTCCCCTTCTTCGGTCACCACCTTGCAACCAATGATCTCGTGATAATAAAATTCGTGTTCCGACAATTCCCCGAGGTCCTCATAATCCACCAGCAGGTCGCAGCCTTTGTACAGCTCCACGGCGTTGATGTGGTCGAGGCCTTTGAATTTCACCAGGTCTGCCCCTTTATGGACACGGTGGCTGGCGACGGTAACAGGGATATGGGCCCCGTTATGGGCGATGTAAAGCGTATTGCCTTTTTTAAAGCGGTCTTCCTTAAAGTCGGTAGCCGACAGTATTTTGACTTCTCCTTGCAAGGCATGGGTATTGACGATTTTTCCTACGATTAAATGCTCCACGAATCGTTCCTCCGGTTTTCTTAGTTGTACCTATTATGGTATTACAATCCCGGCAAATATACAAGCCCTAAAATATTTGCCCCTCAAGTATCAAAATAACTAATAATCCAAATCCCTCACGCATATTATCTAATAATTGATCCCACCTGCGGGCAGCCCCAGGTCGGGGACGACTTCATCAGGAGGGAATTATGAAACGAATGCCAAAAACCTTATTAATGATCTTAAGTTATATTTTTTCCATGTTTGTGATGCCGGCCGTGGCTATAACAACGTTAGTGAATGTGTTTCAGGTAAGGGACAAATATTTGCTCATGGTATTTGGGAATTTCATTTCCTACTTATTTTTGGCCATCTGCACCCTGTCCATTGTGGGGGACGATGTCATTGCCGATTTTAAGAAACTGCCCCCATGGGGCAAAGTAGCCAAAGGCGTCGTGGGCGGCTGGGCGCTCCTCTTTTTATTCAACATTGTTGCCAGCCACCTATTGTCCATGCTGACCCAAAGCAACGACTCCTCCCAAAACCAGCAGGCCATCAATAGCATCATGAACGTCCATCCCTTGATGATGGCAGCCACCACAGTGCTCTTGGCACCCTTAGTGGAAGAATTGATTTTTAGGAAGACCCTCATGGGCAGCATGAAAAAACTCCCAGCCGTCCTTAGCATCCTAATTTCAAGCATGCTTTTTGGGTTGATACACGTGGTTTCCGGCGGGGATTACATCTTTATCATCCCTTACATGGCCATGGGCATCCCATTGGGTTGGAGCTATTACAAAAACCAAAATATATGGTTCCCCATTGGGATCCACATGATGCAAAACCTGTTCTCAACCCTCGTCCTGCTTTTAAGCGGGCTTTTGTAACCATAAAATGAGGGATGAAGCCTTTTAGGCTTCATCCCTTGCCAGTTAAATCCCATACCCGAGGTGATCCCATGAAACCGTATTTGACCATGATCCCGCTTTTGGCAGGCCTCATCCTGCTCGTGATATTTCCCGAACCCGTCATCATGGCCACCCGGACTGGAGTCTTGGCCTGGGCCGACAAAGTGGTTCCCGCCCTTTTCCCATTCTTGGCCCTGACCGGGCTATTGACTGCCTATCAGTTGCCTCAGATGCTGGGAAAGGCACTTATGCCCCTATTCAAGCATCTCCTAAAAATTTCCCCTGTCAGTTTTTTCATCATATTGATGAGCTTTATGTCAGGAAACCCTTCAGGGGCCAGAATCGCCAAAGAATATTTCGACGAAGGGGCCATCAGCCAACGGGAATTTCGGGGACTGCTTTATTTTTGTAATTTCGCCAGCCCCCTGTTCATCATTGGCACTACCGGGGTCGTGCTTTATGACTCCCCAAGGGTGGGATACCTCTTGCTATTTGCCCACCTGGCAGGATCATTGGCCGTCTTCTTATGCTGCTACCCGATGTTAAAAAACACCCAGCACGCACCCGTTCAGACCATCCGCTTTCCTACCTTAGCATTTTCCGAGCTGCTGTTAAAGGCCATAGAAACCGCTACCTCTACCTTAGTGCGCATCGGTGGCGTCATCGTCTTTTTTTACATTGTAACCGCTGTCCTTGAAACCATCCGTCTCTACCACTTGGCGGGCATTATTTTTGCCCCGTTATTGGGACTTTTGCAACTGGAAAATGCCAGCCCGCTCATGTCCGGCCTCGTGGAATTCACGCAAGGTGTCTTTAAAATGAGCTCTAATGGCGGCCCCCTCCACCTGCGCCTTGCCATCACCGCATTTTTGATTAGTTTCGCCGGGCTGTCCGTCCATACGCAGGTCCTGATGTTTTCCAAAGGTTCCGGTTTCAAGTACCTGCAATACGTGCTATTTCGTACCCTCCATGGCTGGGCCAGCGCCCTTGTCGTCTTGTTTGGCTGGCATTTTTTCCTGACGGATATGGCCGACGTGTTCATGCCCATGGAACCCCAGATTACCGCCTATGCCCTCACTGCCATCCCATTTTCCATCGGCATCATCGGCTTTTATTTTTTGCTGGCGATCTTTTTGCGGGGCAAGGCGATGCTAACAAAACATGCCCAATGAGCTGTGAGCACAAACAAAAAAATCGTGAATCCCGCTTCACGATTTTTTTGTTTTTTCAATTTCCCTTACGGGGCTGTCGTCCGCTTCGCTGTGAGTTTGGCAACCAGCACTTTGGCGATAGCCATCATGGGGACCGCTAAAAGCATCCCCGCCATGCCAAAGTATGCCCCTCCCACCGTGATGGCAAAAATAATCATGATGGGATTGAGGTCCAGTGCTTCCCCCACTAAGCGGGGCTGGATGATGGTATCGTCCAGTTGCTGCAATAAAAGCAAAAACACCCCGGACAATAGGGCCATCATCGGCCCGCCGGTAAAAAAGCTGATCAATACGGTCAGGGTAAAGGAGCAGATGGCGCCAAGGTAAGGTACCAAGTTGCAAAGCCCGATGACCAGGGCAAGCATCAAGGCGTAATTAACTCCCAAAAGGGACAGGACAATGCCCGATAGCGTCCCTAAAAGCGTCCCGGCAATGAGCTTGCAGACAATGAATTTATAAAAAATCTCATTGGACTGGTGGAAACAGATTTTCAGCCCATCGTAAGTTTTTCCCCGGAAACATAAACCAAAAGCCCGGTCCAAAAATTTTAAGAGCTGCTGTTTATAAAGAAGCATGTAAATGGAAATGACAATCCCCAAAAAGGCATCGAAAACCCCTGAGGTCATGGAACGGGCGTACCCGAGGGTCGATGTGAGCCCGCTTCCAAGGCTTGAAAACAAGTCCTGAAGGCTAGACAGGTTGCCCACCAAATCAAAGACGGCTTCGTTAAAATAATCCACTACCGCCTGTGACCCGCCAAGGCTAAATAAAACCCGGTCGGCGTATTGCGGCAGCTGGGTTGCAAAATCCCATAGATTCAAGGCAAGCACTGGCAGCACTACCCCTAAAAACAGCCCCACTACCCCTAAGGCGAAAAGATAGCTCAACAAGACGCTGAGGAAATTTGCTGCTTTTTCCCCCATTTTTCGGAATCTTTTTTGAAGGCTCCTAGCTGGGATGTTTAGGATATATGCGATGGCAAAACCGATCAAGAAGGGCCGGATGACCCCGAGAAAGTGCAAAATACCGGCCCATAAGGGGCCCAGATGCTGAAATAACAGGTAGATGGCCAAAAGCAGGATGGCAGCCAGCACCGTTTCCAGCCAAATCTCCCAGTGGGCAATCCATTTTCGCATCCAATCCCCCCTTTTTTTGCGGCTTAGTTACTTGATTTTATGCCCACGCCCCCCAAAATATGAAATTCCCCTTAAAACAGGCTGCCAGGCTTCATCTTTTTGGATTAGGACCATGAAAATAAAGGAGCCATCCCCTTTGCGGCAAACCGTAAAATTGTTCCAACATCAGCCAGAACCAAACCATCCCATCCACCGGATTCATGAAATCCCCCCTCGGCAAAGTGTATGATAAAATCCACCAAATCATGACAGCTTATCAACCAAAGATATTTTTGGAAAAAAAAAGTTGGCTGCGGATGCAGTCACTCGAACCGCTCCGCAACCAGCTTCCGCCTGTATATGAATTTTGTCAATCCCCTTAAATTGGGGGTGCCTCAACGCTGATGTACTGGGCATCGCAGCTTCTGAGGGCAATGACGGACCCCCGCACTTTATAGGCGGCTGGGTTGGCCCCCCGGGTGGTCAAAACTTTCATCACGGGCGCTCCCTCGCAAAACCCCAAGTCCAGCAAGCGGCGCTGCATCCCTTCGTCTGTGTGGCGGACGCCTGTGATGACAGCCACTTCCTGCAAGTCAAGTTCTAATATGGTTTTTATCATGATGTCTTGCCCTCCTCAAGGGTACCTCTATTAACTCGCTTTGCCCGCATTTGCGAGGATTTTTTCGTCCAGCCGAGGAAGTGAAAATGCAGTGAAGTGGAGCTTCATGGCATTTTTGCAGACGTTGGATGGGCGGAAAAAGACCGCAAATTCGGGTGAATTGGAGTTATTAGAGGTGCCCTCAATATTAGCTTATTTGAGCGGTGGCTTTTTTGTGAACAAAAAAGTGCTGCAATCCTTCGTTAATGAAAACGGGGATTGTTAGCACCCTGTCAATTCCAAAGGTTGAAAAAGAAAGTGGTCAGCACCGTTATGGCGATGCCCATTAATTTAGGAAGGGCAAATGAAAACCACGTCCAGCGGGAACTTTTCGTTTCACTGAAAATGCTCATGGTCGCCGTCCCGCAAGGCCAGTGGAAAATCGTGAATAAAATGACGTTGACCGCTGTCAGCCAGGTCCAGCCATTGGCTAAGAGCAGGGACTGGAGTTCCGTGGCGCTCCCCAGCTCCATTAAAGTCCCGCCACTCATGTATCCCATCACCATAATGGGGATGACGATTTCATTGGCGGGAATCCCTAGGATAAAAGCCAGCAG
>WRGF01000120.1 GCA_009787345.1 Turicibacter sp.
GGCTTAGGCCCAACAGGACCCGAGGGGCAACCTGGCCCCGCCGGCCCGGCAGGGGCAGCAGGCCCAGCGGGGGATGCAGGCCCTCCTGGGCCACAGGGAAACCAAGGCCCCCAAGGTTTGGTTGGCCCCCAAGGCCCGGTAGGCGCACAAGGGCCGCAAGGGGATGCAGGACCAGCAGGGCCTACGGGGCCGCTTGGTCCCATGGGGATTGGCGGTGCCCAAGGGCTGACAGGCCCGACAGGCGATACAGGTGCTTTTGGCCCAACGGGTGGCACCGGTGCTACAGGGCCGATTGGCCCACAGGGGAATCAAGGGATCCAGGGGCTCCAAGGTGCGGTGGGGGAACAAGGCCCCCAAGGAATCCAAGGAACCACCGGGGATACCGGGGCGACGGGGCCAACGGGCGGCACCGGGCCTACGGGTCCCCAAGGCGCAACGGGTGCCGATGGCGCCCAAGGCGTGCAAGGGGTTACGGGTGCCATGGGACCGACGGGTGGCACTGGGCCTACGGGTCCCCAAGGCGCAACGGGTGCCGATGGCGCCCAAGGCGTGCAAGGGGTTACGGGTGCCATGGGACCGACGGGTGGCACTGGCGATACCGGGCCAACAGGTGCCACAGGTGTTGCAGGGGTGACAGGCGCAACAGGGGCAACGGGGGCAAATGGGCCAGCAGGCCCCCAAGGAGACATGGGGGCAACAGGCGCAACAGGTGCAGCCGGGGCGACCGGTGCAGACGGGATGGCAGGCCCGCAGGGGCAAACCGGTGCCACGGGCCCAACCGGCGCAGGCGGCATCCAGGGCCCCCAAGGGGATGTAGGCGCAACAGGTGCAACAGGCCCAATGGGGGCAACTGGCGCAGATGGCATCCAAGGCCCCCAGGGCAACCAGGGAATCCAGGGCATGGTTGGGCCAACCGGGCCGACAGGCCTAACCGGTCCCGCGGGTGCCACGGGCCCCGTTGGGCCCACGGGCATCCAAGGAGCCACAGGCGCCATTGGCTACACAGGCCCCCAGGGCCCCCAGGGCAACCAGGGAATCCAGGGGATGACCGGGCCCACTGGCGGCTTGTTCGACTACCCCCAAACCTCAGCCGGTTCCTTGGTGACGGGGCAGACATTTTGGGGCAAGCCCGTTACCCGCTACTGGTGGAACTTTACCATCACTGCCTCAGCGGCCCAGGAATATTTAAGCTACCTTGGTGCATCGGGGGTTTCTTCCCCCGTATCCAAGCCGTATAATTCCGACGTTTCGCCGCCCAGCGGCTTTACGCCATTAACCCCCAGCGCCATCGTCGCCGTGGGGGGCTGCTTTGGGACGGGGAATGGCTCAAAGGAATACTATCAGATTTCAGCAACTTATCCTTATGAGGGCTCCTCAGGTTCGGACCGCTACATTTGGTGCTATGCGGCGGTGGACGTGAACGGCTATTTATGCGTCCACTCCCAGACTTACCTACTGCGGCAAAACCACCGGATCCTGATCTGGATCGATATGATATTTTAACATCAAGGAGGGCGAAATATGGGTTACAACATCTGGGTTTATGCCATTTGCAAGGATGAGGAAAAATTCGTGGACCAGTGGATGGCCTCCATGGGGGAGGCTGACGGCGTGCTGGTCCTTGATACGGGTTCCACGGACCATACCGTCCAAAAACTTAGGGGGCTGGGGGCGAAGGTGGTTGAGAAAACCTATGACCCGTGGCGCTTCGACCATGCCCGAAATGATGCCCTGATGCTTTTGGGGGACGACGTGGACATCTGTGTCAGTACTGATTTAGACGAGGTGTTGGTTCCTGGCTGGCGGGCGCTTTTGGAGGAGCAGTGGCAACCCTGCACAAACCGGGGGCATTTCCTTTATAACTACAGCCTGGACGAAAACGGGAATCCCACCAGGCAGTTCCAAAGGGAGAAAATCCATTCCCGGCATGGCTACATCTGGGCCAACCCGGTCCATGAATGCCTGAAATATACCGGGGACGGCCCGGAACAGGATTTATTCCTGAAGGGGGTCGTATTGAACCACTACCCGGACACGGTAAAATCCCGTTTCCAGTACCTGCCCCTTTTGGAACTTTCAGCTGCTGAAAACCCCCAGGACGACCGGACTGTGTTTTGGCTGGGGCGCGAATATTATTTCAACTACCATTATGACGAGGCCATAAAGACCCTAAAAGGCCACTTGCAGCTGCCGGGGGCCAAGTGGGGGGAAGAGCGGTCAGCGTCCATGGCCTACATCGGGAAGTCCTATATGGGAAAAGGCGACCAAAAATCAGCCCGGCAGTGGTTTTTGCGGGCAGTGGCAGAATCCCCGATGACCCGGGAGTCTTACCTTAGCCTGGTTAGGTTCGGGTATGCCATAAAGGACTGGGCCCTGGTCTATGCGTACTGCAAAGAGGCCCTTAAAATCCCATTCCCATCAACCAGTTATTTAGCAGAGCCCGAATGCTTCGGCCATGCTTTCTACGATTATGGCTCCATTGCCGCCTACCACCTGGGGCTCATGCCGGAAGCATTAGTGCTCGCCCGCCAGGCATTAAGCAAAAAACCTGGGGACCTGCGGCTTGAAAACAACGTCAGCCTGGCCATCAATGCGGTTGCGCAACAATTTAGGGAAGCGGGGGATGCTAATGGATAACCTGGAAGTGGTGGTGTATGCCATCTGCAAAAACGAGGCGCAGTTCGTCGACCGGTGGATGGATTCCATGTCGGAAGCGGATGCGGTCTATGTGGTGGATACGGGATCAAGCGACGATACGGTGGCTATGCTAAAAGAGCGGGGCGCCCATGTTTATTTGGGGGAAGTAACCCCCTGGCGGTTTGACACGGCTAGGAACCTGTCGCTGGCCCATGTGCCATCAGGGGCAAAAATCTGCGTCTGTACGGACCTGGATGAGGAGTTTGAACCCGGTTGGCGGGAGAAGTTGGTGAAGGCATGGGACGAGGCGGGTGATTATCCGAAAAAGCAGGCCCATTACACTTATAACTGGAGCTTAAAAGAAGATGGCAGCCCCGGCTCCCAATTCACTTATGGGAAAATCCATAGCCGCCAGGGCTTTAAATGGAGCTACCCCTGCCATGAGTGGCTTAGCGACGATGGTGGCGGGGAGGCTTTGCAGGTGGAGGTCCCCCACATCATCCTCAACCATAAGCCCGATGCGAAAAAAAACCGCAAGGGGTACCTGGATTTGCTTGAGCAGGGCGTCCGGGAATTCCCCCATGACCCGCGGATGCGTTATTACCTGGGGCGGGAGTACATGTTTTCATTTCGCCACCAAGACGCCATCGACACCTTAAAAGCCTATTTAGGGCTTGTGGGCGCGGTTTGGGAAGAGGAACGGTGTGCCGCCATGCGCTATATCGGGACCAGCTTCCTTTATTTGAACCAAGACCAAGAAGCCGCCATTTGGTATACCCGTGCCATTGCCGAAGCGCCGGGGCTTAGGGATGCCTACGTGGATTATGCCCGGCTTGCCTACAAACAGCAAAACTGGCCCCTGCAATACTTTTTGCTGGAGTCGGCCCTTGGCATCAAAAAGCGTTCCCCAACATTTGTCAACAGCGATTACGCCTGGGATGAAACCCCTTATGACCTGCAAAGCATTGCCGCCTACAGGCTTGGCAAATACAGGCGCTCCCTGGAGTGTGCCGCCCTGGCGCTGGCTTTCAACCCTACCAGCCCGCGGTTGCTGGAAAATTTCAAGAAAATCCAGGATGCCGTGCCTGGTGGGGGTGTGTCATGAATGCCTGCAAGCCCCATGAGGCCGCTGCGCTTTTGGGGCAGGTCTACCGTTTAAGCCTTCGGGACAAGCAAATCGGGTTTACCAACGCCAATGTGGGCGGGGTTTGTTTCCATTACACGCTGCGGGCTTCAGAAATGTTGAGCGGGACCGGGCGGCAAATGTTTCAGCAGCGCATCCTCAGGCATCATTTCCATGAATTGACCCCCGATTTCACCATCCAGGCCGTCAGCGAGCCACTGGGCCTTTTTCGGGTAGCGTACTGGGACAGCCTTTACGACTATGTGATTTTGTACCGCATCGACCAAAACACGGTCACTGCCATCGGTTGGGATTACCTGTTTTTGACCAAAGAAGATGTGTCCCAAAAGCTGTTGTCCGTCGAGGAACGCTTCCCCGAGGTGATGGGGACTGCCAAGACGCTGGACTACATCAAGCAAAACGGCTGCTCCATTGCCCGCTTTGGTGACGGGGAGTTCAACCTGATACTGGGCAAGGACACGCCGTTCCAAAAGTATTCGCCCGCTCTTAGTGCCAGGCTTTTGGAAGTGTTGAAAACCCCATCCGATGAAAATTTCCTGGTCTGCATCCCCCAGCGAAACCCCAGGTACAACAACCCGGCAAACATCATCGGGGAACTGAATTTTTGGGAGCATTATTGGTACAAGCGTTTTGACACGGTGGGAAAAATGTTGGTCAACCCCATGTATGGGGACGCCTTCGTCTCCCGGGATGCGGTTTTTTATGAAAACCCCCTTGAAAGCATCAAAGGGCTTTGGGGCAACCGGGACGTGGTGTTCGTTACCGGAAAAGGCAGCCGCTTTTTTGAAAGTTCTGCCTTGTTCGGCAATGTGGCGTCCAAGGGTTTTATTTGGGTGCGGGCCGTCGATGCCTTTGACGATTATGATGCCATTTTAAGCGACTGCCTGAACATCCCCGGGAGTGCCCTCTTTTTGCTGGCGCTTGGGGCAACGGCGACCGTGCTGGCCCATGATTTGTCAAAGGCAGGCCGACAGGCGCTTGATATTGGGCATTTGCCTAATAGCTATGACCAATACTTGGGGCTTATCCATTCCCCGGAGGTGCTTCCGGTGCTTAGTTGAGCCAATCTTTTTAGATGGGAGGCCTTATGATGAAAGGAATCGTTTTGGCAGGTGGGTCGGGGACCCGGCTTTATCCCATAACCATGGCAGTTTCCAAACAGCTTTTGCCGGTTTATGACAAACCCATGATTTATTATCCCATTTCCATTTTGATGCTGGCGGGCATCCGGGAAATCCTGATTATTTCTACGCCCCAGGACATTGGCCGTTTTGAATCCCTATTGGGGGATGGCTCCCGCCTTGGGGTGCGGTTCGAGTATAAGGTGCAGGAACGCCCCGAGGGGCTGGCACAGGCCTTTATTTTAGGCGAAGGTTTCATAGGAAGCGACCCGGTTGCCCTTATCTTGGGCGACAACATCTTTTATGGCCAGGGTTTTCCGGATACGCTTAAGGGCTTGGCAAAGAAGAACCGGGGGGCATCGGTAATCGGTTACCAGGTCACCGACCCTGAGCGATTTGGGGTCATCGAGTTCGATGAACAGGGAAAAGGGATTTCCATCGAGGAAAAGCCCGCCAATCCCAAGTCTGATTTTGCCGTGACCGGCCTTTATTTTTACGACAACCGGGTGGTGGGATTTGCTAAAAGCCTAAAACCTTCCCCACGGGGGGAACTGGAAATTACGGACATCAACAAAATTTATTTGGGGCTAGGCGAACTGGACGCCGTCTTGCTTGGCAGGGGCTATGCCTGGCTTGATACCGGCACGGTCCAGTCCCTGATGGATGCCTCCCAGTTCATCTACACCCTCGAATCAAGGCAGGGGCTAAAGATTGCCTGCTTGGAGGAAATCGCCTACCGCGAGGGCTTCATCACGAAAAACCAGTTGATTGCCCTGGCAACGGAGCTCCTTAAAAGCCCCTATGGGCAATACCTCTTGAAGATCACTTTAAAGGACCGTTAACCCCCCTCCAGTCGGCTGAAGGTATTTCAATCCAAGAAGGAAATCCGCTGTTTTCGGCGGATTTTTTGATTAAAACGCTTTTTTCATGCCCCTCATTCTGATATAATTAAAGGTGCAGCTGCGCAAGCGGGCTTATGGCACTTTTTATTGGAATCCAGTTACATAAGCCGCTTCGGGCGAAAAAGTGGACCTCCATGAAACCGGCTCTGGGAAACCCACCCAGTTTCGGTTTCATTCCGGCCACACCTTTTCGCCCTTCGCACCCGGGCTTATGGCACTTTTTATGATGGGAGAGAAGGACATGAAATTTCAGAAATTCGGCGAGGCGACCAAAGGGATGGACGCTGCCAAGAAGCGGGAATATATTTGGATGTATTACAAAGGGCACATCATCTCGGCAGTGTGCGTGTTGGCACTAGGGATTTACAGTTCCTATCAGTTTGCTACCCGGACGGAGCCGTTTTTTTACGTGGTCTTTACAGGGGGCAACACCAACATGGAAAACCTCTCCCAGCTTGAACAGCGCCTGAATGGGGTATTGATCCCGGATGGGATCAATGGCAACCATTCGGTCGTTGCCCGGTCCCTTGGCTTTAGCGTGGCGGAGGACGCTCTCATCGGAACCCAGGAAGCCGAAGCCCTGATGCTGATGCTGGCTGTTGGCGACCTCGATATCGTCGTCTTTGACGAGGTGACCTTCAACCATTTTGCCAACCTTGGGGCCTTGGCGCCCTTGGACGGGTTTGGGGCCTTGTTGCCGGCTGATGCCATCGTCTATCATGACGGGGAGCCTTTGGGGATTCGAGGCGATGCCATTGCCGCCTTCGATGGCATCTTGCTTGGCGGGGAGTGGATTGTTGCCAGCGGCGCCGGCAGCCACCGCCCCGGACTCATAGGGGAATTTTTGGGATACGCGTTGCCATAAGCTAGCCAAATAGCAAAAAAAAGCCCGAATTCTGGGCTATTTTTCCTTTTAGGTGAAATGATTGGGCGGCCTTTGGCATACACTAAAGTAAAACCATGTATAGTGACTTGCGAAATCAACCATGATGTAGGAAAGGGGTGATAGGTGATGACGAAAGCCAATTATACAGCTTATTTGGACGAATACAACAAGATAACGATTTTGGTCTGTAAGTCGTACCACTACGGCGAGACGGCCCCTTTTACATTAGTTGACGCAAAGCGGCAAGAAACCATTGAGCTGAAAATCGAGGAAAAAGTGGACCTGGGCGAGCAACTGAAGTACAGCCTGTCCATATTGGGTTTTATCGACGTGGGTCACGAGTACTATGTCATCGACAACCAAAAAAACCAGGCGCTTTTGGTGTTGGGCTACATTTCCCGTACCGAGCCTTTTGATAAAAAATATTATTATGGCGGCGATGACCTGGGGGTGGCCTATACCCGGGAAAAGACCACTTTCAAGATCTGGACCCCGACGGCAACCCATGTGGGGCTGATGCTTTTGGAAAACGATGCTACCACTATCCATTCATTGGAACGCCAGGGACTGGGTGTGTGGTCCATCACCATTAACCAGGATTTAGAGGGGATGCGCTACCGCTACGTCATAACCAACGACATGATCCGCCGGGAAATCACCGATCCTTATGGGCGCGCCTCGACGGAAAATGGCCAGTACAGCGTGGTGGTGGATTTTTCGAAAACAATCCCCTTAAAGACGGAACATACCCCATTTTTGGCCCAGGCCACCGATGCCATCATCTATGAGGTCAGCGTCCGGGATTTTACCATCCATCCCAGTTCCCTGGTGAAATACCCTGGGAAATTTTTAGGGCTGACAGAGCTGGTCTACTGCGAATCAGGTTTCCCGAGGGGGCTTGCCTACTTAAAGGAACTGGGGGTCACCCATATCCAGCTGCTGCCCATCTTCGACTTCGAGGGGGTGGACGAAGTGGAGCCTGAGGCGGGCTACAACTGGGGTTATAACCCGGCGCAGTACAACGTCCCGGAAGGCTCTTACGCCAGCGATGCCACCAACCCTTATGTGCGCATCAACGAGCTGAAGACCCTCATCAACGTCCTTCATGAACACGGTTTTGGGGTCATCATGGATGTGGTGTTCAACCATGTGTATGACCGCCAGACGTTCCCCTTTGATGCCATGGTCCCCACTTATTTTTACCGCTACGATTACCAGGGGATGCCCTCAAACGGCTCAGGCTGCGGCAACGACCTGGCCACTGAGCGGCGGATGGTGCGCAAGTTCGTCCTGGACTCCATGCGTTTTTGGCTGGAAGAGTACGGAATCGACGGCTTCCGCTTTGATCTGATGGGGCTCATCGACGTGGACACCATGAACGCTGCCCGCCAAATGTGCTGCGACATCCGTCCCGATACGTTGTTGTACGGGGAAGGGTGGGACATGAACACAGCCCTGGTTCGTGACCAAAAAGCCGCCAAGTTCAACGCCAATAAAATGCCGGGCATCGGCCATTTCAACGATACTTTCCGCGATACCATCAAAGGGCATACCTTCAACCACATGGACCGGGGGCTGGCGTTGGGGTCATTCTCTTACGCCAACATCGGCAAGCAGGTCCTTGGGGGCAGCTCAGGCCTGGCGGTGGGGGAAACCTTCAAGTTTTTCCACCCGTCCCAAAGCATCAACTATGTGGAATGCCACGACAACCACACGTTTTGGGATAGGATGAAGATCTCAAATGGGGACGAAGGGGAAATCGTGTGCCGCAAGCGGCAGCTTTTGGCAACTGCCATGGTCATTTTTTCCCAAGGGGTCCCCTTCCTTCACTGCGGGCAAGAATTTTTCAGGACCAAAAAAGGGGAGGAGAATTCTTATAAATCCCCGGACAGTATCAATGCCATTGACTGGGGCGATGTCATGACCCAAAAGCAGGGGGTCGACCTGGTCAAAGGCTACATCGAAATCCGCAAATCCCATGGCGCTTTTCGTTTTTCCCACTCAAATTTGGTGAAAAAGCATCTTCGTATTTTCCAACACCACAATTCTGTGATAGAATATACTTTGAAAAACGTTAAAAACTATGGGCCCTACAATGAAATCCGCATCTTTTTCAATACACAAAACCAGGCATACTCCCTGCCAATCATCGAAGAAGGCTTTTATGTCATTGCCGATGCTTTTTGCAGCGGGGGAAAATGTATCAAGGCCGTGGGCCGGGAGCTGTTCTTGGCCCCCCTGAGCACGACCATTATTGTGAAAGAGGATTAATGCCTGCTTGCCGGAAATTGCCCCGGCATCCAGGGAAGTGGCCACCCCGCGTGGCTATTTTTTTTGTTTGGGATGAAGGAGAAATTATGAAAATACGCATGGATGGTATCACCGATGAACTGATTTTAAAAGACATGGCAGTACTGAGCCAAACACATTTTTCAGGGGCTTCACTGGTGGCTGAAGGGGAGGACCTGTTAGCCGAATTTTGTGAGGAGCGCACCCTTAAGTCCATTTCAATCAAGGGACGGATGGGGCTAGCATCGCAGGCCATTACGAGGGAACTCGATGCGGCCGCCCCTGAAAAGACCAGGAAATACGCCTACTTGTCCTGCTACGCCAAACTGTTGGAAGAATACACGGGGCAGGCGCAGTCGTGGGGCTTGTTGAATGGCATGCGGCCCACGAAATTGGTCCATTCCCTGAAAAAAAGTGGGCAGCAAGACCATCAAGTGCGGGAATTTATGGAGTCTGAGTATTTGCCAAGCCCCGAGAAGATGGACTTGCTCCTTGAAGTGGCCAACCGGCAGCTGGAGGTCATCCCGGATTTATATAGCCTTGAAAAAGAAGTGAGCATTTACATTGGCATCCCATTTTGCCCGACGCGGTGTGCGTATTGCACGTTTGCGGCTTATGCCATGGAGCCGTTCAAAAAATGGGTGGAGCCCTTTGTCCAGACGCTGATCAAGGAAATCGAAGGGGTCGGGCGCTACCTGAAGAAGCAAAACATCCAAGTGACGTCCATTTATTTTGGGGGCGGGACGGCAACGAGCCTTGGCACCGAGCAATTAAAAGCGGTGATGGACGCGGTACATGGGCATTTGGCTGCGTTTGAAAGCGTCCGGGAAATTACCATGGAAGCGGGCCGCCCAGATACCATCACCCCAGAAAAACTAGAACTGATCAAAGCTTATGGCATCAAGCGCATCAGCATCAACCCCCAGACCTACCATCAAAAAACGCTGGATACCATCGGGCGGCATCATAGCGTCCAGGATATTTTGGATAAATACGAAATGGCAAAGGGACTTGGGATTGAAAACATCAACATGGACCTGATTGTGGGATTGCCAGGGGAAGGGCCTAAAGAACTGGCGTATAGCCTAAAGCAAACAGCCAAGCTCCAACCCGAGTCTTTGACGATCCATATGCTTGCTTATAAGCGCAAGTCCAAGCTTACGAAGGAGCGGGGGCTTTATACGACTGCCACCAAGGAAGAAATCAATGAAATGGGGCGGATGACCTATGAGTTCGCCAAGTCCAATGATTACGTCCCTTATTATTTGTACCGCCAAAAAAATATTTCCGGCAACATGGAGAACATCGGTTATTCCAAAGCCGGGCAGGAAAGCATCTACAACATCGTCATGATGGAAGAAGCCCAAAACGTCCTGGGCTTTGGCGTGGGGGCATCTAGCAAATACCTCATCGGGACATCAGTCCACAACCCTCGGGATATCAAGACTTACCTGGACACCTATGAAAATTACATTGAGAAAAAAATCCAGGTGCTCACGGAGTCGCTAGCCGCGGGTGCGGTGGCATTTTCAAAAAATGAATAGCAAAAAGGCGATGCCCATGCATCGCCTTTTTGCTATTCATTTAGTCAGTCAGCTGGGACATCAAGTTCTCGACAATCAGTTCGTAGCGCTCTTGTACCACTGGGTCTGCAAACCTTAGGCCTGCCGCTTCGCGGTGGCCGATGAGGATGGACTCAACCCTCACAGGCGTGTACAAGCGGCTGCGTTCTTGGGCGCGAAGCCCTTCTTCCATTTCTTCGAATGCCGGGACGCTTGTTTCATAGCGGTAAATGACATGGAAGCCAAAGCTGGTCTCAACCGGTTCGGTGGTGAACTCGTTTACGCCAAGGCCAAAGGCTGCTTCTTCAAATGGCTCGACCATGGTGCCACGGGAGAAGGCGCCCAAGTCGCCGCCATTGGCTGCATTGGAAGCATCGGTGCTATGTTCAGCGGCAAGTTCGGAGAAGGCCGCTTCCACATCGTCGCTTTCTTCAAGCTGGGCGATGATTTCACGGGCCGTTTCTTCGTCCTCCACTAAAATGTGGCGGGCGCTTATTTGATCAATAAGGGTAGC
>WRGF01000121.1 GCA_009787345.1 Turicibacter sp.
TTCTCCCCAATAATATAGAAAATTTATTCAATAAGAGTGATGAAGTGAACGAGAAATATTCTGGTTTCCATTTTATTCCGTTCGTAAATCAGCCGTGACCGAGAGCAAATTTTACGTAAAGCGATGTCTGATTTTCATAAATTATTAGGTGGCTTATCCTCTGACTTTGGAATTTTATCTGGAACTAGCAAGCAAGTAGAAGCGAAGTATTTATTTGCTTCCGTCCAAACTTTATCAAAAGATGAAAATCTAAAGTCATTTGCAGTCGAACATTTTGATTATATTCTCATTGATGAAGCACACAGGGCAGGTAGTAATACCTATCAAAAAATAATAGACTACTTCAAACCTAAATTTTTATTGGGTATGACGGCAACTCCAGAAAGAACAGATGGCTTTAACCTGTATGAACTTTTTAATTATCAGATTGCTTATGAAATACGACTGCAAGAAGCGGTTGATGATGATATGCTTTGCCCATTTCATTATTTTGGAGTCACTGATTTTTCGGTAGATGGAGAATTGATTGAGGACGGAACCTCGTTCTCCCAACTTATCAGCGATGACCGCGTAGAGCACATTATAGAAAAAGTTAATTATTATGGATTTTGCGGAGATACTTTAAAAGGATTAATTTTTTGCAGCAGCCGAAAAGAAGCCATTGAACTCTCGAGCTTACTCAATCAGCGGGGATTTCTTACATGCGCTTTAACAGGCGATGATTCTCAAGATGTCAGGCAACAACGGGTTCGGGATTTAGAGGAGGGACGCCTACAATATCTCCTCACGGTGGACATAATGAATGAAGGCGTAGATATCCCTTCTGTGAATCAAGTAGTCATGCTTCGACAAACACAGTCCAGTATCATTTTTATTCAGCAATTGGGGCGAGGGCTTCGGAAGCACGATGAAAAAGAATATGTCACGATTATTGATTTTATCGGGAATTATCGTAATAATTATTTGATTCCAGTCGCACTTTCAGGAGATAGTTCCTTAAATAAAGATAACATTCGTCGTCGAACGGTGGATACGAGCTACTTAAAAGGCGTTTCTACTATTAATTTCGAAGCTATTGCCAAGGAACAGATTTATAAATCGATTAACAATAATAACCTAACGGCATTGAAACTATTAAAAGAGGCGTTTCAAAATCTAAAATACCAACTCGGGCGCAATCCTATGCTATCGGATTTTATTAAGCAGCAGTCCATCGATCCCGTCACGCTTATGGATAATTACGACAATTATTATCAATTCCTAACGAAGATGAAAGTAGACGTACCGGTTCTAACTCCTATGGAGCAACATTTTTTGACCATGATTTCCAAAGAAATTTTAAACGGAAAAAGGCTCCAGGAAGTACTTCTTTTGGACTTAATGCTTAAAATTCCATTTTTGGAAACGTCCCAATATAAGCAGCGCCTTAAAGCAAAGGGAATTCCTGATAGCGAAGCCACTTTGAAATCGGTGAAGCGCTTCTTAACTCTGGATTTCTTCGGTGAAGTAGCTACTAAAAAATATGGTGGAAATTCTATCGTAACATTCCAAGATAATGGATTCATTCTTTCAGCAGATTTCCGAGAAAGCCTTGAAAAGAATCATTTCTTTAGGAAATTGGTTGAAGATGTACTTGAAACTGCCATTAAGCGGAGTGGGAAGTATAATCAACAGGAGCCATTCACCCTTTATGAAAAGTATTCCCGTAAGGATGTGTGCCGCTTATTAAACTGGGAAAATGATGAGTCGGCTACCGTTTATGGATATAAAGTAAAGTATGGAACCTGCCCTATTTTTGTTACGTTGCATAAGCACGAAGAAGTCGAAGCTTCAGTCAATTATGGGGATGAATTTTTAAGTGACCAAGTATTCCGATGGTTTTCAAGGAATAAGCGAACGCTAGAAACCCGCGAGGTTGTTGAAATTATCAATTCTAAATCCAATGGGAATCGCTTGGACTTATTCGTCAAAAAAGAAGATGGTGAAGGGACAGACTTCTATTATCTCGGTCAGGTAAGCGTCATTGAAGGAAGCCCAGTGCAAACAACTATGAAAGATAAAAACGGTAAAGAGCTGTCAGTAGTCACCATGGAATTTTTACTCCCCCAACCAGTGGAACACAATCTGTTTCAATATCTGACGGGAGGGATATGAGTGAAATTAGAACTTAAATCAAAATGGGGCAACGGTATCTTTCCAATGGAAGAATGGGAAGATTTCCGTGAGGAAGTTGAATCGGCTTTTTGTGATTTTTTATTGAATTTGTTTGAAGCGCATCAAGTAGATATGGAAAAGGACTTTGAAATGGAAGAATTTTTTCTTATGTTGGAATTGAACGAAGACGAATTATTTGAAGAAGGTAATCTTGATTGGGATTTTAATAGTGCAGTATGGTTTAACGATGAAATGTACGAAGCGATGAAAGACTTACCGGATGATGTGAACGGAATGCTAAAATCATCAGGAATATTGACTATTATTCACCCTTAAAAATGATTCCTTACGTGTAAAACCAAAAGAATTTTATTTGTTTGTGCTTGGACAGTTAGCAATAAAATCGGAGGGATGAAATTGGCGGAAGAGATGAAAAAATACACATTAATGATACAAGATATACCTATAGCGGAGTTCCTTTTGTCGGAGGAAAGTGGGGAGATTGAGAAGGTTTTGACCGTCTTCGATAGCAAGCGCCTTCCGCTTGGAACCACTAACGTTCAAGGAATTGCCGTTCGTGGACTCTTGAATAAATGGTGGGTTGGCCGTTCTATCCCCATGAGCCGTCATGGGATTTCTTCCTTGCTTTCACATTTGGAACTACCTGCTTCTACCCTGATTTTATCGAAATGTGTCGACCTTAGTCAAGGATTTCAACTGGTTTGACAAAGATAAATTAATTGCCATTAGGTCGGAAATCCGTCTAGTGCTCGTTCAAAATACGGGATTGACAGAAGCAAGAATCCAACGTATCATTGAGGCTCTTTGTTGGCGTAGCGAGAGAATTGAAATCCTGAAACATATTGCCATCGAAGAGGAAAGTATCATATAATGGAGTCAGAAGTAATATAATAGGGTGGAGTTGTTTTGCGTGGCGAAGAAAAGGACTAAGGAGATTGTCATCTCAAAAAAAGATGCCATTCATTTGGACGAATTATTGAAGCTGCTGTTTAGCTTGGCAAAGCCGCCACTTACTTTTCATGTTCTTTATGAGCGGGATTGCTGTGAATGGTGCCATGCCGCAGCTTCGCCAGCATTTTGGTTTGAGCCAGTCCCAAAGTGAGCTACTCATGGTGGGAATCAGTATCGCCAAAATTTTTGCCCTGTTGGCGGCGGATACCATTGCCCGAAAAATCGGCATTAAAAAAGCGTGCATGGGCGGGCTGTTCTTTATCGGTCTGGCCGGGGTTATGCCCCTGTTGTCCCAGCAACTCATCGTTATGGTGGCTGCCCGCCTGATTTTCGGCATCGGGCTTGGGCTGTTCAACGGCCTTGCCATCCGCTACATTACCGCCCTTTACGACGGCCGGGAACGCACCCTCCTCCTTGGAATCCGTGGCTCTGTGGAAGGCGCCGGGGTCGTGGTCCTCACGCTGCTTGCCGGATTTTTGATGGAATTTAACTGGCATTTAAGCTTTGGGATATATGCGCTGGCGTGGCCGCTGGCTCTGTTCTTTGCTTTGAATGTACCTGATATAAAGGAGCCTAAAATTGAGCGGGTGATGGTTCGGGAGAAACTTCCCTTGGCGGTGTTCGGCTTGGCGCTTCTTTCCATTGCCATCGTCATCAACATTTCCAGCATCGCCCTTCGCTTCCCCGCTATGGCGCAGGGCATCATGGGCTCGGATTTTAATGCCAGCCACCTCATTGCCATCAAACCTCTTTTCGTTATCCTGGCCGGTGCGGCCTTTGGGAAACTGAAGTCCAAGCTGGGGTGCAACGTGTTTTATCTGGGGATTTTTGCTCTGGTGCTTGCTAATTTTTTAATTATTGGAAGTGGGAATAACTTGCTCCTCCTTGTTCTGGGATCTGGAATTTCTCAAATCTGCATGGCATGGTCTGTGCCATTTATCGTCGAGGAACTGGCGGATATAACAACCGAAAACAACTTCAAGTTGGCCATGTCCATTTTCTTGGTGGCGACTAATATTGGAAATTTCCTATCACCCGTGAGCATGAGCATCATCCATTCTGCCCTTAGGCATGAAGGGATGTCCACCCCATTTTACGTATACAGCGTCCTGACGACCCTCATCTTGGTAGGCGTTTACCTGAAAGACTCCCGGGCCCATCAAAACGCAGCGGCTTGATTTTTTTATCATGAATTTACCTCTTGTCGAATAAACTGTACTAGACAGTTCAAACGAGAGGTGGTTTTTTTATGCCGACGAGCAATCCAACAGGGGTGGCGGACATTTCCGTGACCAAGACGGCGGATGTGGACGTTGCAATCCCGAGGCAGGAGATTACTTATACGATTACCATTAGCAATGCGGGGCCAGATACGGCAGTGGCGCCCTTTGCCATGGAAATTTTGCCCCCGAATTTCGTTTATGGATTTTATAGTTTGGATTTGGGCAATACCTGGCTTCCTAATGTAGGGATAGCAGGGATACCTGGGACAGGTGGCGCAATTGAGCTTCCTGATATTCCCGCAGGAGGCAAAGAGGTTATCTTGGTGAGAGGGACGGTGGGAGCGACGGCGACGGGAAGCCTCGTCAATAATGTGTTCGTCCGTTGCCCCAATACTACCGACCCCGACCATAGCAACAACCGGGATAGCCACACCATTACCCTGACTACTGCCGCTAATTTGAACATAGCCTGCCTGGCAGTCCCTGCGCGGGTGCTGGCGGGGCAAAACCTTACTTATGATGTGGTGGTGCTCAATAGCGGACCGGATCCGGCCGTCAACACGGTGGTCAGCGATTCCTTCCCCACAGCCCTTCTCAACCCGCAGTACACCTTGGACAATGGGGCGACTTGGGATGACTGGACAGGCTCTGCCAACATCGGGACGGTGGACGCAGGTGCCAGCTATAACCTGCAAATCCGCGGGACGGTCGACCATTATGCCACAGGTAACATCACCAACCAAGCCACCGTCAAAAGCGACACCCCCGACCCCTACCCCGACACCAACTATTCAGAGTTGCTGACAACGCCTATTTATACGTAATGAAATAACAGAAGAAGATGTCCCGAATACGGCGACATCTTTTTCTATTCTACGGTATCGCTTTTCAGAACCACAAACCATTTTGTCGAAATTTGTATGCATAATTACTCTATATGCTTCGTCCCATTAATCGACTATAATAGACACATGAGCAAAAACATCAGCTCTAGTAATGGCTGGAAATTCATGAAATATCGTAAGTTCTTACGGTAACGATGAAGAACACTCAGCTATCCGAGGAGGAAAAAATATGATTCAAAAACTTAAAAAAGTTGTAATTTGTCTTGCAGCAGGGGCTGCATTTATGGCAACCCCAATTGCATCCGCATCAGCAAACTCTGTAACATGGAACGGCGGAATTTTTGGATGGTCATTAGGTGTGAATGGTGCGAATGTGACAGCAACTACGCAGTTTTCGAGAAGCATTCGCTTAGTCACGACGGTACAAATTCAAAATAACGCAACAGGTGCTTTTATTGCTCAAGGAACGGTCGATTCTACGAACACGATTGCTCAAATTATGAGAACGGGTCTTGCTACTGGACGTGCTGCTTTTGGCGCTCATGAAGCTCGTGGGGACAACAGCAATCGCTCGTCATACTTCAGTTTGGCGCTAAAAAATGGGAAGGCAGTAGAGCTTGCTTTACTGTCTTTTTCGATTTTCTTATAAGGAGAACATTATGAAGGTATTTATTTTGGGTATGTTATCATTAGTTTTTTTAGCGGGTTGCCAAGTTTCCGAAGAAGTAGTAGAAGATGGGGCTGTAACCCAAGAAGTGGAGCTGGGGGCTTATGCCTTTGGACCTTTGCTAGATGTTGAAATGAATGAATTGATTCGTTTTGAATTTATTGGTGAGGAAATTCGAATCCCTTATCATGTAGAGGGTCAAGCTAGAGGGATAGTTAGTGAATTTGGTTGGTTTGCTCTCGTGGATGGCTTGCCCCAATCAACAAGATTAGAAACGTTGGATGGTTCAGTATTGAGTGAAGAGTCCTTTATGCATATATTCCAGCTGGAATTCATGGAACGCAAAGAATTTTATGTAGTATTTACTCCAGAGGTAGAAAATAAGGAAGGTTCTGTAGGATTTATTGCAGGTGGGATTTTAAGTCCAACATTTTTACCAAAGAGCACAGATAACCCCTCCTTTGGAGGGATGCATCACTTAACAGCTACAATCCCAGCTGAAATTAAAATGTTGACTTCTACATCTTCCTCTTTAGTGGCATACAGACAAGACAACTTAGTTGAAATTAACGAAGATATTCTTTCTCAATTAGAAGAACGGCTAATTTCGGAAGTTGCAATATTGGAGGTTTTGAATTATTTTCCATTCTTAGCTATTTTGCCGATTGAAGATGATTTGCAAATAAATCGTCAAGTAGTATTAGAGTCGAGTAATAATTCAGTGGACGTGCGCCTAATAGTACTTGGAGGACAAGAAGTTCTTAATCGAATTACATTTTTTGTAAATCATCAGCCAGTTACTATTAATGGTGTGGCAGATTATGTTGAAATATTTTTAAATAGTGGTAGGATGGGAATCATAGATATTAATTTGGATGTTGAAATTCTGAATGAACTAAATTCACTATATGCAATAATGATGACGGCAGGTGAAGATTATTTAATACAAGATATTTTCAAGTCGTCATCCGTGTTATTAATCCAAAATTGAAGGAGGTTTTGAGTATGAAGGAAATGTTCATATTGTTACCCATGTTATTTTTAGTTGCTTGCCAATCTATCAGCTCAGATTATTCTAGCGAGAGTATTTCAAATCAAACTTTCCCTTCAAACCATGAAGTCAAGCATGAAGAAGTAGCCTTGTCAGATGAAGTTGGAGTCTTTTCCCTAGAAATCGCTAGTTTGGAAAGCCCTGACACTCTTCTGTTAATAAATTTGACCAACCAAGAAACAGAAGCAACGTACACATTGGATTTAGGGAACCCCGCAATTTTCGGGAATATTTCCGAAATTTCAGGAGGAGGCTATGCCGTTGAGATTTTTGAAGAGGGTGATTACATTAATTTCGACTTGGATAGTGAGGGGAACATTATTGGTTTTTCACAGACGGGTATTCCCCCCATGCGTGTCTTTATTTTTGACAACAGTCTTAACCTCCAGAAGGATATTACCTTGGAGACCGATACTCTCATCGGTATTCACCCACTATCCTGGCAAGAAGCTGGCAATGGCTTCAATGTCTTTTTCCCCTCTTTTCAGTCTTTTTATAAGTATTCCACTAACACTTCAGAAACGACTTTGCTTTTTAGCATCGAAGATGGTATTTTCATCAACAGCACGCACTGGGTCTCTGATAACCTGCTATTCTTTGACGGTCATGTCATTAACGACGAAATAAGCACTGTTTTTGGAACGATTGATTTAAGCTTGAATACCTACGAAATATTGGCCCAAACTGATTTTGAAGCTAACCAGCCAGTGATTTCGACCCCTTGGGTTCTCCTTTCTGAAAATCCCACGGGCTATTTCCTCAGGAACGAACCTTGGAGAAGCGAAGTCCTGCTTATTAATGCAATTACAGGTCAAACCGTTTATTTCCAGTTAAATCCTTGGGAAAGTGCGAGAGCTATCCTAAGTTTGAACGGACGCTATGTGGTAACGGTTCGGGAGGATTTGGGTGCGTTGAGAAAATACGACATTGAAACGGGGAGGTTAGTTTCGGAAACCGACATTTCATTATTAGCTGACTACGGGACAATGCTTAATTATCACATTATTGCCATTGCTGAAAACAGTTATCAGCTTACTGCATTTACAAACGATGGGGAATCCCTTCATTCCACCATTATAGAAATGGAGTAGAAAACCATGAACTTTTTAAAGCGAAGCATGATGGGAACTATAAGGATGCCCAAAAAATCATTTTTATTATTTTCCCTTATCCTGATTCTCAGCGTATTGATTTCAGGGGCTGTTTTAGTACGCCATGCAGTCCAACAAACAGAAATGACGTTGCGTAGGAAAATGCCAGGAATAACCTCAGTGTTATATGATTGGGAAAACTCATTAAGTGCCGGGATGGATTTTCCCTCTCCAGAATTAATCTATGAAATCAGTAATTATCCGCAAGTCCTTAGTTATGATTTTACCATTGACATGCCTTGGGGAGTTTACAATCGAACACTTTCCCCCATAGAGACCAGTGGGGAATTTCCCATGGTGGGTGAATACGATGAGATGACTGGGCTCAGGCTTCGGGTGAGGGGAGTCCAGTCCGAGGATTTTTTGTCAGTCCGAAGCCATCTTTTAGAGTTGTTGGATGGTAGGGCATTTGAACCGATTGAGCTTGTACCAGGTTCTGTACGGCCCGTCATTGTCTCGGCTAGTTTAGCAGATGCAAACAGATTGAGTCTCGGGTCAACTTTTCCAGCTGAAGTTTTAGAGTATGAACACCTTGCCGATGGGAACATTGACTTAATAGATGACAGCCGAAAGATAGAATTGACGGTTGTTGGAATATTCCAGCCCTTGGATAGATATCTACCCGAAAGACTGAATGATAATGAACGCTTTCAATGGCATATGCAAAATACTACCTTACAGCATCGGGTTTATGTTCCCAATTGGGTAGCCTATGAACTTTTCCAACTGCGGGCAGAGCTACCTAATGAGCCAATGGATACTGCCTTTATCAATTTTTTTATCTTAAATGACCCGTTAGAGGTAGAAAGTTTTGCCGAAGCGGTGGCAAATTTATCAGGTAATTGGACCATCACAGACCTTTCCTCAGGATTTTCCCAATTTTCGGTGGCAATGGCTAACATGAATCATATGGCAACGATGATTTTGTGGGGTGGTTTAGGGGCAGTCAGCGTCATTATAAGCTTGATTATCTATCTTTATTTGCGTGACCGCAAAGAAGAGGTGGGAATTTATTTGGCACTTGGGGAGCGTCGAGGTTATATCGTATTGCAATTTTTGGTCGAAGTCATTCCAATCGCTATAATTTCCATGAGTCTGGCACTTTTAATAGGCGGATTTTTATCTGACGGGTTATCGAATAGAATGTTAGAACAACAACTAATAGCAGAAAGCGGGGAGCTTTCCTCCCAATGGAACCTTCTTGAAGAGTTGGGATATAGATTCGATCCAACGGATGAGCAATTGTTGGAATCTTACGAACTTACGATGAATTTTGAAGCTGTCATTATCTTTTACAGTATTGTCCTAGGGACAGTGTTATTGGCAACAGTCATACCCTTAATGGGAATTATGACCCTAAACCCAAAAGATATAATGGTCTAAGTCAAATTGAAACACTCTAATTATCGTTATCATAGAATTTGGGAGAAGTATTGTAAGCGTCAAATAACAACACGGGTTTAACCCTTCCCGGTTCTGATGGTATAATTGCCGTATCAAATTTTATGGAACGCAAAAAGCCCCGATCGGGGATGTTCAATCAAGGTCATTTTAGCGGCAAGCTTCCTGTATGCCCAAGCTCCAAGGGAGAAAATCCTCGATGAGTTCCGGATTTTCACCGAATGACGTATTGTTCTCATTCCTGAATCTGCTGGTTCAAGGGGACATGAAGGGAAAATTTCAGGTAAAATGCATGGATCAGGACACTTGCGCTGGCATAAGAACCCTGTAATGGCGCTGCCGGCACTTCTGCTGTCAGCGTTATTTCTGCTTCCTCGGGTTCGGGGCAGCGGCACTCATAGGTGGTGGTATGATAGCTGATGCGGTAAGGGGTAGCTGGACGATAAATCAGGAGTTCATGGATCGGCTTGGTTCCCATTTTTACATGTGCACACCGCCCCGCGGACAATCTAGCTCAGCTCCCTTCAATTCAATCGTGATTTTCTTCACTGAAAAGTGCTGAACGGAGTTGGCCTTATGCCCTTTTTTCTTTTTTTGAAGTGACCGGGGCAGCGGTTCGGGAATTTTCACCGTCTCGGGGCAGATTGGATTTCACTCTTCTTCGGCTCCATCCCTTTCCGGCAAGGCTTTCCCATTTTTCGCTTGCCCGCTTTTGGAGCCGAAAACTTGGTTTTGGAAACAAGCAAGCTGCTCGGTCAGGGCAATGACCTGGCCAATAAGGCCATTGATGCGGGACTCTGAAGCCTTGTTGGCCTCTTCCATTTTGGCGAGAAGAGCCTCATAGCGGCTGCTCATCTGTTCAAATTGGGCAGAAAAAAGGCGGACTGATTCCGTTCCTGATTTAGCTGGCTTTGAAGCGACTCGATAAGCTGCGTCATTTCCATATCAGTCAAGCCTGCATCTCACCTTTCGTGAAAAAGCATTGATTGGAGTCTATAGTATACCCAAAGACACCCTTTGTACAGTGCCAATTTATGGATGCCAGTTTTAAAAACAATATCTGGCGGGACCGGCCTGATGGCCCTTGGCTGTTCGACGGCCAGTCCTTCCAACAGCCAGCGCAGCGGCTGGGCAGAAAGCAGCCTCACTTCGTTTTCATCCCTTGGCCACGGGAGCCTTTCGGTTTCTAACCGCTTGTACAAAAGCAGGAATCCGTCGCTATCGAAAAAGAGGGCCTTGGAATCGGTCCTTTCGGGTTCCGCAGAAAAGGAAGAGGGTATCGTCGAACAGATCCAGGCCGTATTCTCCGGAAACCAGGGCGGCCAGGCCGTCAATGCCCCGCCTCAAATCTGATTTCCCGGTGAAAATGAAAATATTCCTGACTCTGGTGTAATCAGCGAGCATGCCTTGCGGCCAGGGTCATCCTTCAACTCGATGGCTACAATGGACTGCTTGTCTTTAATCGTAAAAATCGACCTCCTGTTATGGTATCCTGATTATACCTTTTTGGGATGTCGTTTTCTATTCGTGTTGTTATTTGACGCTTACGGTTGATCGTAAGCGTCAAATAACAACACGGCTTTAACCCGTCCCGGTTCCCATGGTATAATTGCCGTATCAAAGTTTATGTAACGCAAAAAGCCCCGGTCGGG
>WRGF01000122.1 GCA_009787345.1 Turicibacter sp.
TTCAAAAAACAAATTGGAAATGATTGTGCTTTAGTTAGGAGAACTAAATCGAGGGGAATTTCCCCTAAAACTGGAAAGTTTACTCCTCAGAACTGTCTCCTGATAGTGTTTGTAAAGTTTCAACGGCACTTCCTGCATACGGAACCCAAATAATAGCTGCTGCTGCTACTCTTCCAAGTAAAGAACTTGAACCAACATTCCAGTATTTTCTACTTGTAAAAATCCCACTTGCTGCAGTTGACTTGAGGGTTAGTTTAAGATTCTTAATGAATACACGATCCTTATACGTGCTATAAAGCGCTAAAGTTCCATCGGTGACATTGTAATATACTCCTACGTTCTTCTTTACCGTCAATTGGATTTGATGGGGACTTCCAGAACTTTGGTTTGCATACTCCATATAAGCAATATATGTAATTCTATTATCCGTCCCCCCATAACGGTAAGTTATATAAGAATATACATTGGTTGCATTATTCACATGCCTCCATTCACCGAATGTCCCCGATTTGAAAATACTGTCTGGAACATTTGCGTGAACAATCCCTTTCGGTGAAAGGCTGCCTAGTGAACTGTCTTTTTCTAAAAGTTCCAAAAACTCCAACATATCCATTTCGCCATCTTCAGTGAATATTGTTTCAGCAGTTTCCTCCATTATTGGAATTTCTCCTTCGAAATAACTTTCAAATGGTTCCGATAGAGTAATACTCCTAAAACTCAGGTCGTGAAGTTCTCTGCAAGGAAATTTCGAATGATTTATCCGTCCTTCATCAAAAATATCTTTGAGGGGAAGCAATGGAAGTTCAAACTGACAATAATACAACTCTTTGGTGAAGGTCTTCTCTAATCCCAGAGCTAAAACGTGTTTGCCTTTCAAATGTAAGTTGATAGGCATTAATGTGAGAGATTGGGCATTTAGTTCTATTCGATAAGAAACTAATTTAAAACCTTCAGTAAGATTCACTTCCCGCCCAAGGAGAACTTGTTCTTTCTCAGTAGTCACGGATTCAATAATGGGTAACACCTTAAGATGTATTTCTGCTTCCTCATTTGAAGCTCTAAGCGTAAAAGTTGCTTCTAATAAGCCATTCTTGAATGATACACTAAGATTTTTAGCTGTGTAGCGTAATCCTTTTGTATCATTAATGGCTCTCATAGAATTTTTTTCAAAATCAGCAACAAAAACTTCATTTGGTTGTAAGGATTTTACATTGTTAGTCATAGATTTCCCTCCAATTTATCTTTTATTTTCCTACTCTCTCAAAAAACAGGGAAAAGAAATGTTTATCACTAATAAGTTGCGTAAGCAACATCGCTGGCAAGCCAGCAATTCGAACTGCCTGAGCCTATAACGGATTGGTTATCCGGTGCAGACTTTTTGACGAACATCACATTAGCAGGGTTTAATACAGTATCTGTCCCGGCTTTGATGATATTGGGACTGGAACCTAGGGTCGGCGAGTAAGTCGGATAGTTCATGTCAGTGTCAAACTCGATGTGAAGATGTGCCTCATAGCTATACTGCCCAGTGTTCCCATAAACTCCTAGTTTGGAGTCCTTGGTGATGGATTGACCAGCAGCCACGTTAATGCTGCTTAAGTGATAAATCCGTTGGACAACACTTTTGACTGTTCCGTCTTTTAGGGTACAGTCATTGTACTTGACAACAACGACCTTACCCAATACATTGTCAGTTCCAACGGTGTGGACAACGCCATTTCCGCAACCCCAAATGGCTGTGTCGCCTGAGGAACATACCATGTCCACACCGTAGTGGATGAATCCGAATTGTGCCTTGTAATTGGCGTTTTTTATCCCCGCCGTAATTAAACACTTATTGATTGGAAGAATAAGTTTTTGAGCCATGTTGCCCTCTCCTCTTTTTTTGATTTTTCAACTGGATTTCCTATCAGGAAGTAGAACGTACAATGGAATCACCCCCTTTCCCATTCAAACAGCGTCAAGCTTCACAGAGTTGTTTCTTGATGTTTTGTAAATACCGTGACACCATGCTTTGGGACAGCCCCATCTCCCTGCCGATTTCCACTTGTTTTTTTCCTTCTAGCATTAAGGAAATCAGGGTTCGGTCACGAGAGGACATTTCCATGTGGTTGACTTTCTCATAAAAGATTGCTAACTGATGGTCATAGTCATTTAATCCATCGTTATCGGCTGGCAGGATGTCCTCTAACTTACGTTCTTTGTCTTTGTTTTCTAACACAGATTCTTCCAAAGAGACAATCCAAGCGTAGCGGTATTTTGCTTTTTCTTTACGCATTGCCATCCTTTCCTCATTTTGATAGATTTGCATGATATAAGTCAGCAGGCTGCTTTTTTCAGGATGGTAAGTCAGGAGTGCTTTGTGGATACTGAACATGCCCAACTCCGCCACATTATCCCAGTCCCGGGTATAATTGTGCCTGATTAATAAGCCCCGGTGTTTGTTGAACAAGCAAGCGATAATGTCATCCCTTGTTGTGCTGTCCCCTTCTTTATAAAAATAAGCCAATTGTGCGTCGGATAAATCCCGTACATTGATTTCATGATAACGTTCCTCTACAAAACCTAGCATAAAATCTCCCTCTTTTTAGAAAGCGCTTACTATGAAAATTTTATCACAATGTTTTTGTCACTTACTGCCAACTCTGAGCCACTGGAATAATTTTTCGAGGCTTTTACTTCGATTCCTCCTCCGAATTGGTATATTTGAAGATATTCCATTTTTTTCACATTATCCAGTTAGGAGATAAATTTTTTTTAAAAATATTCGCTTCACCTCCCCCGAAAATAGGCAGCAAAAAAGCAGCGCCCCTAAGGACACTGCCAATTCATCTTTACCACATCACATAGGTACTCCGATGCAGGTATTTCTCCGACACAAATGCACCATTTTTATAGGTCTGCAAATACGTGTCCCAGGTTTCGGTGTTGCCGGATTTGCTGACGAGTTCGGTGCGGGGCTCGTAGGTATAGCCCCCTAAGGCGTCGCCATTTGCACGGATTTCGATGGTGAGGACACCGCCTCCCGCCGTGGCGACCAGCTGAATAGGTACTTTGTAGGGATTCGTGAAAGTATGGTCCAATGAACCTTCCCACATGGTAGCATCAAGTCCAAGGGGAACATATCCCACGGCCCGGCTATGGTTGTGGCGCTCCCCATTGGCGATTCCAGCTTTCAGTTGTGCGTAGTAGAGGGTGGAGGACACTTGGCAGATGCCGCCTCCGATGCCTGTGCTTACGTCGCTGCCGCTAAAGACCGTTGCCAGTTGGTAGCCATTTCCTACTGTAACTGGGCCGACTTGCTTGGTGAAGGAGTAGCTTTGCCCCGGTTGCAAGACCAATCCGTTAATTTTGTTGGCCGCCAGTTCCACATTGGAGGAGCGGGCGGCTTCGGCGACGGTGTAGTAGGAAGTGACCGAGGACAAAAGGGTGTTATAGGTTGAATTGGCGGCTGTTTTGGACGGGCTTCCCCCTTGGCTCACATAATCGGCGCTCACCCAGCCTTCAAGCCCCAGTGCTTTGACTTGCAGCCAGTTGCCGCTTTGCTTGACGATAGTGACAGCGGTTCCTTTTGGCAGGACTTTCACCACTCCATAACTGGTGCCCGCCCCTTTTCGGAGGTTGAGGTTTTCCGTGGTTGTCCCTGTTTTTTCTTTTTGCGGGGCTGGGGTGCTTGGTGCCGCTTGAGGGCTTCCCCCTTGGTTGACGTATTCGGCTTTTACCCAGCCCTGCTCTCCCAATGCCTTGATTTGAAGCCACCCTGATTGTTGCCCCAGGATTTCCAGTTTGGTCCCTTTGGGGAGCACTTTGATGACCCCATAACTGGTGCCCGCCCCTTTTCGGAGGTTAAGATTAGCCGTGGTGGTTCCAGAACCCTTGGCCGCAGGCTTGGATGGGACAGAAGGCTGTTGCTTGGCGGGAGTTGCCGTCGTTTTCTTCACGTATTGGGCGCTGACCCATCCTTCTTTTCCGGCAGCCTTCACTTGAAGCCAGCCGTTTTTTTCTTTTAGGATTTCCACTTGGGTGCCTTTGGGAAGAACTTTGATGACCCCATAGCTGGTGCCGGCACCTTTGCGGAGGTTGAGGTTATCCGTGGTGGCGCCTTTTTTCACTTCCGCGGCATGGGCAACAATGGCATGGGAGTGGTGGACATTTTGATGCCCCAAATCCGTCCCCACTGCCAGCCCCCCTGCCACCGCCACGGCCGCCAAGGTCTTTGAAGTCTTTTCTATCACTGGATGATGCTTGTCTTTTCCCATAAAATCCCCCTGCTGTAAGATTTCTATCCATTAACATCTATATGCTGGGCGGGATGTGATTATTCGACAATTTCATACATTTACCATTTTTGCATTGACACACTATCTGGGGCATGGTATACTGATATTAACTTAATATGTGTATCTTTAATTCCTGATTCGATGGGTTATCTATTCAATGTTAAGAAATCACGGGCAAGCATCCAGGGTGCTCCCAACACGAGGTGTTTTAAATGGCTACAGGTACAGTAAAATGGTTTAACGCAGACAAAGGTTTCGGATTCATTTCTCAAGAAAGCGGAGATGACATCTTTGCTCACTTCTCCCAAATCCAAGGAAGCGGATTCAAATCCTTAGAAGAAGGACAAAAAGTTGAGTTCGACATCGAAAACGGACAACGCGGTCCTCAAGCTGCTAACATCGTTAAATTATAATTAACGATAAACCCCCCCTAACTATTTGTTAGAGGGTGTTTTTTTATTATGGATATCTCTAAGTGTCCCCCCCCAAAAAAAGATGCCCTCAGCTGTTGGGCATCTTTTTTCTATTTATTCCTTAAGTCGTTGATTTTTTGGGCATTCTTTTCGACCTTGGCAATCTGCTCGTCGTCTAGCATATTACTAATAGCAATTTGAAGTTCTTCAAGGTCAACAGCCGTTAAGGATCTTAAATAGAGTTCTTTCAAAATCTTGTCAGTTTCCTCTTTTGGCATAGTGCTCACCTCCTACACCCATTATAGCACGGTATACAGAAGTTTTCACATATTTTAGCCGTTTATGCCCTATTGAAAATGATGGGGAGCGAAACATGTTCTTTTATTGCATCAACTCGGCTTCGCTATCGGCGACGAATACGGCTGTGCCGTAGGCGACTACCATTAACATGGTGCTGTTTTCTGCTTCGACGGGGGCATAGTGAAGGCTGACGCCGACGACGGCATTGGCACCGATGCGCCTGGCTTGTTCCCGAAGCAAATCCATGGCATGGGCGGGGTCGGAAGAAGCCGATTCCCCGAACACGATGCCTTTGTATTCTTTGATTCCTTTAGTTTCAACGGTGTGGGTGGTGGTAATTATCATAGAGGACCTCACTTTAGAAAGATTAGTTTCCCTTAGAATACCCAATCCCCACCTATTTTATGAGAAGAACTTAGTGAATAAGACAACGGTGTGGGCGTGGTCATCTACTGCTGCCAGTTCCCGGATGGAGTGCATCCCAAGGAGTGGTGCGCCCATGTCGATGACGGGAATCGTTAGCATAGCCGCTGTAATAGGGCCGATGGTGGTCCCGCCCCTTACATCGGAACGGTTGTAAAGTTGTTGGTAAGGGATGTTGTTTTCCTCGCAAATCCCTTTAAAAACTGCCATCCCGTAAGCATCCGTGGAATAAGAACCGGAAGCCGCTGCTTTTAGGACCGGGCCTTTTCCTAGCAATGGGCGGTTGGTTGGGTCGTGAAGCTCTGGGGAGTTGGGATGGACGGCATGTGCCAAGTCGGCGGAAATCATAATGGAATGGGACATGGCCTGATGGAGTTCCTCCCTATTTTTGCCAAGGGCAATGAGCACCCGTTCAAGTACATTCAAAATAAAGAGGGAATCAGCACCTTGGGAAGTCAGGCTCCCGATTTCTTCATTATCCATACAGATAAGGACTTTGGTAGCCTGTAGCGGCTGGCTTTGCAAGAGCCCCAAAAGACCTGCATAAGTCATCCATTTGTCATCCAGGCCCTTGGTGGAAATCAGCTCGTCGTCCATGCCCACCAGGCAGCCTTTCGTGTGTTCGTAAAGGGCCAGGTCGAAGCCAAGGATGTCCTCAACCGGCACGTTCGCCTCAGCGGCAATCAGCTTCACCAAGTAACCGTTTTTCTCCATTTGGCGGTTGATGAGCCCTAGAAGTGGAAGCGTATCCTTTTGCTTGTTGACCCCGAATTTCTCGTTGGAATCCCGCTTCAGGTGGATGGCAACGGAGGGGATGGTCATGATGGGGCGGTCGATGTTGACCAGGTGGGTTTCAGGTTTGAAAGGGTCGCTGCTTCGGACGGTGATTTTTCCGGCAACGGATAGGGGGCGGTCAAACCAAGTATAAGCCAGTGCGCCGCCGTACATTTCGGTATTCAAACGAAGGTAGGTTCCGTCGGTGACCATCTCGGATTTGGACTTGATTTTAAAGGATGGGGAGTCGGTGTGGGCACCCAACAGCCGCATGCCATGCTCGGTAATGTCACCGCTTCCGATTTCGAAGGCGATAAGGGAGGAGTCGTGTTTTTTAACGAAGTATTTTCCCTGTGGCTGGATTTGCCACTTGTCTTGGTCCTTTAATTCTTGGTAGCCATTTTGCTCTAACTGCTCTTGTATTTTTAGCACATGGTGAAAGGTGGACGGGCTTTCGTGCATGAAATCGATTAACGCTTGTGCCATTTGCTTGGACATAGAATCACTCCTAAAATTTGGGGACAAGCCCCGAAAAATTTGAATACTGTCTTTTATTATACCACTTTTTTCGACAAAACTACAAAACTACATTTATTTTCCTTAGGATGGGGGAATAGCAATGATATTCGGGGAGTGGATTCATTAATGGAGCGGTATAACGAATTATACCTCACAGCTGGCAGCCGCCAAGGAAGAATCACCGCCCACAACCAATAACTACTGGTTTTTGCCATCGCCGAGCTTACCCATCAAAAACTACATTACCGCATCATCCTGCAAGAGGGCACTCTAAATGGTATGTGACTGGAAGCCTCCTACTTCCCCAACAGACAGTTGACGGTTCAGTGGGCAGGGAAAACTCCTCCACGACAGCAAGGCCCACCCTGTTTCCCCCCTATTCCAAAGCTTCCCCCGCAACACTTCGTTAGGATCAACACGCACGCCAAAGATGGACAGCCACTGAGCGAACAATCCCTTCAAAACGGCGAATCCCTTTGACTCGCTAAACAAATTGAAGCCCTACAAGGGTTCATCAAAACGTGTTCAAATAACAGCTAAAAGGAGGACTGCAATTGCGGTCCACCATTTTGTATTGGGAACAAATTAGTTGTAATAGGTTTCAACATACTTTCGTGCTTGTTCCGGTGTCAAGCCATATTCCTTGGCAAGCTGAATTTCGACATCGGCATGAGGCATGGGCGCAGACGGCATCGGCATGGCATTGTTGGAAGCATCGTAAGGGGGATTATTAAAGGGATTATTCTAAATGCCATCTTTAAAGTTGTCAAGAACCGCCGTAGGTAAGTACCCCGGTGGCAGTTCCTAAGTGCGGGGACTACCACCGTTTTTTTGCCCATTTAACCTCTGTTTACACTTTTTCGTTATAATAGCCATATAAACAAGAGGCGGAGGTTGATGAGAATGTTCAAGTCCTTTAAAAAATTGCTTCATAAAGCCCATAACGTGCTTTTGCTGTCCCATTTGGGGATGGTTGTTGCTGAATCCCTGGAAAGCGGGGTGTGGGGGTTTAGTTTCTGGGCGAGCCTGATTGTCAATGGGTTGCTGTTGGTTGACTGGGAAGGGATTCACCGAAGACTGGATAGCATGGAATGCCGGATTGAGAATAAATTTAAGGGATTGAATTTTCCTGTCAGTGATTAGCAAGACGATAAAAATCCCGTGGTGAAGGTGGGGATTTCAGATGGGCGTGGTGAAATACGACCTTGATGGCGGGATAGGCGGTGCGGTTATGGTTTTTAAACAGCGGAGCGTGTGGGGATTTCATAAGCCCGTTTCAAAATCAAGGGATGGGGTTTAGCAAAATTCCAAAAGAAAAGATTGAAAAATGGTTGTCGGAGCCTTATAATTAAAGGGTCAGCCTATTTTTAAGGAGCGTGATGATGATGGGGTTGGATTTAAATTGGACATTCAATATGAAGGCACAGCCGTCTAAGGAATTGTTATCCATCGTTTTACCAAATGAAAAAGTGTTGCAATGTTACCAGACCATCCGCGACCAGGCCGATTTGACTGATAAGCGGATTATTGTAATGGACAAGCAGGGGTTGACTGGGAGAAAAGTGGAGATTTACTCCATCCCTTACCGTTCCATTGACATGTGGTCTACGGAAAACGCAGGCGGTTTTTTCGATGTCAATGCTGAATTGGAGCTTTGGACGAAATCCGGCCACTTCAAGATCAAACTGAATGCCCAATGCGATATCCGTGAGTTTGATAGCATTTTAGGAAATGCAATTTTGATGAACTCATAACAGGTAGGGCTCATTACCCCTTTTTTCTCCAAGAGCTTCAGATACAAGCCCCGCACCGTACCCCTATTACGGTTCGGGGATTTTTTTATTTCTCTAAAAAGTCCGACGAAGGGGGCTTGTTATATTCGTGGGATTAATCGTCGGGTCGGTCTTTTATCCACTGGGAGAATTAATTTTAGCACGATTTCATTTAATCTATTGCTGCCTGCATCACCTTGTTTTGAATATATTTGAATGATTTTGAATAAAAATGGATGATTTATATTGATAACGATTTCATCTTGTGTTATAATGAGGCCATCGAGGTGAGTTAGATGTTAGTTGAAGAAAGAAAAGAATGGATACTCCGTCTGTTAGAAGAAACGGGACGTGTAAAAAATAAAACCATACTGGAACACTTAGGCACCTCTGAGTCCAGTGTCAGGCGGGATTTACTTGAGTTGGAAGAAGCAGGGCTGCTGAAACGGGTTCATGGGGGCGCAGTTTTGCCTACGAAAATGTCCATCGAACTGAACGTCAAAGAAAAAACCTTCAAAAACGTTCAAGAAACAAAGCAAATTGCTAAGTTTGCAGTCAGTTTGATACAAGAAGGCGATGTCATTTACTTAGACGCTGGCACTACAACGGGAGAAATGATTCCGTACTTCCAAAACGCTAATAAAAAAATGACGGTCGTGACCAATTCCGTCAACCATGCGGCTAAACTAGATGCGCCCCTGATAGAAGTGCTGGTCATTGGCGGAAAAATAAAAAAAGCAACCGAAGCTATTGTGGGTTCCTTTGCATTGAAGCAACTCCAGAGCTTTCATTTCGACCGGGCTTTTTTAGGGATGAACGGCATTGACCCCGACTTGGGCTACACAACCCCAGATATAGAGGAGGCTGTCTTAAAAGAAATGGCCATGAAACAAAGCGAGCATTCCTATGTCCTTGCTGATGAGAGCAAGTTCGGATTAAAAGCATTTGTTTCGGTGGCTCCTCTTAAAATGGCAACCATCCTTACATGCAGTGAGGACGTGAACAACCTGGAGGCTTATAAAAATAAAACTAAAATGTATCTAGGCGAGGAGGCAATCAGATGATTTATACATTGACGTTAAATCCGGCAATCGATTATGTCGTCCGCATGGATGCCCTGAATCTAGGGGAAGTCAACCGGATGCAAAGCGAAGATAAATTCGTGGGCGGCAAAGGCATCAATGTCTCCCGCATTCTCCATCAGTTAGGAATGAATTCCACCGCATTAGGATTCGTCGGTGGCTTCACAGGAAAATTCATTGAAGATTACCTAGCCGATGTTGGAATAAGCACCGCATTTACCCAAGTTAAAGGCGACACCCGCATCAATGTAAAAATAAAGGGCGACCACGAAACGGAAATCAATGGTCCAGGACCCGAGATTACGACGGACAACTTCAACTCCCTTATAAACCAGTTGGATGAGTTGGGGAATGGTGATGTGCTGATTCTTGCTGGAAGTGCCCCCAAATCCCTGGGGTCAGAAAAAATCCTCCAGATCATCAAAACGGTGAAACAAAAAAAGGCGGAGTTTGTTATTGATATGGACGGGCCACTACTATTAAAGTCCCTCCCCTACGCTCCGCTCTTAATCAAACCGAATGCTGTGGAATTGTCCCAAATATTTGAACGCATCATCGAAACCCCGGAAGCCATACAAGAACATGGGCAAAAGCTCCTTGAAAAAGGTGCTCAAAATGTCCTTATTTCGATGGGTGGCGATGGAGCACTCCTTTTCACCAAAGAAGGCACTTGGTTCTCAGCACCAATTAAAGGTCAGCTTAAAAATTCGGTGGGTGCAGGGGACTCCATGATTGCAGGATTTATTGGAACATGGCTGGAAACAAAAGACGGGATGAAGGCACTCGAAATGGGGACAGCTTGCGGGACGGCAACAGCCTTTTCCGATGACTTGGCAACAAGGGACTTCATCATGGAGATGAAAAATAAAGTAAACATCAAAAAAATATAAACGATGGGGTGAGCTTATGATAGTAACAGACTTATTGCAAAAAGAACTCATGGTATTTGATTTGAAAGCAACGGATAAAGCAGGTGCTATTGATGAAATGGCCCAGGTGCTGCAAGCTCAGGGGGTTATTACCGACTTAGAAACCTTCAAACAAGGGATTCACGACCGTGAAAACCAATCCACCACTGGACTGGGCGACGGAATTGCCATTCCCCATGCTAAAAATTCAGCTGTTAAACGGCCAGCTATCCTATTCGCTAAATCAGTCAAAGGGATTGATTATGATGCCATGGATAACAAGCCGGTTCATGCCTTCTTCATGATTGCGGCTCCAGAAGGCGCCAATAGTACCCATTTAGAGGCTTTGTCCAGCTTGGCAAAATTCTTAATGCACGAAGCGTTCATGACCAAGTTATGGGCAGCTAAAACACCTGAAGCGGTCTTGGAATTGTTTGAAGAAGAAAAAGAAGGCGGGGAAAAGCAAATAACATCGCTTAAAAAAATCGTAGCCGTGACAGGTTGCACCACAGGGATTGCCCATACCTTTATGGCGGAAGAAGCTTTAAAGAAGCAAGCCAAAGCCATGGGGATTGAAATTAAAGTGGAAACTAACGGGGCAAGCGGCGTTGGGAACCGCCTAAGCGCCCAAGACATTGCCACGGCAGATGGCGTTATTATAGCCTCGGATAAAAAGGTGGAAATGGCAAGATTTAATGGAAAGCCCCTACTGGAACGCCCGGTAGCAGAAGGCATCCGCAAGCCACAAGAATTACTTGAACTGGTGTTAAGC
>WRGF01000123.1 GCA_009787345.1 Turicibacter sp.
GGATTACAGCAACTAAGCCCCCCCATGCCCGCACGGTACGCCACATCCCGCAAATGGTTGACCAAAGGGGAGAATGGCGCATGGTGAAAAAATTGAAATTAGGGCGTGCTTATCCGAAAATTTGAGTTTTCAGGTGTGCCGTTCCGTGTTTTCACGAAGAACGGAGAACCGAAAAAAGCCCAAAATAAAAAGGGCTTGAATGTCCCTGTTGCGTTTGGCCGACTTTAATTAATTTTGGTGAAATTTTCCCCACGGTTTTCCATACGGTGGGAAGGCTCTTTAAGCGGTTAAAAGTGGGTTTAAAATCGTGTGAGAGGTGATAAAAAGCGTGGGAGTGCGACAAAGTGGCTTTAAGTGGGGTTGAAAAATGAAATACTACCAATTGTCACTTTGAGGCTGAGGGCGGTCAGTGGGAAAAACCCTGAAAACAAGGCAACTTGCCTGATTTTCAGGGTTTTTATTTGCACTCTGAACTCAGGCATGGATTTTTTAAAAGATAACGGGAAAATTAAGAGTATCTTACTTTTGAGAGGGCGGGTTCTCATGGAATTAACAATTTCCGATGCCACAAATAATACAGAAATTAGAAGGGCAGTGATTGAGGATGTGTCCTTTGAACGTGGCAGGTTGGAGTGCATGGCTTTAAATCAGCGTGCGGCTAAAGAGGTGGAGGCTAACATTTTTAATGATATGACAGTAAGATATGAGTATTTCATTTATGGCATAATACCTAATGATGCCAAACGGCAAATAATTGAACTCCGTTATAGTTATAGCGACACAATTGAAGGTCGGCTAGATGAAGATGCTTATCAAAACCTGACAGAAAAGGGTGTTGACCGATTCGTCCAATTACGATTTCAAAAATCAGCAGTGGAATTAGGGATAACTTCAGGAGATGCATGGGGTAATACAGTGAAATACGTTGTGTATTGTTATAACTGTATTTTTTTAGGGCTTATGTCGATTCCATTGGGGCTAGTATTAATATCTCTTCTGAATTATTGGGATATTTACTGGATACGAAAGTTGGCATTAATCACACTTTTAGGAAGCATGGTAAGTTGTTTTGTGGCACTTATTTTTGCTCTCAGACAACCTAGTTATAATTATCAAGTTTGGGGATTCAGGTATTTAGAGCCACCGCTCAAGCATAGAGCACGCGCTATCAAACTTTCTTGGTGGAATTTTGGAAGGCGAAAATCAAAGAATTAATAAGGTGACTGGATGCACAGAGGTTTTTTATCCCTTTGCATCATAAATCATGATATAATAGAGGAAATAAACCATAGGGGAGAGATTTTTATGCTGAAGTTTTTCATGTATTTATCTATGATTTTCGTATTGGGTGCCTGCTCCCAGCAAGTTGAGCCAAAGGACCAGGTTTTAGTCACGACTACTGTTTTGCCGGAAGTGACCGTAACCATCCAAAATAATTCAAGTTATACCATTACCGTCCTTGCGACTTCGTCCATCGGGGCAACAACCAGCGTCGATGGAAACTCAGTGGTGACCCGCCTGCCTTTTGAAGAAGTAGTCATTGGGCCTGGAGAGGATTATATCATTTCTTGGGATGAAGTCGAGGGTGCAATCGCCATTGCCGGCAACGTGGATGTCCTTATTGACGGTGAAATCCATCGGCTGAATGCCACATTTTAAAGGGGGGGAACGATGAAAAAACCACATCAGCTTAAATTATCGTTGGCCATTGCTTGGTTTTTGCTAACCAGCTTTTCGGTGGCGGCCTTTTTTGTGATTTTTGAGGAATACGAGGCCATCGTCAAAGCTGCCTATCACCTTATCCCGATGGATTTGGGATGGCGTGACGAGGTTTTAACGAATGCAAACCACACCACATTATTGTACCAACTGGAATCTGGGGAATATCAGTTAACAGCTTTTCATTTCACACAAGCTGCTGGGATTGAAACTTCGCTTTTAGTCGATGAATTGATTGCCGTGGAACCGCTCGAGTTATTTATCAGCAGCCAGGCCCAAAGCAACTTTATCCAGTGGCGCCTAGATTATTACGGAAGTGGCCTAGAGCCCTTTTTATGGACAGATTATCCTGAAGCAAGGCAAGATTTTATCCAATCGGGCGGCCTTGACAATGGGGTAGCCCTTAAACTCGATGAGCCAAAAGTGCTGTTTTATTTTGTCCATTGGCTAAATGAAATTCAGGACTTAGATTTTGGTGATTTATTGGATAATCCAGAAGCGGGGGACTTCCAAGATTTTTCCGAATTTTTTGCCATTTCCATCATTCGGACGGCGGAGTAGACCATGCAGAAAATTTTGGTTATAATAGGCACACTCATTGCTTTGAACACCTTTTGGCTATTGGCAGTCGGCAACCCGCATTTAGGCCATGCCCTCCAGTTATCCGTCGCCTTGTTTTTACTGGCCTATGGATGGCTCTTTCAACGGATTGCAAAAATTATACACCGCATCATTGGCGTACTCGCCTTGCTTCCCGTTGGGATGATGCTGTTTTTGGCAGGCTTTGGACAGCAACGGACGGTCACATTTGATGAGGACGTACTGATTGTCCTTGGTGCTGGGCTTCTTGTTGACCAGGTTTCCCCTGCTCTTGCCACCCGTCTGGAAACGGCAGTGGAATATTTTGCGAACAATCCGGACGTGCTGATTATCGTGTGCGGAGGGTTGGGCGACCGCCAGACTATAACGGAAGCTGAGGCCATGAAAAGGTTTTTGGTAGACCGGGGCATCCCCTCTCAAAATATCCTCAAAGAAGATCAATCAACTTCTACTTTTGAAAATCTGCTATTTGCCGCTTCGATACTGGAAACGTATTTTCCAGAAGGTTTCACGGCTGCACTGGTAACGAACGATTTCCACCTCTTTCGGGCGTCAGCCATCGGGTCGGGACTTGGGCTTGACCTTAACCGCATGGGAGCCCCAACTCCAATGGCGTCATGGCTCCTAAACTACTTGCGGGAAAGTGTGGCAGTGGTCCACCAGTGGGTTAGCCCTTAGCATAAAAGCAAAAAAGTTTCCAAAGTACTTAAAAAGTATGGTAAAATAAGTGTAGAATATTGTTGCTTGGAGGAACCTATGAATAAAGATTTTTTGGTGAAGTTACTGTTAATTGGGTTTGGGTGCCTTCTCATGGCCTTTGGCATCATTAATTTCGGTGTCGTCAATAATTTGGCAACCGGCGGTTTCACAGGAATTACCCTTATTGTTTATCATCTGTTCGGGATTAGCACAGGGCTTACCAGCCTACTTTTGAATATCCCTGCGATGATAGTGTTTTACCGTTACGTCAGTAAAAAAACGTTCCTTTTGACCGTGTATGGCATCGTGGCCCTGTCAGCGTCCTTATCTTTGTTCGAGTGGATTGGCCCATTCATGCCCGACTTGCAGGATGACATGATTTTAGCTGTCCTTGGGTTTGGGTTGACGGTCGGGCTGGGTACGGGGATTTTGATGCGTGCCGATGGGACAACAGGCGGGGCTGCTATCGTAGCAAAGCTGTTGAAAGACCTCTTTCATATTCCCATCGATAAGACCTTCATCGTCTTTGACGCAGTTATCGTCACTTTTTCCCTGCTCTTCTTCGTGACTCCCATTACTTGGTTTTACTCCATTTTGGCACTGTACATCATGGCCATCGCTATGGCCAAGACCCAAGAAGGATTCGGCGGCGGCTACCAAGTCCTTATTTTTTCTGACAATTCTGATGAAATTACCCAAGACATCCAAAAAAATCTGGACCGCGGCGTGACTTATCTTCATGGAAAAGGCGCATACTCCAAATTTGACCGTAAAATCGTGTTGGTTGTCGTTTCTAAAAAAGAGCTCCTGCAACTGAAACGCATCATTTATGCCATCGACCCCGAGTGCTTTGTCAGCGTCAGCCATACCTACGAAACATTGGGTCGCGGATTCACCCTGGACAAAAAATACAACTCCCGAAAATTTACCTAGGATGAGTGCTATTTCCACTTCGCTTTTGAGAACGTGACATTGAAGGGTCTTTTAGCCCTTCTTTTTTATGGACTTGTATAAATTCATCCATCAAAGCCAAAATATAGACAAAATGCGTTATTTTCATGTTATAATGGAAGAATGTGAAAAAGAGCCTGCCAGATGTCAGAGTTGATTCTGGGAGAGGCATGATAATAGGAGTGATTTGATGTCGACCACTGAACTTAATGACCAATTACAGGTTCGCCGCGATAAAATGAACGAAATGCGCACCCTTGGAATGGATCCCTTTGGAACCCGTTTTGAGCGTACCCATCTTTCTTCAGAAGTGGTAAGCCAGTTCACTGATTTTTCCAAAGAGGATTTAGAAGCAAAATCCGAGCAAGTCACCATTGCCGGACGCATCATGACCAAACGCGGAAAAGGAAAAGCAGGGTTTGCCCACCTTCAAGACCTTGGGGGACAAATCCAGATTTACGTCCGCCAGGATGCCATTGGCGAAGAGGCTTACAACCTGTTCAATAAAGCAGATTTAGGCGATATTGTCGGGATTACAGGTACTGTTTTCAAAACAAAGGTAGGGGAACTTTCCGTTAAGGCAACAGCCTTTACGCCTCTATCCAAATCTTTGCGCCCATTACCAGAAAAATTCCATGGCTTGACGGATGTTGAAGAGCGTTACCGCCGCCGTTACGTGGACCTTATCATGAATGCTGAGAGCCGCCAAACATTTATTACTAGGACACGCATCTTAACCGAAATGCGCCGTTATTTGGATGACCAAGGATATTTAGAAGTCGAAACACCCATCCTTCACACAACTTTGGGAGGAGCTGCCGCCCGCCCTTTCAATACCCATCACAATGCCCTGGATATGCCCCTTTACATGCGCATTGCAACTGAGCTTCACTTAAAGCGCCTCATCGTTGGCGGGCTGGAAAAAGTTTATGAAATAGGCCGCATCTTTAGAAATGAAGGGATTTCCGTCCGACATAATCCAGAATTTACCTCCATTGAACTTTACGAAGCCTATGGTGACATGGAAACGATGATGGACCTGACGGAAAACCTAATTGCCCATTTAGCAGAAACTGTGTTAGGAACAACTGACGTGGTTTACGGTGAAAAAGACATCCACCTAGGTATTGGCTGGAAACGCTGGCACATGGTGGATGCCATCAAGGAAATCACCGGCGTTGATTTTTGGCAGCCAATGAGCCTGGAAGAAGCAAAAGAAGTCGCAAAAAAACACAAAGTTGCCGTTCCTAACCACTTTACTGGCGTTGGACATATTATCAATGAATTTTTTGAGACCTTTGTGGAAGAAAAAATCGTTCAACCGACCTTTATTTTCGGACACCCTGTTGAAGTTTCCCCATTAGCGAAGAAAAATGCCAAAGATGGACGATTTACTGACCGCTTTGAATTGTTTATCGACGCTAGGGAATACGCTAACGCCTTTACTGAGCTAAATGATCCGATCGACCAAAAAGAACGCTTTGAGGCGCAGCTTGCGGAAAAAGAACTTGGAAACGACGAGGCGACCGAAATGGACATCGACTTTATCGAAGCCCTTGAATACGGGATGCCGCCTACAGGTGGGCTAGGAATTGGGATTGACCGGCTGGTGATGCTATTGACAAATTCACCATCCATCAGGGATGTTCTATTATTCCCAACCATGCGTAAAAAATAGATAACATTTAGGGCAGCTCTAATAACTCCAATTCACCCGAATTTGCGGTCTTTTTCCGCCCATCCAACGTCTGCAAAAATGCCATGATGCTCCACTTCACTGCAATGCTCTTAATCTTTATTGCGCCGAGGAGCGCAACGGAGTGAGCACCGTAGAAGCATTTTCACTTCCTAGGCTAGACGAAAAAATCCTCGCAAATGCGGGCGAAGCGAGTTAATAGAAGTACCCTTTAGCCCCAGAAAGTTTCGGGAACCTCGAAACCTGCTGGGGCGCTTTATTTAGTTTCCTTCAGGGATTTGTTGTGCTGGAGGTTCTTCTTTTTCTTCCGCCTCTGTTATGTGACGGAGCAAGTCGTCGTAAAGTTCTTTCGTCTGGGTTTCTTTCTTGAAGCTGATGTAAACAGGCGGATCCTCCCAGCGACGGATTTGCAGAGTTACGTCAGATTTGGCATTGACGAATAAAAGCCCTTGTTCAAAATGCCCCCTCAACAGGTTTGTCCCTGCGTCAAAGCCATTAAGTCGTCGACCGGTCCCAAAGTCATGCATGCTCTCTTCGATCAACATAACACTCATCACGTCGCTAAAATCAATGGTGGTCCCATAAAGCCCTCGGATGGATACGGAATCTTTTGAAATCTGGACCTTTGGCTGCTGTGAACCAAAAAAGAAGAGGATCCCAACTCCAATTGTAAGGGATAAACATAAAAACAAAGCCCATTGATTGGCACGTTTAAATGCCGGTTCTGCCTCTAGGCTTGCATCCGTGGGATGGGCTTTAAACCTTTTTGAGGTTTTTGCGTAGACAGAACCTCCCAACCCGCTGATTAAAATCAATGCCATGGCAAGAGGTACAACCCATGGAAAGCGATAACGGGTATTTAATGCAATCAAACAAAGCGAAAAAGCACAAATCAACAAAATGATGGCAGTCAGTTTTCCTAAAGCCCGTGCATGGTAAGCTTCCCGGTCTTTTGGCGAAAGGGACGAATATCCTTGAATGAGAAATGTCCATTTCCCACGCCACAGCTGGATGGCAGCAATGACAAAAAGGATGGCTAAAAAGAAGATGAACCTCATAAGGATTCAGCCAAGCCGTATTCGTTTTTCATTTTTTGGAACAGGTCTTCAATCAATGGGGTTGGGACGGAACTATAAATGGACCCGTCGAAGTAATCCCTGAAAATTTGGGAGAATGCCTTGTCACGGGTGGCATAGTCCATGGAAACGAAGTTCTTCACGTCCATAGTCTTAAGCCCCAGCTCAAAAGCCTCATATTGGGTGAGGTCGGACAAGGTTTTCTCTGGCTTGCTATTGTGGATGCCGCTAGCCTGGATGCTTAAGGTAATGCCATTTTTAAATGGGATTTCCTCGAAAAAACGGGTACGGTAAGGGAAGTCCTCATTATGGGTGTAACGTTCTTCTATTAACCGCTTGCTCAAGCGGTCCTCTTTTAAATGCTTCAAAAATTCTAACATGGCTTTCACTCCTCTTTATAAAGGGTACCTCTAATAACTCGCTTTGCCCGCATTTGCGAGGATTTTTTCGTCCAGTCGAGGAAGTGAAAATGCTTCTACGGTGCTCACTCCGTTGCGCTCCTCGGCGCAATAAAGATTAAGAGCATTGCAGTGAAGTAGAGCTTCATGGCATTTTCACTGACGAAGGATGGGCGGAAAAAGACCGCAAATTCGGGTGAATTGGAGTTATTAGAGATGCCCTAAATATCATGGGTACATTATGGGCCGTTTCGGCTGAGTTTAAACAAATGTGAAAGGCTTTTCTCAAGTAATTTTTCAGCAAGTTGAGGTGTTTTCAGCATAAAATCCCAAAAAGATGTATAAAATGGTCTGTTTTTAAGTATACTGATAAAGGTTCAATTTTGCGTGGGGGAGTGGTGGCCGATGAATGAAAATTTATGGGAGCTTAAATTGCTGGGGATGGATGTCGATGCCCAAGAAGTTGAAGATGCACTTGAAGAAATCGTCTATGAAGCGCTTTATGAGGGGTCTTATGACGGGATTGATTGGGGCGACACAGGGGACACCTTGTAAATATCAGAAGTTAACAGTATAAATTTCCTACCCTTTTTGGTATAATTGAAGGGTATTTTTTGTGTGAAGGAGGAGGAGTTAAAATGAACACACACCGTGAAGTTGAAAATTTAGGGGAACAAGCAGGGGTCGTTACATTTGAAAAAAGCCCGGAGTATTTATTACAAATTTTATTTAACAATCAAGAAGCCATCCAAAATTATGAAGTGATGGTCAAAATTTTAAAACCTTTTGGCACGTTCGAACCAAGAGAGCATGTCTTTGAATTTCCATTTAGTCAAGAGGGGCGTTCCAATGCCTACCTCAAATTCGTTGAAGAACGTTCGGCGATTGATCGCCAGCGAAATGCCCTTTTATCTAGTTAACCTAGGGTAACTCTATTAACTCCATTTCACCCATCTGAAAGGAAGTCTTAACATGAAACTTAATCATTTAAGCACGGTTGCTTGGGTATTTTTCCCCATTTGTGTAGCAGCTGCTGTTTTCGTTTATACCAACCGCTTTGGCTGGGATTATTTTTGGTTGGAAATCGATTTGTATGGTTTTATGGCCGTCGGTTCCGTCATCGCTTATTACTTAATCCGAAAAAGCACCCTTTTGTTTGGCAATCTATCCCTCTCTTTGTGGAAAGGGGAGTCTTTTCGCCAAATGCCTGTGAATGTCTTGCGGGTCAGGTACAAAATTTCCATTTATTTTTCCGCTATTTTTGCCTTAGTCGCTTTTGTGGGCGGGATTATGGTGGGTAACGATTTGTTCGTGCTATTTTCATGGACCATCTTGGGCTTTACCGTTTCCAGCGAGGAATTATCCCAGTTAGTCGAGGCCCAGGCGCAGCAAATCATCTAAATGCATAACATTTGTATTAATCCGGTATAAATGCTATAATTGAAATTATGAAAATGGAATTAATGGAGGCGTTTTATTTATGGAAAATATTTTAGAATTCGTGACATCGCAAAAAATCACTTACTTGGCGACCATCGACAACGATCAAGCCCGTGTCCGCCCAATGGGGAAATTATCATTGATTGATGGAAAACTTGCATGGTGTACAAATAGCGCCAAAGATGTTTTCAAACAAGTTGCAGCTAACCCTAAAATTGAATTCTCTATGTTTGGTGGTGGGAAAAATGTCCGTTTATCTGGAAACTGCCTGCCAACAAAAGATGATTCCTTCAAGGAAAAATTTATTGCTGACCAGCCTCACGTTGTTCAATACTACGGTGGCGGGGAAGGTACATTGGAAGTTATGGTATTTGAACAAGCAAATGCAACCGTTACAGCTAAAGGTGCCAAAGAAGTCGTAGCCTTATACTAATAAATAAAAAGACCGTTCAAAAGCGAACGGCCTTTTTTATAAATTCTGGATTTTTCAAAAAATACGAAGTTTGGCAAAGGAATTTTCAGGAAATGGCGTATGTTATAGATAGAAATTATGTGATTTAGGAGGTTCTCCATGCTTGCACAGGCACAACAGTTATTACAGCAATATTTTGGCTATCCAGATTTTAGGGAAGGGCAGAAACAGGCTATTGAACAAGTTTTAGAAGGCAGGGACACCCTGTGTATTATGCCCACAGGTGGGGGGAAATCAATTGTCTATCAAATTCCTGCCCTCTGCTTTTCAGGGACAACGTTGGTGGTTTCCCCTTTGATTTCTTTAATGAAAGACCAGGTGGACACTTTGAACCAACTGGGGATACCAGCCACTTACATCAACAGCTCTTTGACGATTAGCGAGTCGCGGGAACGTTTGAACAATCTTTCAAGCTATAAACTGGTTTATGTGGCACCCGAACGGCTGGAGTCCCCGGACTTTGTCAATGCCATCACTAGGGTAGAGATTCCTCTGTTTGCCATCGATGAGGCCCACTGTATCAGCCAATGGGGGCATGACTTTAGGCCCAGTTACATGAACATCGGGTACACCCTAGCCAGGTTCCCGAAAAAACCAATCATCCTGGCACTGACGGCTACTGCTACCTCACAGGTGCAGCATGATATCAGCCAGCTCCTTCGCATCCCCTCCCAACAGACTATTATGACCAGTTTCGAAAGGAAAAATCTTTCCTTTGAGGTTTTAAAAGGTGAGGATAACCGTCGCTACTTGGTGAAATTCGTGAAGGACAATGCCCATGAAGATGGGATTATTTATGCTTCCACCCGCAAAGACGTGGACCACATTTACGAACTCCTTCAAAAGCAAGGAATAAAAGTAGCACGATACCACGCAGGTTTAAGTCCGGTGGAGCGTCAGCAGAATCAGGAAGATTTCCTCTTTGACCGGGTGAATGTCGTCGTTGCTACAAACGCTTTCGGGATGGGGATTGACAAGTCTAACGTCCGTTATGTCATCCATTACCAGCTGCCGAAAAATATGGAGGGCTACTACCAAGAAGCGGGCCGAGCGGGGCGTGATGGGCTCGACAGTCGTTGCATTATCCTTTATAGTTCCCAAGATGTCCAGGTCCAACGATTCCTCATTGACCAGTCGACCAACGACCCTATGCGCAAGGCTTCAGAGCTAGAAAAGTTGCAGACCATAGTGGATTATTGCCACACCGAAGGCTGTTTCCAAAATTATATCCTCAATTACTTCGGGGAAATCACTGATTTAAGTTGCGGGCGCTGCGGGCCGTGTACCGATACGAGGGAGAGCGTCGATGTCACGGTTGATGCCCAAAAAGTGCTGTCCTGTGTCATTCGGATGGGGCAGCGTTATGGCAAAGGCATGGTTTCCCAAGTCCTAAGCGGTTCTAAAAATAAGAAAATCATCCAGTTCCGCTTTCACGAACTCCCGACTTACGGGCTTTTATCCCATCTGAGCGCCCCTGCCATCAACACCTTCATGGAATTTCTCATTGCGGGCAACTACCTCGCCGTGGAGCAAGGGGAATTTCCGTTGGTTAAAATGACGGAGCGTGGCAAGGGTGTGCTCATGGGCAACGAACGGGTCTTTCGCAAGGAGCAGGCGACAGTCGGTACCGTTTCCAAAGATAACCCGATTTTTGAAGCCCTTCGAGCCCTTCGCCGTGAGATAGCCGAGGAAGAAGGGGTACCGCCATTTGTGGTCTTTTCCGATAAAACCCTTCAGGACCTATCCTTCAAACTTCCCCGGACATTGGAGGATTTCCTAGATGTGCACGGTGTCGGACAGCAAAAACTGGAACGCTATGGCGAACGTTTCCTAGAAATCCTCAATCAATTCGACGAATCCCAACGGGGTGAAGTCATTGAAATAGCCCCCAAAGAACGCAAGCCCAGAGCCGACAACGGTAAAACGCCTTCCCACCACATCACGTTGGAACTTTATAAGCAAGGAAAATCCATCAAGGAAATGGCAGCCGAGCGGGAAGTCGGTGCTCAAACCATCGAAAACCACCTCTTAAAGTGTGGGGTAGAAAACTTGCTTGATTTAAATGACTTCGTCCCCCAGCAGTTCCTAGCCCAACTTGAAGAAGCCACAACAAAGTTTCGGGGCAGCGGACTGAAAGTTATAAAAGAAAACTTGCCCGAGGAAATCACTTATTTTCAGATTAAAGCGTATTTGCATAAATAGAAAAAATCCCACGAAATTCAAATTTCGTGGGATTTTTTGTAAGCGTCAAATAACAACACGGCTTTAACCCGTCCCGGTTCCCATGGTATAATTGCCGTATCAAAGTTTATGTAACGCAAAAAGCCCCGGTCGG
>WRGF01000124.1 GCA_009787345.1 Turicibacter sp.
AGGGAGCGAAATTCACAAAGAAACCTCAACATGGCCCGAAAAATTTCGTTAAACCTTATCGGACGCTACAAAGAGGTCACTAATTCCAAAAAACCACCGTCAAAAGGAGTGAGGGAGTGACTACATGGCCTGTCTGGCCACCATGGGACTTTCTCGTTCGTTAAGGGTCAATAAGCCAAATACGGGCAAGATAGAACTTGGGTTGCCACTGGGCAGATGCCTGCATATACTGTAGTAAAAGCAGTTATAAGGAGTGAAGTCTATGCCCAACATACCAGCTGAACTAATCGTTACAGGGAAAAAACTCAGCAATGGCAACGGCCCTTTTACGATTATAGTAAGGCGCCAATACCCTTATCCGGATGCAGAAGTCGGTAGCGTGCGGGTCGAGGGACCCGGCGACTTTTCCATCCCCATCAGCCTGAGTGGCACCGGTTATCACTATTTTTATATCACTGAAACAACTGCCGATGGATGGACGACGATGAGTTACAACGCCTCTTTTTACGTGTATATGAGCTCCTATACCTCGGGCGGGAATACCTATTACCAAGGCTCCCTGTACTACTATACCGCACCACCGGTGTTGGTTAACATGAAAACAAACTTTTCCGATGCTGCGCTTCCCATTTTCAAAATTATAGACGGCGATGGCTATGACCCAGCAGCAAGCTACACTTTTCGGATAGATGGGATAAATGTGGATTTCTCGGCTTCGGCATCGGTATCCCCCAATTCTTTTGGCAATTTGCCATTTATCTATCCTCCCATCGACCCGTCCCAAAAGGTGCTTTACCAGTACACGGTTTACGAAGATACCAAGCAAAGCGGTTGTTGCCCTAGTCCCCAGTCCATCACCTTATTTGCTGAGTCAGACCCCGATGGCCATCAACATTGGTGGACTGACCAAAACCCTGTGTTTTTTAACAGTTGCCCTTCCCCTACCCAAGCGGTGCTTTGCCTAGAAGGCAACAAAACCACTGCGGGGTTTGAAAACTTTACGATGGGATACCCGTTTGAATTTGGTGTTTTTGATGCATACAATAACCAAATGGCATACGCCTATACAAATGAAGCTGGAAAAATCCAATTCAATCCTCCCCTCATCCTTAACGAACCTGGGGATTTCATTTTTACAGCTAGGGAAATCCTAAGTTCGTACGTTGTTTGGCAAGTGGAGCCTGCCAGTTCGCTTCTTCATGTCCATGTGGAAGTTGACGAACATGGGAATTTAACCGCTAGTACAGATGACAAAATCAGCTTCCACAATATACTTGACCCTGCTGTTGCTGTTTTTAATGTGAATGGCTTTAAAAATAGCACCCTCGGTGAAGGGGAACATCCCGAGCTTTTAGATTGTGAATTTTACTTGATGGATGGCGATGGCAACCTTGTGGCGAGCGCCCATTCGGACAAATGGGGAGATATCGAGTTCAATAACTTGTCCATGACAGGGGACGCTGGGACTTGCCAAACATTTTACTTCGGGGAAGTGCAGCGCCAGGTCCCTGGTTGGCGTTTTGATACAAGACGGTTCCCAGTGGAAGTCTGCCTTTATGAAGAAAATGGCCAGTTAAGGGCAACTGTTGATTACCCCGACGAGTGGCCCTACTTTTACAACGAATATGACCCCTCCCAAAACAATGTCCTTATTCCCATTGCCAAAAAAATTGATGGCAGCCCAAATTTCCCACCGGGTTCCACCTTCACCTTCCAGCTGGATCTACAAAACTCCGATGGCACCCCCATAAATTATGGAACGCCATTGACCCTCACCCTTGGTGCCAATGAGAGCGGGCAAATTTTTGGCACCATCCCCATTCCCGAATGGGGTCATGCCATTATCGGCATCGTCCGGGAAGTGGCTTCATCCCCCTCTGGTTGGGTCGTCGACCAGCCTGCCCGGCGGATTAAAATAAGCCAACGGGATGACGGCTCCCTGTTTTTGGATTATTACGAAGGGCACCCGCCGGTATTTACCAATACCTTCAATCCAAAACCAGTTACCAGCGGCATCGTCCGGGGATATAAAAAAATAAGTGGCTGGGCAGGCACAGATTTGCCCACCTTTGAATTCGCACTCATTGATGAACAGGGAAATGTCGTCGGCGAGCCCATTCAAAGCAGCGAAGGCGAATTTGCATTCCCTCCCCAAACGTTTGGGGTCGATGACGTGGGTTGCCATAAGTATTTCATCGTAGAAAACACAGCCAACACAAGGGGCTGGACCGGTTATCCAGACAAAATCCCCGTGCAACACTGCGTCTACATCGATCCAAAAACCGGTGAGCTTTATGCAAACCTGACTTATATTGATGGCAACATGGCGTTTCACAATACTTATTCCACGGTCAGTTCCCAACCGGGTATCCAAGCATTTAAGGAACTGGAAAATTATAACGGGCCTGATATCCCCTTCCATTTCGTGCTCAGAGATGCAAGTGGCAACGTGGTTCGCGAAGCCCGAAGTACCAACGGCCTAATCGACTTTGGCACCCTGGACCTTGATGCCCCTGGGAATTACCACTTCACCATCAGCGAGAATGACCAAGCCATTCCTGGCTGGATAACCGACAATGGCTACGTATCTGTGGATATTTCCGTTGCCGATGATGGGCTGGGCCATTTGGTGGAAACCGTGACTTACACCCCAAGCCACCGGACATTTGTCAATACTTACAATCCGCTCCCGGCAGACTTGTCCATCTCCGGCAATAAGAATGCCAATGCCCCTTTGACCCATCACATTTTTACCATTGGGATAATCGACGCCAATGGCAACTTGGTGGGAACGTCCCAAACCGATTCCAACGGCTATTTCACCCTTAATTTTGATGAGGAAAACAACCTCCAGTTCACCCAACCCGGGACTTTCACTTATACCATCCGAGAGATTACCCCTTCAACGGGCGGATGGCTGACAGACAATACCTCCTATCCACTGGAAGTCACTGTATCTGATATAGGCAATGGGCAACTGGTCGCCACACCAAATCCAAATTACTTTAGTTTTACCAATACCTTCACCGGGGTGAGCAACGAAGTACAGATTTCCGCTATCAAGGAAGTCGCCAACTGGGCGGGCGGGCCTGTCCCCTTTACCTTTACGTTGATTAAGCCCGATGGCTCTACCGAAGAGGCTACCACCGATGAATTTGGTGTCGTTACATTCTCCCCGATTACGCTCAGCGATAGCATCGTCAACACCTACACCATCAAAGAAACTGGGGTTCCCCCTGGTTGGCAGGCAGTGGGTGACACGACCGTCAATGTCGGGGCTGACTGGGTGGATGGCCAATGGGTAGGCTACGTTGACCGGGTGCCAGTATTCACCAATACTTTCGCTCCGGGCAATACTTCGGCAACCATCCGAGCCCAAAAACAAATGGATCCCCCTGGCTCGCCTATGGGTATCTTCAACTTTGGGCTGTTTAACGGTCAAGGGGCACTTATCCAAGAATCCAGCAACGACGAGGATGGTCAAATTTCCTTTACACTAGATTACGATAACATCGGTTGCCACTCTTATACACTAGCCGAATTGCCCTCTAATGGCGCTGTTTTTCCCGTCACCGTGTGCATTGGCCTGGATGATGAGGGAAACCTGTCTCCTACCGTGGAGTATCCCGATGGCCAACCCCTCTTTATTAATTCCTACGAGCCGTCCCCATATGCTGCCACCATCACTGTTTACAAACGCTCCCAAGGATGGGACGGGATGGTGCCTACCTTCGATTTCAACCTTTCCGACGAAGCAGGCAACCCGGTTTTTAGCGCCCAAAACGAGGACGGTCAGATTACGTTCCCTGAGCTTTCCTTCCCCGCGCCCGGCACTTACCGCTACTACATCGAAGAAGCAAATACCGACCTGCCTGGATGGGCGACTGACCCCACTAAAATCCCTGTGGACGTGATTGTTGACGCCGATGGCACTTCCGAGCTGGCTTTTCCCGATGGCAACGAGATTTTCACCAATACTTTTACCCCTACCCCTGCAACTGCCACCATCCAAGCCCGTAAAACTTTTGTGGGAGGGGATGCTGAAACCCTAACCTTCACTTTAATCGGGCCTGAGGGGCAGTCCTGGCAGGCATCTAACGATGCAGATGGGGTTATTTCCTTCCCGAGCCTGACCTGGACCGAAGCGGGCACTTACTTCTACGCCATCGTGGAAAATAGCAATGAGGATGCGAGTGGTGGCTGGCTTGCGAATGGGCAGTCCTTCATCGCTGTCGTCCAAGTGGATGAAATCAACGGTCAGCTGGTGCCATCCATCTCCTACAGCGACGACCCTGAATTCGTGAATGTCCATCAAGATGCGTCCACCGTAACGGTCAACTTGACAGCTACGAAACAGTTCCAAAACACAGAAGGGTTTTCAGCATATCCCCAATTCAGCTTTTACATCCGAAATTCCGCCGGTACCATCGTCGCCACTGCCCAAAATGACGGGACTTCCATTACGTTTTCTGATTTGGTTTTCGAGGAGGAGGGCTGTTTCGATTACACCATGGGCGAATCCAGCCTCGTGCTCCATCCTAACTGGACCAATGATGGCAATACCGTTCCCATCCAAGTCTGCGTCAATCAGGTGGACGGGAAGCTGGTGACTGACATCACCCCGCCACTGGGTACCCCTGCGTTTAGCAACACCTTCCTTCCCAATGGCGAGGCGACCCTGAATGTGACCGGGCACAAGGTTTTAGAAAACTGGCCAGGGGGTGAAATCCCCTTTAACTTTAATATCGTCGATGGCTTTGGCAATGTGGTCGCAAGCGCTGTTAACGTAGATGGCGACATCGACTTCCCGCCACTCACCTTTACCGAGCCTGGCGAGTATGCCTATACCGTCGTGGAGGCTGGGCCATTCCCTACTGGGTGGAATCCCGATGGACGTACCTTCTCTATTATTGTCAACGTTTCCGGAATAGAAGGCAGGATGAGGGCCATCCCAACTTACCCTAATGGCGTGCCACTATTTTTCAACCGTTTCCAACCTAGCGGGGCAGTAGCCTCCCTGCAAGGCAAGAAAAGTACCAGCGGGCATCCGCTTTTAGAAAATACCTTTACCTTTGGGGCTTTCAATGAAGAGGGGGATTTGCTTGCAACAGGGACCAATGACGCTGAAGGAAACATTACCTTCGAGCCTATCCCCTTTGAAGCAACAGGCATCCATCAGCTGACCGTCCGGGAATTGACACCAGCGGGCAATGGCTGGAGCCACGATGGGACATCCTTCCCAGCAGTGGTAGCTGTAGCATCTGACCCAGAGACGGGGCACTTGATGGCAACAGTGGATTATCCAAATGGATTCCCGGCTTTTAGCAACACGTTCACCCCTAACGATGGTGTGGCTACCATTAGCGTTTATAAAGAACTCCATGGCTGGGAACATGCTGAAAAGTCCTTTATGTTCCAATTAATGGATTCCAGCGGCAATGTCGTCAGCATGGCCCAAAGCACAGGCGGGGTCGCTACGTTCCCAAGCATCCCATTCAGCGCACCCGGCACTTATCCCTACACCGTTGTGGAAGCCGGTGGCCCTGGGAATGGTTGGACGACTGACCAGCGGACTATTCATGTTGTGGTCACTGTGGAAATCCTTAGCAACGGGCATTTGGAAGCGACGGTTGCTTACCCTGATGGCACCCCGGAATTCGTGAACCAATACCAAGCGGTTCCAGCAACTGCTACCGTCATCGGGATGAAGCAAGCCACTAACTGGGAAGGGGCTTTGCCCGAATTCGGTTTTGTCCTCTTTAACGAAGCCGGTGCCCCTGTTGGGTATGGCACCAACGATACGTCGGGACAGATATCTGTCAGCGTACCTGATTTAGAAACTGCTGGCACCTATCATTATGTGCTCCGGGAAGATGGGAACGTCATGGAGAATTGGATTGTTGACCCAACAGCATTCCCTGTGGACATTACCGTCACCGACAATCTGCTTGGGCAAATGGTGGCAACCGTTGCTTACCCTGATGGCACCCCGGTATTTACCAATACTTACGGAAGCCCTGAGCACGGTCCGGTTAACCCTGTCAATCCCAGGTTGTGCGCCTGTGTCAAGACATGCGGCCGTCCCTTACAAAAAGCCCAATTTTGCTTCTCCGTCCTAAACGAAGCCGGGGAAAGCGTCGCTTCCGCTGCCAACAACAGCAAATGCAAAAACCCATACTTGGGAAAAATATCCTTCCCAGCCTTTTCCCTTGAACGCCCCGGAACGTATAGCTACACGTTAGTCCAAACCTCCTCCAGCAAAGGGGGCTGGTGCATCGATAAATCCCAGCTCCCAGTTATTATAACCGTGACGCAAAGCACAGCAGGGCTAACTGCCCATATTCAATATCCAGACGGCAGATGTTTCCTGAATCAATATAAAGGAAGCACCGGTTGCAAATGCCGCCATTGCTGTAAAGGGAAAAAATAGGCAAATAAAAAAGCACAGCATCCCAGGGATTCCAGAAATGCTGTGCTTTTATCAATTACCCGACGTGCTCGACGCCGATGACGCCTGGAACTTCTTCTAAAAGGGCTTGCTCGATGCCGTCATAAAGGGTGGTGTCCATGATGGCACAGCTGGCACATGCGCCCACCATGCGTAGGTAAACGATGCCGTCCCTGAAGGAAATGTACTCCACATCCCCGCCATCGCGTTGCAAGTACGGACGGATTGCATTCAAAACTTCTAAAATCTGGCTTTCCATTTCTGCCATAAAAAAACCTCCCAACAAGATATTAGTTTAATTATACCCTTTTCGGGCAATGATAGCAACCGATTTGCTATTGGGAGAGTGGATATCCTTTTTAATTAAGTACCAAGTTTGCGGATAAGGAATTTTACAAGAGCGGAGGTAAGCAGCACCATTCCCAATAAAAATAAGGAATAGCCATTGTCGAAATAAACTTCGTCCACACCGATGGCAAGGAGCGGGAACATGAGGTTAGTCCCCATGAGATGCATCAAGATAAGCCCGAAGATGGGCGTGCCGATAACCGTTGGGAGTGATTTTCGGGTCAAGTATAAGAGCATCCCATAGTTTGCCATCAGAACTAAATTGAGTAATTCCCGTGGCCAAAAAAACGGGTAAACATGGCCTTCCCCTAAGGATAAATAACCGAATTTCCGGACGATGGAAAGCAAAAGGATAACCCCTGCCAATGAAATCAGCGACGAGTGGAAATCCGCTATTCGGGTGCGATGCAACTGGGTAGACAGGATTCGAAACTCGCTGGCCAGCAAATACCCAAAATAAACCATGAGGAGCGGGAAAAACTGGATATTCCACAACATCAATAGGGTGTCTAAAGAGGACAAGTTGCCGTTTTCTGTGGCAAATTGGGAATAAAGCCACGGGCGGGCAGCAGACAATAGCACAAACACTGGCACGAGCCAACCGAACCGCTTTGAAATTTCTGCTAATTTGTACTTCGTTAATTGGAATAACATTCACCAGTCCCCCTTAAATGCTTAATTTTCGGCTTACGTGTTTAATCGTCCCGAGGATGGCAGCCGCAGCCATCAGGGAGATGAAGATGGAGTCAAATGGCAGATTCCATTCCACGCTGATACCATAGTAGTAAGTATCAATCGCTAGGGAAATACGGCCTGTCACCATAAGGATTGCCATCATCGCCAAATATGGCAACCCCGACAGCTTAGGGTAAGTTAGTGATAGGCAACCTGAAAGGATGGCGATGCCACCGATTATTAAGAAATGCCCGAATTCGATGAGGGGTGGCACGGAATACGCTGATGTTTCCAATATACCTTCAGACAGGGTTCCGACTAAAACCAGAATTCCGCTTGTGATGAAAAGGGACAGTAAATCCGCCATAAAATGGGTCTTGCGGGATAACCCGAATTGTGCTGATAATTTCCAGCTTTCCCGTGGCTGGAAAAAGCCCCATGGCAACATACTGAGCCCACGTAAGCCTATGATAATTTGTGCAATGACAACCCATCCTTCCCTAACCTGGGAGCCCCTTCCCCCAAATAAGAGCACCACCAACGGAACGAGGGACATAAAGATGGCGCCTCCCATCAAAAGATCTGCCATCAACTTCACTTTCATCCTAACTAGTTCAGACATTCCATTCCCCTCCCATCGAAGGTTTCAACGTCAAGTATTTTACCATGCCGAAAGTGGCAATTAGCATGATTCCTAAAACTGGGGTGGAAATAAAGTCAAAGAAACCCCACATCTTATCTAGCCTAAACATGACGGCATTGATGAGCAGGAAATATAAAGCAAGGCGCAGGCCCGTGGCTAATTTTTTGGTCAACCACACAGCGAGGATGCCTAAGCCTCCCATCCACAGGGCAATGAACAGTTCCCGCATGAAATGAAAATAAGTATCCTGAAGTTCCTCCAAGTAGGAAAAGCCAAGCCCGCGAAGCCAGGTTAGTGGCAAGCTTATCACCACCAAGGCAATCACTGTGGACTGAAAATCCTGTTTCCTTGAACGGCTGAATTGGGCAAATAGATGACGGGATTCCGAGACCTGGAAATACCCCCAGCCAAACAAAGTAAGATGGACTATTTGTGCGTATACCGTAATGAAAAGATATTCCCGCTGAACTCTCCTGCCCGAAAAAAGGTTCTCCAAAATCGGCAGTAAAACATCAAATAAAAATGGATATAGGAGTAGCGGGAAACACGTCCTAAAAAAGTCCCATAGCTTATATTTCACTTTCTCCCAAAGCATCTATGCCACCCCCTGTTTCGTCAACTCCACGAATAGCTTTTGCAGATTCAAGGGCTGTACGGCAATGCCCGGTATGACAGCCAGTTTATCTGGTGCTACCCCTGTAACATAAAGGGTTTTCACGTTTCCCAGGGATTCTTCGCCGATGACCTGAAATTCTGGGTACAACTTATCCACAACCTGTGTATCACCGGTAATGGCGAATGAATTTCCAAGCAAATCCTCAACGGGGCCTCCCATCAGGATTTTGTGGTTGTGCAAGATAAAGACCCCTTCCACCAGATGGGCGACCTCTTCGATGAGATGGGTGGAAAGGACGATGGTACGGGGATTTCTCCCGTAGTTTTCCAGAAGTACCGTGTAAAATAAATCACGGTGGGTAGCATCAAGCCCCAATACGGGTTCGTCTAAAAATACAAACCGCACGGGCATACAAATGGCTAAAATCACTCTGAAAATGGATTGGTATCCTGTGGACAACTTGGCTATTTTGGCTTTGGTGTTAAGTTCAAACAATTCGCTTAACCGCTGGCATTCTTCCTTATCGAACCCTGGATAAAACTTCTGAGCCAATGCAAATGCCTTCTTGACCTTCATTTCCTTAGGGAAAAGGTTCTTGTCGTTGACCAAAAATAATTGGCTTAAACAGCGGTCATTTTCAAATACCGGCTCCTCATCCAAGGTCACAGTGCCAGACCCCGCCTGCAGACGGTTGTTGATAATATTAAGCAACGTGCTTTTTCCAGCACCATTTCGGCCCAAAAGCCCGTAAATGCGGTTCTCCCCAAATTCAAGGTTCACCCCCGAAAGCACCACTTTTTTCCCGAAACGCTTCTGAACATTCTCCACCTTTAACATAAACCTCACCCCTCATAATTTTCTTTGATTACCGCTACCAATTCCTCTTTGCCTATGCCCAGCTTTTTAGCTTCCGTCACCAGGCTTCCTACTTGCTCCGTGAAGAACTGTTTTTTTCCTTTTTGGAGGACATGCTGAAATGCATTCTGGCATACGAACATACCAACGCCGCGCCGTTTTTCAAGTATCCCTTCCTCGACTAAAAGGTTGACGCCTTTAAGGACCGTGGTAGGATTGATTTTAAAAGTCTTGGAAATTTCCGTTGTGGAAGGAACCTGGCTGCCTTCTGGAAAAATCCTTTGTAAAATCCCCGCTTCCAGCTGCTCCGCGACTTGCAGGTAAATAGGCACCGCACTGTTAAAGTCAAAGTTCACATCAACACCTCCTAGTTGGTTAACCACTTGACTAGTTAACTATATAATAGCATGGATATATGGGCAAGTCAAGGACAAAAGAAAAAACGGCTGCATGGCAGCCGTCCCATTAGATATCCCATTCCGATAAATCCTTCAATATGTGAGTAGGTGGATGAAATTGAAACTCCACTTCTTCCCTTGTGGAAACACCACCTTCGATAAAAATGCTGGGTACTCCCTGATTGAGCCCACCTAAAATATCGGTGTGATAGTTGTCCCCAATGACGGCGACTTCACTTGCTGGAAACCCTAAGAGTTCAAGTGCTTTTTCCATAATAGGTGCATGGGGCTTGCCGATAATGACAGGTTCAACCCCTGTTGACACGGAAACCACCGCTGCCAAAGAGCCATTCCCCGGCATTAGCCCATTCTCCGTTGGTAATGCCTTATCCCCATTGGTGACAATAAGCTTTGCACCTTTACGGACACCGAAGCAGGCTTCCCCTAGCTTATCGTAAGTGATTTCCCGGTCCAATCCAATGGCAACGTAATCGGCACCAGCACCTTTTTCCAGCAAGGTGAGCCCTTTCGCCTTCAACGCTTCAAGCAATCCCGTCTCACCAATCGCATAAACCGCCGCTGTTGGGGCTTCATCATGGATGTACTCTGCGGTTGCCATGGCTGATGTGTATACCTGCTCTGGCTTTACCGGATAGCCGAACCCCTCCAGGTGATGGGCGACCATTTCCGGGGTTTTCGTTGAGTTGTTGGTTAAAAACAAGTATGGGATATTATTTTGGTGGAGCTTCCCCACAAATTCCAAGGTTTCTTTGACCACCTTTGTGCCATGATAGGCGGTGCCATCCAAATCAATTAAATACGCTTTGTACATTATTTGATCACCTTCATGATGATTTTTTCAATGACATAATACGGGCAACCATAGGCGCAGTACTCCGCCAAGTAATCCGGGATGGACTCTACCCGCTGCTCAGGTGGGATCCCTTTTCGCCCCTCCCGGTAAAAGCCTTTCAAGCGCAACTGTCCACCAGAAAAATCCCCCACCAAATAGTCGTATTTATCAAAAACTTCCGTGTATTTTTGCCGGAACACCAACTCATCGAACTCGCACATATGTTTCTTCACCACTTGATAATTATGCCGCGTCATCACATACCTCCCATTTTTGTTTTAATTGTACCATACATTCATCTTTTTAGGAATTATGCTAAACCTTCTTCTTATTTCTGGCAGGCAAGAGATTAAGGACCCCACTTAAAAATATAGCGATGGACAAAAGCCTTTCCCATATCTCCGCTCCCATCATAAAGTCCGACACCATAAGCCCAAGTCCTACAATCATAAAAATCCAATTCATAGTCCGTATAAATTTTTCCGATTTCGTTTTCATCCCATTCGCCCCTATTTCATTATTGAGGGTGCCTCTATTAACTCGCTTTGTTCCTACGGTACTCACTTCGTTCCGATCCTCAGAACAAGAAAACCGTAAGAGCCTTGCCCGCATTTGCGAGGATTTTTTCGTCCAGCCGAGGAAGTGAAAATGCTTCTACGGTGCTCACGACC
>WRGF01000125.1 GCA_009787345.1 Turicibacter sp.
GGGGGGGGGGGGGGGAGCACTGATATGGTATAATAAAAACGCGCAGAAGAAAGGTGGAGATGAGATGAAATTTAGGATATTTTTAATGATGATATTTTTAGCAGCATGCGGCGCCGCTTTGGAACCAGTGGACGTGGAAGGGGTTTGGCTTTGGAATCCTGAAATTGAAGGGGTAGGCAACCTGTCCCTGATTTTTGATGCCGATGGGACTGGCACTTGGGTGGACGTGGCGGATTTCGATTGGTCTTTCAATAACCGGGGCTTTTTGAACATGCGTGGCGGGGATGACAGCTGGTATTGGGAAGCCACCATCGACGAAGAAGCAGGAACCCTGACTTTGGACAACCGTGGGTCGTCAGCTGAAATCCAGTGGGTGTTCCACCGCTATGATGGGGAGCGTGCCTTTGAAGTCAGCGGAGCGGCTGATGCTGACGATGCTACCGAAACCCTCCCTTCATTTGATTTCCTGTCGGGGCTCAACTTTACCACCTTCGGGCTCTTGGAAGATTTGGACTTCGTGGCTTTTCAGGAAGAGCATGCGGTCAGCCTCTACCAGGAACGGCTAGTGGCCTTCGGGGCATTCGTACCGTTAAGGAACATGCAATCCCCCTTCACCTTGGCACTTCATTATCCATTCCGTGACGTTCGGGAAAATGCGGTCGACCTACTTCGTAATTACTGGTCGGTTACAGATGAGGAAACCGCCTTGGAATTATTGGGACGGTTGTCCACAGGAAATGTTCAATCCCCACGCTTAGACGAATTGTTCTCTTTGTTGCTCGGGGACGCTGCCGCCTTAGAACAATCCATTTTGGATGGTGATTTCGAGCGAATGCCGAATTTTTATGAATGGGCCAGCGCCCGGGTGGAAGCCAACCTGGGACATTTGGATGTCACCGAAGACCAAAAAAACTTGCTGATTTTGGCGTTGGTTCCGAATCTTGAGCCCTTTCAGGCCGCCTGGGATATGTTGGTTGAGGAATTCGGTTATACAGACGAAGAACTTGCAAGCCTCACAAGCTTGGTGGCTTGGGATTTAGGGAGAGTTGGTATCATTGCCCGTTATGGGGTTGCTGCAGGTTATCTTGAACCTGAACAAGCTTGGCATTATTTTGAAATCATCTCCAAGTCAGCCCCAAATATTTACAGTAGTTGGCGGGAATACACCGCCGCCTTTATCTTGGGCAGGGCTCTCGGTTTTGGCAACGCCTCGCGGGACATGTGGGAAGCCCTCGACTTCCTGCTTAACCATGAGCGGAGCCCTTTCGCCATCTATGATTTTGCAGCAACGGAATAAGCCAGTTAAAAGGAAGAGGAGAAAATAGCATGGAAACAAAAGCAGTTTTAAAAGACGAATGGAAAGCAATCCACCAACTCATGGTGGTGATTACCCCCTTATTGATTGTGGTCATTGGCAGTTTGATAGCGATTTTTCCCGACCGGATGGAAGGCGCAGACGGATTTTGGATGCTTGGGATTCTATCAGTGGCGTTCTTGTTCTCCCTATGGGGAATCCGACCTGGCAAGCGGCGGGCACAGGCGTTGGAAGACTTGAAACGGGACGGGAAATCTTTTGAAGGTGAAGTGGTGGAATTAAAAAATCCCCCCTACCTCCACGGGGTTATCCTGAGGACAAAATGGGCAGACAGCCGCCGGGCGTTCGTGGCCATCGTCCGCTACACAGACGAAAGTGGCGAAGTTCATGAAGTGCCATCTGGCTATACGTTTTACGCCCATCATAAAGCACTGCCGGAACATTTGTCGGCGATGGTGTTTGTGGGGCGTAACGGAGAATTGGAAACGGAAATCCACTTAGGAAATGAGTGATGAAAAACGCACCTTTTGCGCTCCTATTGACACTGGATACGGCTATTTTGCGTACAAAATAATTTAAACAAGACAGGAGATTTAACATGAGCTATTTGGCGAATCAACATCAAAAAAATCAACTCTTGAAGCTAAAGGTCAAGGATTTTTCATTGGGAGCCCGCAATCTACGTAACCAAGCGCAGAATATTTTCCTGCTAATCCTAGGACTTGCCATCGGTGTGGGCGGTTCTGTTGGCTTCCTCGCCCAAGAAGGGATTCCTTCAGATATTGAAGGATGGGGACTTCTTTTATTCATGGGTGGGGGTGGATTTTATATGGCTTTCGGGCTTCCAACTTGGAGGAAGGAAGAAATTCCCACTTGGATGAAGGAAATTGAAGAAACAGAGGGTTCTTTGGAATACGTGTTGGAAGAAATTCGGGATCATATCCGAAAAGGCTTGCCTGTTTACACAGCAGGTCAAAGTGTTATAGTCCATCAGGAGCGGTTTTACATTGTAGGGGATTGGTGGGTGGATTACAACGGGAGCAAGGACTGCGCTTCTATATTTCGTTTTAGTGATGTGGTCGCCATTACTGGGACTTCTAAATTACGGACGAGGCTCGTCATGAAGGGTGGGACGCAACAGGCCACTATTTTTGGCAAGGGGCAATGGTGGGAAGTTTTTGAATTGCTCCACTCCCTGCGGCCTGACATCCTTGGCCCTGATGATGTGGTCAGTTTGCCGGATGGCAGGGAATTGGATGTGACTCAAATTATCGAGGAAATCGCCAAGGAACAAAGTGCCTTTGCTCTAGTCCACGACTTAAGTGAACACGAGTTGTTGCACGCTATTGAGGTTCAGTACTGGAAGAATTTAGAAAAGAATTAGGGGGCTATCATGGATCACAGTGAAAAATTAACCGCAATCAAGCAGGAGTTGGAGCAAACAGCTTTACTCCCAACGCTTCGCTTAAAAGCGGACGCAAAAACCCCATTGACTTCCTATACCAGTAAAATCGGGGGCATCCCGTATATGCCCAAGGGATTTGACTATCCCCTCGATGCTAAGGGCAACCCATTATGCTTTTTGGCGCAAATCAATTTCCAAAGTAAACCACCCCTAGAAGGGTTCCCTGCTCAGGGCATGTTACAGTTTTACATCGGCACTGATTGGAATTATGGGATGCCAGCAGCCCATGATTTACGTAAAATCCCCATTCCCCAGAAAAACTTTCGGGTCATTTACCATGAACAGCTCCTTGAGCCTGATGCATTGACCATAGAAATGCCAGCTTTGAAATGGGAAAAAGACTCCTATGGTGGAGAGTACGAACCTCCCTTCACAAAGCCGCTAGCCTTGATTGGAGAAGTTGCGACGCAACCTATTGATTATACCAATGTAGGTTTTGAGGAAGCGCTCCTCGTTTCGTACAACAAGCATTTTAACGAAGAGAGTTCACGTATTCCACGCCATGTTTCTAATCACATTTATGATGCATGCTACTATGAAAGGGTTGCATTTATGGATGATCAAGGTGGGGAGCATCGCATGGGTGGATACCCGATGTTCTCCCAAAACGACCCGAGGGAGTACGATCCCAAATTGCGCCACTACGACACTTTGCTCTTGCAAATCGACTCCGAGTTCAACCCTGAGGAAAGAGAGTTTGAGATTATTTGGGGGGATATGGGGACGGCACAATTCTTTATCAATCAAGAAAGCTTGGAGCGCCTAGATTTTTCTGATGTATTGTTCGACTGGGCGTGTGGATAGGAAAAATACTTAAAAATTTAGGAGGCAATCAGCATGAGAAATTTAAACCGTCGTGAAAAAATAAATTTGGTATTTGTCAGCATCATAGGGAATGTCGTGGGAATAGCTGTTATCTTATGGGGAATCGCTTCTCTATTCCACGAAGGGATGGCAGAATTTACCACTGAGGAATTCGATTTGATGTTCGGAAGGGTTTCACCCGAACCCAACCCATGGTATTCGTGGGGGTTGATAGTGCTAGGACTAATTGCCTTTATTGGTGTTCGCCGGATTGTGAAGCAGGCACGGAGCGAACAAATCGGGTAATATTATGCCAAGATAATAGCGGAGGCGACAGATTTTTTGTCGCTTTTTTGCTGCCCGATAACAATTCCCTAACAACAAATGGCACACCCTTCTTTTTTCCAACGGAAATATTTACCAAAAAAACGTTTACAGCTTATTTTGGTGAATATTTCCTTCTCCTCTTGTATATAATTTAAAGGTTGTGCCAATCCGCATGCATCGACTGATTTTGAACAGGCGATGTTGTATAATGGACAAGGCCGTGAGATTGTATGCCCCTACCGGGAGCAACAATTCTTTTTGTTGCGAGTTCAATCGAGCTTCACACACCGCTGCGTGTTGAAAAGTGACCATACAGGTGGCGATTCGGGGAAAACCACCCAGTTTCGCCCCCTTTCAGGCACACCTTTCAACACTCCGTAAACGGATGCGTTCAGCATCTTACTGAGGAGGAAGAAGCAATGTTACCAAGTGATTATTACGATGGGATTGATTTTTACAAAGGGGAGTTCAACCAGCCGGAACCACCGGTGCAAAGCAGTTGCTGTTGCCAGCAGGCGACAACCTCCAATGATGGATACATCATCCTTGAAACTGACCTTTCCAATCCCTATCCATTTTAATGAAGAACTAACACCCTCAAGGTAATGGCCTCGAGGGTTGATTTTCTATAAGGGGACAAAACGATGCCTAAACTTCGGCTGTTGCACACAAATGACATGCATTCTTATCTGGACGATTTTGCCCGCCTGGCTTATTTGGTGAATAAAATTCGGGATGAGCATCCTGACACCTTACTTTTTGATGCTGGGGACTCAGTTTCGGGAAGCATCTATTATAATCTTTACGAAGGAAAAAAAGAGGCAACGTTTATGACCTTGCTGGGCTACGATGCCATGACGTTGGGCAATCATGATTTTGACCGGGGAACCCATGGGGTTTTGAATTTTATAAGCTCCTGTTCAGTGCCGGTTATTTCAAGCAATATTGATTTTAGTCGTGACGAGGCATTGCCGGAGCTGCCAAATTACCTCATTAAAAATAATTGGGGCATCTTTGCGTTAACGACCCTTGAAACCATCGAAAAAGCTGAGCCCAGTCCAGAAACGGTCTTTAAAAACCCATTGAATGTGGCAAAAGAGATGGTGGCGCATTTGAAAGGTTTACAACTGGATGGCATCATACTTTTGTCCCATCTGGGAAAATCCATGGATGAAAGGCTAGCGCTGGCAGTTCCAGGGATTGATGTCATCATAGGTGGCCATACCCACGACGTCCTTTATGAGCCAATCCGTGTAGGAGATACCTTTATCCTTCAGGCAGGTTGCCACGGGAAGTTCCTCGGGGAATTTTCCTTGGATTTGTCGGACAGGTCATACATTGCGAAAATCCATGACATAGACGGAAAAATTCCCGAAGATAAAGCGTTTGAGCCACTTATCAGGGGCATTCAAAAGGAGAGGGACAGGTTTTCTTCCCGGGTCATTGCCGAAGCGGCATTTAGGCTCGATGGGGACCGGGCCCAGATAAAAACTGGAGAAACCAACTTAGGCAACTTGGTGATCGATGCCTATTTTCAGAAAGCGAAAAATTTGGGCTATCAACCGGATTGTGCCATCTTAAATGGGCTGGGCATCCGCACTTCCCTTGAAAAAGGGCCCATTTCTATTGGCGATCTGGTTAAAGTCCTCCCTTACTCGAAATCGTTGATGATTTTAGAATGCACGGGAGCACAAATCAAGGCTGCCCTGCAACACGGGCTTTATCCACAAGTATCGCAACTGTCTTTGACATTTTGTGATGGCCAGCTAACCCGGGTGCTTCTTCATGGCGATCCCCTGCGAGATGACCAGCGATACCGTGTCGCTACCAACACGTTTTGCGGCTCTGGAAAAGATGGGTTTGACGCCGGCTTTGATGATGCTGTGACAGTCGCCAAAAACCTGGTCTTAGACATTGACCTATTGGCGGAATACATGATTTCCCTGCTACAACCTATCCGCTACGGACTTGATGGGCGTTTAATCTACCTTTCTAAAACCGAAGGGAAATAGCAAAAAAGGGATGAAGTGCCGAAAAATCTGCAAGGGATCAATGTGAAATCCTTTGCAGATTTTTCTATCAGGCTGTTAACTTCATCCCTTTTTACCGGAATGTTCACAAATATCAATCGCCAAAACCAGTGCGAGCACCTTGAGTTCATGGCTGTTATCCGGCACATCAATCAAATAAGTGTCCCGCATGGTAAAAAACTTCTTATTGACCTCCGCAATTTGCTGACGGCCCTCAAAAATCTGGAAATTCATGCCGAAGAAGTCGCCTGTACAACTGATATTAGCCCCTTCAATCCGGTAACTTGACCGAAGAAACGAGAGCTCTTTTTTGATGGTAGCGACGGGCTTCCCATTAAGGGTGATGTAAAATGCAGGCAGGAAGGACAGCATTTTCTGTTCGATTTTAGCCAATTCACGGCCCGATTCATCGGAGATAACATACACTTTCCCCCATGTGAAGAGTTTTTCGCTCACCTGGTAACGGATGCGGTCCTGTAAATCATGGACTTTGAACTTGTCCCCAAAACTCAATAATTTTTGCGTCACTTTCAACTGGCTCATCGTATCACTCCTTTCCTTTATTATAGCACGAAACCCTTATCCACAGTATAAATTCACCAAAAAATAACCATACTAGCCATGCAAGGAATCCGTCGAATAAAGGGGAATCAGGTTTTATGAAGCATCTTATCCAAGTGATGGCCGCGATTGTTTTTCTGGCCGCCCCTCCCGTACCTAATCCGGAAAATTACGAAAATGTCCAGTTAGTTGATTGCGTCGATTCTTATCAGGTTTTGGTTAATAAGCAGTACGCCTTAAGCCCAGAGGATGCCCCGAAAGATTTGCGTGTGGTGCAAGTGCTGGATTCTACCCGTAATTTGAACTTGACTATCAAGTTGCGAAGCCGCGCGGCGGACATGGCGGAACAATTATTTTTGGCTGCTGCAAACGAGGGTCATGAATTATTGGCCGTTAGCGGCTACCGTGGGTACATGCACCAAAAAGACCTGTATGAATATTATGTCCATGAGCATGGGAAAAAGGAAGCCGACCGTTTCAGTGCGCGACCAGGTCATAGTGAACATCAGACTGGTCTGGCCATCGATGTCAGCTGCCTTAGCTTGGATGGGAAAATCGACAATAAATTCGGAGAGACACCGGAAGGGGCCTGGCTTATTGAAAATGCCCCGCGGTTCGGCTTCATCATCCGTTATCCACAAGACAGGGAAGCGGAAACCGGTTTTAAGTATGAGCCGTGGCACCTGCGGTATGTCGGAATAGCACCGGCCCTCATCATGCAACAAAATAATTGGATTTTTGAAGAGTACGTTGATCATATTTTGGCGAAAGAACGATAAAGCCCCGGAAGCAAGTTGCCGGGGCTTTTTTTGGATAGGCCTTAGAAATAGTTTAAAGGTTTTTAAGCCTCTCTTAAACGCTATAGTGTTTGAAACGCTCGAAATCAGAAGCATCGCATTCTACTTCCATCAAAGTGCCGTTATCTTGGTAATCCACCTTTTTGACAGAAGCCCGCTCGTTTAAGTAAGAAACGGCAGCGCCTTCGGTATAGGGGATTAAAAAAACGGCACGGACGAAGTCGTCAAAAATGTGTTTTTTGACCAGTTCCAGCAATTCTGGGATTTGAGCGCCAGTTTTCGCTGAAATTTTAACACTTTCTTGGTTAGGGATAACGGCATCATCTGCCAAATCGGATTTGTTATAGGCATAAATCATCGGAGTTTCTTTAACACCCAGGTCCTCAAGCACTTTATTGGTGACTTTGATTTGGGTTTCATGTTCTGGGTGTGAAATGTCAACCACATGAAGGAGCAGGTCCGCTTCGGTCACTTCCTCTAAAGTCGAGCGGAAAGCTTTGACTAATTGATGGGGGAGCTTACTGACAAATCCAACCGTGTCCGTCAATAAAAATTGTTTGTTATCCGCCAAGTGTATATGCCGGGTCGATGTTTCCAAAGTAGCGAACAGCATGTTTTTTTCAAACACTTTCTTCTCCTCGGAATCCGTGCTGGAAACCTTCAATAAAGCGTTCATCGTAGTGGATTTTCCCGCATTGGTGTAACCGACTAACGCGACGACAGGAAGGGCATTCTTCTTTCGAAGTTTTCGCTGGGTCTGGCGGGCTGTCACTAAATGGTCCAGTTCCTTGTTCAAGGCATAAATCTGGTCCTCGATGCGGCGCCTGTTCAGTTCCAGTTTTTTTTCGCCGACCCCTTTGGCACCGATGCCCCCCCCTTGCCTGGAAAGGGAGGAGGTAAGCCCTACAAGGCGTGGCTTCATGTACTGCAACTGTGCGATTTCAACTTGAAGCTGGGCCTCGCGGGTTTTAGCACGCTTAGCGAAAATATCCAAAATAAGAAGCGTTCGGTCAATGACTTTGCAATCAATGGCGGACTCCAGGTTGCGGATTTGGGAAGGCGACAATTCATCATTGAAAATCACTAAATTCGCCTCGGATATATCCACTTGTTGGGCAATCTCTTCGACTTTTCCTGTCCCCACATAAGTTGCCCCGTGGGTGCGCTGTAAATTCTGGGTCACTTCCCCAACCACTTCGACTTCACAAGCTTCAGCCAGATTGGCCAGCTCTTTCATGCTATATTCAAAATTAGGGTCGCTATTGACATCGACACCTACTAATATCGCTCGCTGTAAAATTTCATCCATAATTATAACCACCTTTTCTCCTGATTTTACCACACTTTACCACTCCCATGCAATTTTTTGTTAAACATCGCAAAAAATGCTATAATAAGTAGAGAAGCTTCAAACTAATTTTCGATAATTCATGAGGAGGTATGGACATGCCAAGAACAACAACAAAGACAAAAACAGCCTTTTTCTGCCAAGAATGTGGCACGGAAAGCATTAAATGGGTCGGCAAATGCCCAGGTTGCGGGGAATGGAACACCATGGTGGAAGAGTTAAAGCCAACCAAAGCCCAGGTTGCACAGGAAAAGCGGGGGTTTGTTGCAAGCGTGGGCATGACGAAGCCCCAGCGCCTAAAAGACATTGAAACCCAAGAAGATGCCCGGATTAAAACCTCTTATAGCGAGTTGAACCGGGTTCTTGGAGGTGGTATAGTGAAAGGTTCACTGGTCCTTTGCGGCGGGGAACCAGGGATTGGGAAATCAACCCTTTTGCTTCAGACAGCCCATGACCTGGCAACTAAAAAAGTATCGGTTCTTTATGTGTCAGGCGAGGAATCCGCCCGCCAGATCAAGCTTCGTGCGGAACGCCTTGGGGCTTTGGACGAAGAACTTTACATTTATGCGGAAACGGATTTAACTTTGATTGAACGGCAAATCCAGCAGATTAAACCCCAGTTTGTCATCATTGACTCCATCCAAACCATTCATATGCCTGATGTGACCTCAGCACCGGGGAGCATTTCCCAGGTCCGAGAGTGTACTGGCCAATTGATGAAACTAGCCAAGCTTGGGGGGATTTCCATTTTCATCGTTGGGCACGTCACCAAAGAAGGTAATATTGCTGGGCCCCGCCTGCTTGAGCATATGGTCGATACCGTCCTTTACTTTGAAGGGGACCGCCATCACACCTACCGCATATTACGTGCTGTGAAGAACCGTTTTGGGAGCACCAACGAAATCGGGATTTTTGATATGAAAGAAGAAGGGCTTGCCGAAGTGGTGAATGCTTCTGAAGTATTTTTGGAGGACCGGTCCCATGGGCTCCCCGGCACAGCCATTATGGCCTCCATCGAAGGAACCCGTCCGATTTTAGTTGAAATCCAATCCTTATTGACCCCCACCAATTACGGGAATCCGAAAAGGATGGCATCCGGGGTCGACAACAATAAAGTTTCCTTGATATTAGCGGTTTTAGAAAAACGGATGGGCTTCTTTTTGCAAAATCAGGACTCATACTTGAAAGTAACAGGTGGCGTCAAGCTGGACGAGCCGGCAGTGGATCTCGCAGTCGTTGCCAGCATCGTGTCCAGTTATAAAGACAAAACGACACCTAGCGGAGATGTTTACATTGGGGAGGTAGGCCTTACCGGGGAAATACGCAGGGTCTCACGGATTGAGGACAGGGTCAAGGAAGCCCAAAAACTCGGCTTTACCCGTGCTATCGTCCCTAAGAAAAACCTTAGTGGCTGGACGTTCCCGGACAACATGGAAATCGTTGGGGTCGATACCATTGCCCAAGCAGTCAAAGTCATGTTCAGTGAATAATCCCGTCACTATCCGCCATAATAAGATAAAATATTTTGTTATGGAGTTAGGAAAGTGAGTGAACAGGATGAAAAAAAACTGGTTGGTTGTTGCAGCATTTTTATTGTTTTTAGGCATACGGGTCAATGCTCTGGAAGCAGTGCCCAAGCCGCCCGCAATCCATTTGGAGCAAGCTTCGGGGACGATTGTCCATGTCGGTGAGAATGAAGCCCTCCTGGTGAAGCGGCTGAACTTGACAGATGAAGAATTGACAAAATCTTATGATGAGTGGCTGTGGCCAGACACCATCAACGAGGTTTTTCGTTTATCAAACATTGGCACAGAGCTAAAAGTCGGGGACAAAATCCGGTTTAAATATGCCATTATGACCAACTCCATCCCGCCTCTCGTACCCGTCCAAAGTTACGAGCTCCTGTCCCCGCAATCATGAAGCATTGGTTGAAGATTGCACTGATTTTCTCCCTGTCCATCGGGCTTGGGGTTTATTCCCGCCATTCCTCAAAAATCCATGGCATAAAAGGGACAGTCCTGGCAGTAGAAGATGACTATGCCTTGATTTCCAAGCGCTTGGATTTGAAGCCCCATGAGCTTCAATTAGGGCATGACGCTTGGCTAAGGGGAAATTACGAACTGATTTTGACAAGTCCCATGAAAGGACTCGAGGTCGGGCAACAGGTTAAGGTCATTGTTTCAGAAATCAACAATAAAGAATACCCACTCCAAGCAGATGTCAAAGATTATCGACTGTTGGAGTAGGGGAGAATTAAATTCATTAATTTTCAAAAAGTCCCCCTCATCGGTCAAGTATTGGGGATTTCCTACATATAGTTTAACAAAACTAGGTTGGGAGAGATGAAAGATGCGTGATTGGATCAAAAGGGGGCTTGTTTTAATTGTTGGGATGGCGGCTGTCATCACTTTTGAGCGGCTGTATTTCCAAGAAACATTAGAGGGGATTGTCCTTCGGGTCGATTCTGATAACCGGATTTTAGTGGCCCAAAATTTGAATTTGGACGAATCTGACTTCAAGAAATCTTATTTGGACTGGTTTTTAGGGGACTACGACATAATCGAGGTCACCAATATGGAAGGGGTCGAGTCGGGAATGCACGTTAGTGTCACTTTCGATGGCCGCACCCTGTCCGAAAACTCCTTAACCGTAGCAGCTATGGATTATGAGGTCCTTGATGTGGCGTTTGCAGTGGTGGACTCATCGGTTCCAGCGGCAACAACGGAGCACATCAGCCTGGAATTGGCATCCATATTTCCCTTAGAGGAGGGGCGCCTCCAGGTTTTTGGCGGACGGGACTCTTATGCATTTGTCCAGCGGTTGCGGCGGGTAACGGAAACACCCGATTCCTTACAGCTTTATTTT
>WRGF01000126.1 GCA_009787345.1 Turicibacter sp.
CGTTAGAAAATGGTTCCCCCCCCCCCGGAAGAAAACCACATCCATGGAGGAACCATCGCCGTTGCCCGACATGTGGGAAACGGATATAGAAAATAGGACGGTTAGCTTGAATAAGCACCGTCCTATTTTTACATCGTTCCTATGAGAACAGATACCTTCATTCTTAGTATATCTCTAACAACTATAAAAAACGGTAGCTTTTTAGAGAATGTTACATTTGTTTTTAGGGTACCTCGATGAACTCGCTTTGTTACCTACGGTACTCACTACGTTGGGCTCCTCGGCGCAATAAAGATTAAAAGCATTGCAGTGAAGTGGAGCTTCATGGCATTTTTGCAGGCAAGGTCCCGCCCTTCCGTAGGAAGGTACCCCCTTTGGTGGGCTATTAGGATGGGCGGAAAAAGGCCGCTCATCCGAGTGAATTGGAGTTGTTAGAGGTACCCTTTATTCATCAAATAAAACGTCGTCAATCTGCAAGCCGTGAAAATCCACCATGATTTTGAGGGGGCCGATGTAAGGGTCCCCTTGCCCTTTTTCCCAGATGCGCAGTTCGCTTGGGGTGAACCGGTAACCGCCTTTTCCCCAGTCGTTGAGGGCATGGGCCAGTTCCGTAATGGTAAAGCCGCCATCAAGGCGCCAACGTTTCATTTTTTCGCCTAATCGAGTCAATAATTCAGTGTCTGACATACCGCCTCACATCCTTTCAGAGCGTCCATATCTAATCTTGGTAGTTTTACATGGTTTTTATTCAAAAGTCAAGAGAAAACCGAATATAATATTTTTCCGAAGGGAATACTGCTAATATTACTCTGCTGGAAAGCGATAATTATAGGCAGCTCTTTACATCACATTTACGAAAAATGTCTAATTTTAGCATAAAAACCAAAAGGTCGCTAGGTGGATTACTCATTATTCGGATTAAATATATAATGAAATCGCTTAGTTGTGGTCCAGTTGTGTTAAATTTGTAAATCCGTTGTGAAACTCTTGCAAAGTGGCTATCCAGTTCGTGTAATGACCATAATACTTTTTTTCACCGATGGTTTCGTCCAGTGGTGGGAGAAAATGATTGTACTGGAAACCCCAGTAGCAGAGGAGGGCTTTATATGAAAAGATCCAAAAGATTAGCACTTGCAGGACTTAGCGTTTTCGCAACTTTGGCATTAGCTGCTTGCGGGACAACCCCTGCAACCGATGAACCAGGAACCGTTTCTGATTCCCAATCCCTGACTGTTGCATCTTCCGCTTTCCCATCGAATTTAGATCCCCATGCACAAAATGAAAGTGCCGCGGCCATTATCAACCGCCACATTTTCCAAACATTGGTTACACAGACGCCGGATATGGAAATTGCGCCAAACCTGGCAGAGTCTTGGCATAATGTCGATGACCGTACCGTAGAATTTAAAATCCGCGAAGGGGTAACCTTCCACAATGGGCAGCCACTTACTTCACAGGATGTTGTGTTCTCCATCATCCGCGCCCTTGAATCTGGGGTTGTCAGCCACATCGTTGGGATGATCGACCCGGATTCCGTTGTCGCCATCGACGACTACACCGTGCAAATCGGTACCGTTGAACCGTTCTCTCCATTGCTAAACCACTTATCCCACCCGGCGGCCAGCGTGCTTCCTTATGGGACAGAATTACAAGATGAAGCATTTGCAGACAGCCCAATCGGTTCTGGGCCTTTCAAATATGCAGGCCGGGCAGCTGGTGACTTCGTCCGCATTGAGCGCTTCGATGATTTCGTAGGCGAGGCTTCCACACTTGAAGAAATCACGTTCCGCACCATTGTTGAGGACAGCACCCGCGTCATCGCCCTTGAAACTGGCGAAGTGGACCTCGTATTGAATGTTGCCCCATCCGATGTGCGCCGTGTTGAGGACACTGATGGGTTGACCCTTCTTCGCGAACCTGACCTTCGCACGGAATACTTAGGGTTCAACTTCAACAATGAATTTTTGGCTAACCCGCTAGTCCGTCGTGCTATCTCCCACGCCATTGATTACGATGGTATCATTTCCGCAGTATTTGAAGGAATCGGGACACGTGCACGCGGCCCATTGGCACCGACTGTATTTGGTTTCTACGATGGCCTTGAAGGCTATGAAACTGACATGGACCTTGCCCGTGAGTTGCTTGCAGAAGCAGGTTATGAAGATGGCGACATCTCCCTATTATTCTTGGTGGATGAGAACCAGCAGCGCAATCAAATGGCGACCATCATTGCCAACTCCCTTCGCCAAATTGGGATTGAAGTTGATATCCAAACCCGCGACTGGTCAACTTACTTGACTGACACAGGAGATGGTGTCCATGATTTATTCTTGCTTGGCTGGACAACCGTAACAGGAGATGCCGACTACGGACTTAATGCTTTATTCCACACTAATAACATCGGGGCAGCAGGTAACCGCACATTCTATTCGAATCCGGAATTGGATGATTTGATTGACCGTGCCCAGCTTGAAACTGACGAAGCTACCCGTTTGGAACTTTACCGCGAAGCACAACAAATCATCGTTGAAGATGCACCTTGGGCGTTCATCCGCCATGGCGAGAACATCGTCGGTGTTTCAAACCGTGTCCAAAACTTCCAGCTTCACCCAGCAGCCCACCATGAGTTGACATATGTTGTTTTAGGACAGTAACAGGTTATTCTATCACACAACCAACAAAAAATCCAGAGGAAATTCGCCTCTGGATTTTTTGTTGGTTGTGTGACAAGTTGAAATTAATCGCAGGTTGAGCCCGGTAAATCACATACATAAGCGACGAACCCCAAAACAGCTTTTACTAAAGGATAATGCTCGCTTGCTTCGTTGATTTGATAATAGGCCCATTGGGCGCGGCGGGTTTCTGTTATAAGCCCGAGGGCTTTTAGTTTTTTAAGGTGCTGGCTAATGGCTGGTTGGGACATATCGAAAAAATCCAATAAATCGCAGGCACAGTATTCCCGCTCTTTAAGGAGTGCCATGATGGCCAGCCTGGTCTTGTCTCCCAAAACTTTCAAAACTGCCGCTTGATATTCTAATTCGTTAGCCATAGGCCAACCTCCTCCCCTTTATATAAGCAATTACTTATTTATCCTTGACTTCTCGCAAATGGCGTGTATAATATAATTATACGCTTATATAAGTGAAAGTCAATGTTTTGATGGGAGGTTAAGCAGTTGAAGCAAAAATTTGCCGCGGAATTCATTGGTTCCATGCTATTGGTCATGTCTACCATCGGATCTATGATAATGTTTACCCGGACCATTGGTGGAGATAAAAATGTGGCATTGTTAGCAAATGCCATTGCGGTCGCTTTCATTTTAACGGCACTTATTGAGATTTTCGGCCCAATATCCGGTGCCCATTTCAACCCAATCGTAACGTTGATTATGTGGCTTGAACAGCAAATTTCCACACCAGATGCCCTAAAATTCGTCTTGGTCCAAATCCTTGGAGGCATTTTGGGGACGGCGGTGATCCACCTGAAATTTTGGGAAGACATGGGTGGAGTCTTTTTCATCTCAGGCAATGTCCGCAATGGCTCCCTTTATTTTGGGGAACTGGTAGCGACCTTCATCCTAATCTTAGTGATCCTCATGCTCGGCAAGGTGAAGTCCTCAACGCCATCCCTCATGGTGGGGTTTTTAGTGGGCGGGCAAATAATGGCTACTTCTTCCACTATTTTTGCCAATCCCCAAGTGACCATTGCCCGCATCCTGACTAGTGCTGATTCCGGAATCCGCCCGGTTGACGCAGCGGTTTTTATCCTGATGCAACTCATAGGTGCCCTTGTGGCCTATGCCATTTACCGGCTATTCTTCAAAGCCACTTCCGTTCCAAGTTAATGAGAATTTAGCATCATCCCAAGATAAAATGGGCTTGTTGCACCTTATAATAAAAAGGAGAGTTGAAATTTATGAAAAAAGTAGCATTCGTTTGTGTCCACAATTCCTGCCGCTCGCAAATGGCAGAAGCTTTCGGGAAAGTCCTAGGCCTTGATGTGTTTGAATCGTACTCTGCCGGTACCGAGCAACGGCCGAAAATCAACCAAGATGCAGTCCGCTTAATGAAAGAAGTCGGTATCGATATGGAAATGAACCAAACATCCAAACTTTTGGCAGATATCCCGGAAGTTGATATTGTCATTACAATGGGATGCAATGTGAATTGTCCGAACCTGCCATGTTCACACCGTGAGGACTGGGGCCTTGATGACCCAAGTGGAAAATCCGATGATGAGTTCCGCTGGACACGCAATACGATTAAATCCAAGGTTGAGGAACTGGTTGCACGTATCCGTCAAGGGGAGCTATAAAAAGAATAAAAGATGAGCCATTTGCAAAAACCGCAAATGGCTCTCTTTTTGGGTGGGGATTGAGAAACAATCAATGCCTGTGAATTTTTATCAATCCATCCGTATAGTCGGAAAATGTTATGTTGCGGTTAAGGGGCATGGAGCGGATGTCCCAGATGAAGTCATCCAGTATGAAGATCAAGTTTAAGTAAGGCCTGCGGAATTCATCCGGGTGCAGCGTCCAGTAAAAGCGGCGGCTTTCCCCACGAAGTGGGACTAAATTCAGTTCCCCGGAACCAGGATTCATACGATCAAAATAAACGGACGTAATTTTTTCGGTTCTTGATGGAAGTGTGACTTTTTTCTCATCATCCATTATCCCGACGATACTGCCCTCAGTCCTTAATAAAAAGGAAATTTCCTGATTGCTTTCGTTCGCCAATAGTACCCTTGTATTCTGATTGGCAATGGACCTAAAGGTATGAAAACCGAGAAGAAATGGTGACCCAACAATTATGGCTAATGTAAAAAACTTCAAATCCTTTCTCTTCCAACTTAAAATTTTCCTTATGAGAAGGATGAATAGCCCCATAAGGGTTATCCCATAAATGATAGCTCCTCCCAACAAAAAAAGTAGAAACCTTACTTGAAATGCAGAGACTAAAAGAAAAGCCAAAAGCGAGAAAGCTACTATTGAAATCGCACAAACAATCCCGAAAATTTTGCTCCGTTTAAATATCCATTTAAATACCCTCACTAGAAATAGTAAAAAAACAACGGGAATAGCTCCCAAAAAAACCGATAAAATCCCTCCAAAAAATATCCCCATCGAAATCGCCCACCTTCCAAAAAATGTAAAACATTGATTGATTATAACATGAATGATGGTGCCTGTCAAATTGCATTCTCTAGGATAAACCTATAGTTTCAGGGCAAAATAAGCCAAATGGAGGTGGCGCTGTGGCGGTTATTGCCCTGCTTTTGATTGCGTGGTTTGTTCGGGAACAATTTCATTTTAAAGAAGTGAGCCGTTTTCGTCTTCGCATTCAACCTATTATTTTTGGATTTTTCCTTTTAGGTGTGATGGCATCCTCGCTTGAAGAAAGCCCCTTATTATTTTTTTCCCTTGGGATTTTTTGTTGGCAGGGTCCCCGTCCTTCCGTAGGAAGGTATCCTCCTTTGGTGGTCTATTAGGATGGGCGGAAAAAGACCGCAAATTCGGGTGAATTGGAGTTATTAGAGGTGCCCTTAAGCTTTCACATATATAAAACAGCAGGTAAGCTGGAATAACTCCTAGATTAACTGCTGTTTTTCTATTGGACATCATTTCATTATAATACGGTCGGGGATAGCTAATAAATTCAGGACTGTTTGGCATCAATAGGAAATATGTTTTAACATCGTTATTCCAAAAAGGAAGTTTACCTTTTGGGGGTGATATATTTTAAGTACTCATCGAAAATGTTGGTGACATATTGTTTTTGCAGCCGGTAAGGGGGGAATGTTTTTTGGTTGGTGACGATGTGATGCCCTTCTGGGTTTGGTGGCAGTTCTACGATTCCTTCGATTTCTTCGTCCGATAACCTGTACTCAAGTATGTTGTAGGGGGCTTGGAAGCTATCCATGAAGTCTTGGATGGTATTTCCTTTGAAGGACATCACGGATATGGCAGGGGTGATGGTTTTTAAATATTCAGGGAACCGGCTGAGGTCGATGGGCTTTTTAATCCAGTCGTCAAACTCGGGGTTGGGTTCGCTTTCAGCTTTTAGGAGACGAATTTTTGCCTGCCTTTTTTTCTTGCCATAACGCAGTTCGCCCGCGAATTGCCCTTTGGATCCGGGTTGGACCAATAAGCAACTTCCCACTGCCCCAGCGTTGACCCGGTGTTGGTGCCCGCAAATGAGTCCGTCAAGCTGACTATTGCCAGCCAGTTTATAAGCTTCGTCCTCCCCTGTGTGATACTGGGTGGGAGCGCCTGTCAACAGGTCTGATTCCAGCCCGCCATGGTAAACCGCAATGACCAAATCGCAGGTTTTCCTGAGCTCGGGAAGGTAGGACTGAAGGGCTTCCTGGGCATCCAGACATTTGAATCCTTTGCTGATTTCATAAGGGAGAAGGGTTGGGAGCAAGGAGGTCATGAGCCCGATGATGCCAACTTTCATTTTTTTTCGCTTGATGATGGTGTAGGGCTCAAAAATGGGGTTTCCCTGCAAATCCGTGATATTGGCACATACATAAGCCGCTTTTAGTTCTTTGGCTTGGCGTAGCAAAAAGTCCAGCCCATGGTCAAAGTCGTGATTTCCGGGTATCATCACGTCATAGCCGATGTCGTTAGCGGTTTTCACCAAGGGGGAGATTTCCATTGTGGTATTGTAAAAAGTGGTGAGGGGGGACCCGATGAAAAAGTCGCCGGCATCGATGAGGATATCTGCTTTTCCGATTTTTTGGGGGAGTGGATGCCCGTGGACATCTGTGGTTGCTAGGATGCGCATGTTACATCAACCTCTTTCTCAAAAGTCCCGTCACATAGTCCACGATGGAAATGGTGAGGATAATGCCCAGTAAAATAATACCGACGCGGCTCCAATTGCGTGACTGGATGGCGAATATAATGGGCGCCCCTAAGCCCCCCGCCCCCACAAGCCCAAGTACCGTGGCACTCCGTAGGGCAATTTCAAAGTGATTTAAAGACAAGGATAGGAATTTAGCACCAATTTGAGGGATACGCGCGTAAAAAAGGACTTGCCAAAAATTCGCTCCTACTGCTTCCATGGCTTCCACTGGCGCATGGTCGATGCTTTCCCATTCATCCGTATAAAGCTTGCCCAGCATCCCGATTTGATTGACGCCAATAGCCAAGATTCCCGCAAATGGCCCTGGCCCCACCACTGTCACGAATAAAATCGCATAAATTAGCTCAGGAAACGTCCGCAGGATATTGCTAACGAACTTTCCAATCCTCGGAACGATTCCGTAGGAAGGGACAATGTTTCGCGCGCTTAGGATTGAGAGGGGCAAAGAAATGAGGGTGGCAATCAAGGTGCCAAGGAAGGCAATCCCTAATGTTAGAAGCAATAATGATAGCAGGTCCTCCCGGCTCCCATCATTGACAAACCCCCAGTCCGGGCGAAACAATCCGGCGAAGGCGTTAAGGGCGGTATGGGAGGAGAGCTGGGCAGACCCCAGGTCGATGCTTAAAAAGGACGAGATGATGAGGTACAAGACGACAATGGTGAGAAAGAGGGTATCGATGTTGGGTCGTTTCATTAGGTGAGCCTCCTTCTGAAAAATTCACTGATGCCGTCCACAATGAAGATAACTGCTAAAATAAACAAGATAATGACTGAAACCCGGTCGTAGCGAAACAGCCCTAGGGCCGAGTTGAGGACGACACCGATACCGCCAGCCCCAACGTATCCTAAAATAGTGGAGGCACGGATGTTGATTTCAAACACATAAAGGATGTAGCTGGCGACGATGTGGGAGATTTGGGGGACAATGCTCCAGACGACGATTTGGACCGGGTTGGCACCTACTGACTCCGCGGCTTCAAGGGGGCTTAAGTCGATGGTTTCAATGAGGTCGTACATCAATTTGGACATGATGCCGAAGCTGAACACTGCCAAGGTCAGGACCCCGGTCACTGGGCCGATGCCAAAAATAGCGACGAACAGGGCTGCCAGCAACAAGGTGGGGACGGTGCGGATAATGTTCATGAGCAGGCGGACAATCCCGGTGACAGCCCGGTTCCCCGTAACGATGGTTGTCGCCAAAAAGGAAAGGGGGATGGCGGTCACGCTTCCGAGGACGGTGCCGACTACTGCCATCCTCAGGGTCAATATCATGGGGTCGATGATGCGGGAGAAAAAAGCCCAGTCGGGACGCATAAAATACCCCATGAAGATCCCCATCTGACGATGGTTTCGGATGAAGAGCCCAAAATCAGCACCTGTTGCGTGTGCGGACATGGCAATGGCGATTACCACCAAGAGCAGGATCAGCAGTTGCCCGGGCAAGTTTCGGTGGATGGTGTCTTTTAGTTTCATGCATCATCCTCCCCATCCTTAAAGATTTCCTCGCCATAAATGCGGGTCAGCACTTCGTCGGTGGCTTCGACCGGGCTGCCATCAAAGACCACCTCGCCGGATTTAAGGCCGATGATGCGGGTGGAAAATTTGCGAGCCAGTTCCACGGAATGGAGGTTCACAATGACGGTTTTCCCAAGTTCCTGATTGATTTTACGAAGGTCGGCCATGATTTTTTGGGTGGTAATGGGATCCAAAGAAGCAACAGGCTCATCCGCCAAAATAATGGAGGCCTGCTGGACCAAAGTCCTGGCAATGGAAACCCGTTGCTGCTGCCCGCCGCTTAACTGGTCGCTTCGGTGATGAAGTTTATCTGAAAGCCCCACACGTTCCAAGGCATCCTTCACTAACTCGTAATCCTTCTTGGAGAACCAGCCAATAAGGCTTTTGAATGTGGAATAGTAGCCTAAGCGGCCCGATAGCACGTTTTTTTGGACGGTACTTTTTTTCACCAGGTTGAAGGTTTGGAAAATCATCCCGATATGGCGGCGAAGTTTTCGAAGCTGCCTTTTATTAGCGGCCGTAATGGACTGGCCATCGATGATGATTTGCCCATCCGTGATGTCATTTAGGCGGTTGATGGAACGAAGGAAGGTGCTTTTCCCGGCCCCGCTGGAACCGATGATGGAAACAAACTCCCCATCACCGATTTGAAGGCTGATGCCTTTTAGGCCCATCACCCCGCTGGGATATTTCTTGCTAACGTCTTTGAATTCAATCATAAGGTCCTCCCGGTCTATAAGCAAACAAAAAACGAATGCTTATCGCCTCGTTTTTTGTCGATTATCTTCCTATTCTAACTCGGCGGCTCTTTCGATGTAATCGCGGATGGTATCGTAGTTGGATTCATCCGCCACCATGTAGCCACGGTGTCCCCATAAGGACATGATTTCCAGCCCTTCGTCTGTATCAGGCATGGCGAGGAAGGCTTCCTTGATTTGGGCAACCAGTTCTTCATCCATGTCTGGGTGGACAGCGATGGCGTCATTGGGGATGTCCCCTTCAGTCAAATGGAGCACACGGAGTTCATCCATCAGTTCGTCATCCGGGAAAGCACCATTAAACACGACGCGGGCACCTTCAAAAACAAAGGTAGCATCCAACTGCCCATTCAATACGCCGGTGATGCCGCTTGGGATGTCATTGACCGTCACCAGCGTTACATCGGTCAATGGGTCGATGCCTGCATCCATCATCTCAACGATTGGATAGATGAACCCACTAGCAGATGACGGGCTCAACGTCCCGATATTGGCACCAACCAGGTCAGCCAATTCATGAAGGTCGCTATCGGCACGGACGAGGATTTCCCCTTTGAAGGAATCACGGACTTCGCCTTCGATGGGCAACCCTGTTTCACGGTCATAAGCACCGAGGACGGAACTTAAGATAGCACGGGCACCGCCACGTTCACGGGCTTGTACGAAGGCTGCCGGCGGCATGATGCCAAGGTCGACCTGGCCTGATACCATGGCTTCCACGATGGTATTGAAGTTAGTGGCGACGGTAACATTGACTTCCCTGCCTAGGGCTTCGGATAAATAGGCTGCAAACTCTTCGCTGCGGGCTTCCATGGTCCCGTCATTATTGGTTGGGACGAACTGGACGTTCAATGGGTTGTTTTCCACCACTGCGGCATCTCCCCCTGCATCGGCGGAATGGCAGGCGGCCAGCATCAACGTGCAACAGGCAAGCATGGATAGGATTTTTTTCATAGGGCATCTTTCCTTTTCTATTGTGATGGGACTAGTCTGCCCTCCCCATGAAATTCTTATACCCCATCCCTTGCCAAAAACCAAAATTTTACATTCCCAAAAACGAAGGGAAATAGCATCATAAAAGGGCCCCCGAAAGCCGGGAGCCCGTTGGTATTTAAGCAGACTTTGGGTATTCTTTGCCACTGCCGCCCTTTTATTTTACAAAAGATAGCTCTCCAGCCAGCTTGAATAACTGACAAAGCGATTTTGCGTCCTAAATTTAAGCTCTGCTTTTTGGCCGGGTTCCCAATCGGTGATGTAAAGGGTTTTGGTTTCTATGGCCTGGTCTTTGTCGTCCCAAAGCTCAACCTTGATGGTCACCCCTGAAATTTCCTTGCCTGTGGTGTTCTCGATGGCAGCGGTTGCCGAAATGCCGGTCCCGTCGTCTACAAACTTCCACTCAAGCTTCCCAACCGCAGCCACCAACGCATCGGAAATGGCGCTATGGTCCACAATCCCCTCAGTTTCTTGTGCCCCGTTACCGGTTTGGACGGGGATGCTTTGGCTTGGCAATGACGGCGCTGTCGCATCATCCCCACCAACTTCTTCGAAAGTCAGCAGCACATTGGAAAGGTCGGTCAAATAAAATTTCCCATCCTTCGCACCGATTTCAATCTTGCTATTTTCCAGATAATAATTTTCCACATCCACATTCAAGACCGTCCCCTCCGGCGTCTTGATTTGAGCCCGCAATGCCTTCAAATTCATCTCCCCCTTGTTTAAGTGAAGGGTTTTTGGATTTATGCTCCAACTGCCCCCATGCTTAGAACCTACCTCGCAAGTTTATGCCTGGATTCGGGGAGATATGCCTAGGCATCCGGCAATTGACGGTTCCGCCAAAAAATCATGGCAGCTTTGATTGGCAGGCTAATTGCTAGGAACAGCATCACAAACCTAAAGAAAACAACGTGCAGGTAAAACTCCCAAAAGTCAGGGATTTCCCCTAGATTAGGGATGCCCTCTGCGAAAAGCGACCCAATAAATAACACGGGTTGGACAAGGAGGACAATGCCAATCCAGTGGAGCAGTTCTTTATAAGCCGATAATTTCGATTTCATAATATACCTCCCTTCATCCGCTTCCTTTGATGAACCACCGTAAATACCATCATCCCGACAGTCAAAACGAAAATGCCCCCGATAAGCAGTCCCGGCAATTCGTCCCATCGCCAAATGGCAATCAATGGCCCATTGAGAATCAAGCACCACCACCCTATCCATTCGGATTTCCCTGCATGGTGCTTCCAATTTATGGTGTACATCCATTATAACATAAAACCCGTTATCCTTCCAACCTTAATAATCCGGAAACCGCCACTACCCGAATCCAGAAAAAGCATCAAACCCTCCCGAGTTTTACACCCGGCTCCGAAAAAACTCTGTCGAAAAACATCTGATATCAAGGGTTTTAGGGGTTGAAACCCGTTTCATTATTTGATAT
>WRGF01000127.1 GCA_009787345.1 Turicibacter sp.
GCTTCTAAACTTTACGCTAGAAAAGTCTAAAATTCCTTAAAACAACATAATTTTTCATTTTATTACCAAAATATTCCCTTCATAAATCCGCCGTGCTTTTTAATGGGGTGCTTGGGGATGGGGAAACCTATGTTGATGAGCAGGCTTATTACAAGGCCTACCCGACGATTTACCATTTAAGAAAGCGTTTGGTGGAAAATCCGGAACAAGCCGATTTACGCTTGGTCTATTTGGCACTGCACCACCTGTTGAAATTCCGGGGGCATTTTGTCAACCAGGGCCAGGAATTCGATTTAGGCAACTTGGATGTGGCCGATAAAATGATGGGATTGCTTAGCACATTTACAGAAGCGACGAAAGATGTGCTTGCCTCTGAAGATGTGTTTGCCTTTGAATTTGATGATTGCCATCACGAAAAAGCCAATGAAATCTTGAAAGACCCGAAGAAGTCCAGGTCTCAAAAAGCATTTCAGTTGGCAGAGCTGTTCAGTTTGGCGGCGCAGCCTGAGAATTTCGATAAGCATGCCCAAGGGACCCAGGCGAAAACAAAGAATTTTTTAAAATCGAAAGATGACCAAATCAAAGCCCTGTTCTCAGCCACGGTTGGGAATGGGATTGACGTGGCAAAAATCTTTGGGAAAAAGGAGTACAAGCCAACCAACGATGATCGCTTCAAAAAAGCAGGGGATTTCAAGTACGCCATGGAATCCTTTGACGACGAGTTAGGGAAACTGGAAAGCGTCCTGGATGAGGCGGAGTTTGAAGTCCTCTTGCAGGGGAAACAGCTGTATGAGGCCGTGGTGCTTTCAGGTATCTTGACGAAAGAAACCTTGAGTGCGTCCATGGTGGAAAAATACGAACAGCATCAGGCACAGCTAGTGGCGCTCAAGTCATTGGCGAAGGGCATTTCCCCCGCATGCTATGCAGACATTTTCAAAGAGGACACCAAAGCGAGCAAGCAGAAAAAACATGGGGCTTACTTCCAGTACATCCAAGGGGTAGGAGACCCCAGTAAGCGGCTTACCCGTGAAGCGTTCTACAAAGAATTGAAAGGGGTCTTGGAAAAGCACATCCCGGGGCTATCCTTCAAAAGCTTTCATGCCGAGGATTTGCCCCTTTCAGACATTTTGACTGCCATTCACCAGGACATGGAACAAGAGAGTTACCTGCCGAAGCAACGGGTGTCTGACAATGGGGCCATTCCTTATCAAATACATGAGCACGAGTTGGTGAAAATACTGGAAAACCAAAGGGAGTTTTATCCCTTCCTAGGAGAAACCCACACCATCCAAGAGGAAAACGCGGAAGGTGAAATCCGGGAGCGGGAAGCCTATAAAATCCAGACCTTGTTTAAATTCCGCATTCCTTATTACGTCGGGACGCTGGCAAAAAATCCTGGGTGGGTGCGAAATAAGCACGGGGACCTGGTAAAAACTGAAAGCTCGGCTAAAAATGCCTGGGTGGTCCGCAAGTCCAACCAAAAACTCAACCCATGGAATTTCCCTGATGTCATAGATAAGGAAAAATCGGCGGTCAACTTCATCGAGCGGATGACCAACTTCTGCACCTACCTTCCCATGGAAAAAGTCTTACCGAAGCACTCCCTCATGTATCAGGAATTTACCGTGTACAATGAACTGATTGTCAGCGGCTATTTTGGCAAGGAGGGGAAAATCTCCTTCGATGCCCCAACCCGCCAAAAAATAATGAACGACTTGTTCAAAAAGTACGGCAAAGTGTCCGCCCAACGGTTGATGGACTTCTTAAATTGTGAATTGGGTCTCAATCTTCGGTCGCCACAGGAATTGTTTGGAATTGACACAGCGGTAAAATCCCCTGGGTTCAATGCTTCTTATGCCTCTTATAGGGATTTGATCGAAGCAGGGATCCCTGAGGAAATGATCGAAGCAAATACCCAGCGTTTCGAGGACATCATTAAATGGCAAACGATTTTTGAGGAAAAAAAAGAGCGCAAGAAAGCCATCCGTAATGCTAATGAAAATCAATGGGATCATTTTTTGACGGACCAACAAGTCAATAACTTAGCGAAAAAGCACTACACGGGATGGGGCAGGCTATCCCAAAAATTGTTGACAGGCATCCCAGCAAAAAATGGCAAGACCATCTTAGAAAACCTCAAGGAAGAGTCTAATGGCAATTTCATGCGGCTCCTAGAGGATGAGGCCATTGCCAAGACGTTGCGACAAGACCAGTTGGCAGGGACAGAAGACGTGAAATTGTCTTATGCACGGGTGGAGTCATTGGCAGGGTCTCCTGCCCTGAAAAAAGGAATCTGGCAAAGCCTGCAGTTGATCAAAGAGCTTGAGCGTTATTTAGGGAAAGGAAAAATTTCCAAAATCGTGGTGGAAATGGCAAGGGAACATGGCGGCGGGCGCTCTCAAAACCGATTGTCCCAATTGCAAAACCTATACAAAAACTTCTCGGCTAAATCAGGGGAAACCATTGATCTGGAAGTTTCAAAACAGCTGGGCGAGCAGACCAACGAGGCCCTTCAAAAAAGTGAAAGGCGGTTCTTGTACTTTCTCCAAAATGGACGGTGCATGTATACGGATGACGCCCTGGAACTGTCCAATATTTTAGCCTATGAAGTGGATCACATTATCCCGCAAATGTACGTGAAAGATGATTCCATTGACAACAAAGTGTTGGTCACGAAGAAGGCAAACCAGGATAAAGGCGGGGACGTGCCAAGCAAAGCGGTCATTCAACGCATGGAAGAACGATGGGAACAGCTAGCAAAAGGTGGCATGATCAGCCCCAAAAAGCTTGCCAGTTTGAAAAAAGGAAAACTTGGGAAAGGGGATATCGAGGGCTTTACCAACCGTCAACTGGTGGAAACCCGTCAAATCACCAAGCATGTGGCCGCTATATTGGCCGACTACTTTAAAAATGATGGCATTCAAATCCTCACCCCTAAGTCCTCCCTGACCACCCAGTTTCGCCAAGGGGTTATCTATCTTCCAAAAAATGGATTCGATCCCGAAAAAGCCATAGCAGGCGGCCTGCATTTTGAAATGGACGGGAAGGTGATTAAGGATGGGGAATTAGTCAGGGAAACGTCATATAACGACTCAAAATTTGTCAAGCTGCATTTTCACGAAGGCTTTCCTAAAAACCGGGACTTAAACGACTATCACCACGCCCATGATGCGTATTTAAACGCCGTAGTCGCACACTATGTGTATCATACAACGGATCCCGATCTTCGTAAGCTTTGGGTTTACGGCGAATATCTAAGTCAGGCAAGTAAGGTCGCAGGAAAAACAGCCAGCCAACGGCAAGGCAAGCACCGCCAGCTGTTGTCGGGGATGGCGGACGAAAATTACACCATCATTGATGGGGAATCCGGAGAGGTTTTGTTTGAATGGGACCGCGAGGCCGTGTTGGCGAAAATTAGCTGGACCTTAGGCCTTCGCGGGATGAATGTGGTGAAGAAAACGGAAATTAAAGACGGGAAGTACGGAGACGAGTCGGTCTATCAAAAAGATGCCACGGCTGATAATTTTGCGGCCGGCATCAAAAGAAACTTAGATCCCTTGCGGTACGGCGGGACAAAGGCACCTATTTCAGCGCTGACCGTGTTGGTACGTGAGAAGAAAGGCCTGAAGCCGCTGAGCATCCCCGCCATGGTGGCAGGGAATTACAAAAAATCGGCTGACAAAGTGGGGTTCATTCAAGGGTTATATCCGAAACAAAAAATTTCGGAAGTGGTGGTGGCTGCTATCCCCAAAGGCAGCAAATACCTGCTTCCAAGCGGCGAACCCCGTCGGCTAGCCAGTTTCCAAGAAGCCGCGACGGCTAGCCAGTTCCCGATGCACCAAGGATGGGGGGCGGATTCGACCCCAGAGGCGTTGCTGGACGCCTATGACCGTCTTTGTGGCTTCATCAAGAAAAATAAATTATTTACGGAAAAAAAGCAACCCTTGCTTGAGGAAAAAATCAAAGAATTTTTCACCCAAGCGAATCAAGAACAACAGCTGAAAATTTTGAGTGAGCTATTGGGCGTCACCAAAGGGAAAAATCAGGGCCTAAAAGCCCTCAGTGAAGCGGGTCTGGGGACAGATACTCAACGATTAAAAGGGGAGAATGCCCTTTCGGAAGGGGTAACCTTGATTTATCAATCCCCGACGGGGCTTTATGAACACCGGATGAAGCTTTAACCGATTTAAAAAGTAGCAAGCGACCCGATAGCTGAGTTGTTTGCTACTTTTTTAACTAACTGACGGCTATCGAGGCGCTACGACAAAAAAAAGTCCCATGGACAACGGGGCTTTCAAAAGGTATCATTTAAACAAAGCAAGTCGAAAGCATAGGAAAAAGGGCATAAAAAAAGAGCGATGTCGCCCTATCCTCTATTGGCTGATGACGCTTATAGCTTATTTTAACTCGCCATGTTGAATGGAACGCCTCCAACAATGTACATTATAGCATGGCATGGAGTCCGGAGGCAAGTATTTTTTCGACAAATTGAAAAGGAGTGATCCCATGGGCTTTCGGACGATTGTAGTCGGTGAGCATTGCAAGCTGTCATATCAAAACAACCATTTGATTTATCGGACTTCCCACAAAAAAGAAGTCATCTTTTTGCCAGAAATTGATTTACTCTTTTTGGAAACCGCCGATATTTCCATTACTACCATGCTGTTATCTAAATTAATCAGTGAAAACGTCGGGGTCATCTTTTGCGATGAAAAAAGGCTCCCCGCGTCCCAATTGGTTCCTTACTATGGCAGGCATGATACGACGTTACAAATCCAAAAGCAAATGTCTTGGGAAGGGGCGGTTAAAGATCAGGCATGGGTCGAGGTCCTCCAACAAAAAATAAGGAATCAGGGGAATTTGTTGTATCGCTTCCTCTTTTTAGAAAAGGGGGAATCCATTCATGGGCTCCTTAAAGGCTTAGAACCCAAAGACCCTAGCAACCGGGAAGGGCATGCGGCTCGGATTTTGTTCAACACCCTCTATGGCAATGCCTTTAACAGAGAGCAAGAAAATGACATCAATGCGGGCTTGAATTACGGATACACCTTGGTTTTATCTCTTTTTGCCCGAGAAATTTCCAAATGCGGTTGCTTGACCCAACTGGGAGTCAATCACACCAATCAGTTCAACGACTTCAACTTGGCATCGGATTTGATGGAACCTTTTCGGGTATTGGTGGATGAAATCGTGTACGAGCACCGTAGCCATGCCTTCCCTATTATCAAGCGCCATCTGTTTTCCCTTTTCACAAAAACCTACCCTTTCGGCGGGGCGGACATGTTTTTGACCAATATTATCGGGCAATATACCCGTCAGGCAGTGGACTTTCTTAATGGAAGCCGGACGTCAATGCCTGTATTCACCTACTCGTGAGCTACCGTTTCATGCGGATCTTGCTCATGTTCGACTTGCCCACCTTAACCCTAGCCGATAAAAGGGATTACCGCAAGTTTAGGAAGTACTTGTTAAGCGAAGGGTTCATCATGCATCAGTACTCCGTTTATACGAAGTTGTTGTTAAATGACAATCAAACCAACGCCATGATCGCCCGCCTAAAAAAGAACCATCCCGGGAAAGGGCATGTGAACTTACTGAAAATCACGGAAAAACAATTTGCTAAAATGGTGTATTTGCACGGGGAAAAAGATGCCAGTATCGCCAACAGCGATGCCCGCTTAGTCTTTTTAGGAGGTGATATATTTGATACGGATGATGTTTGAGGGACTGGATGAGCCAGTAAAGATAGCAGGGCCCACAGGGGTGGTGCTCGAAAGGAAATCTTTGTATGCCAAACTCTCGGGTTATTTCCATCAATGGGAGGAAGAAGCGGGGGAGTTGAAACTTTTCACGGCCGCTTATCAGCCCTTAAAGGCTAGTGAACTTTTGGTCATTAGCGACATTTGGGGCTTCGATGGGAACACAGCCCCCATCCTTCGCCAAGTCTACGGGGATTTGGAAAGGCAATTTGGGGAAAACCCGATGCTAAGAAATGAACTTGATCAGAAGCTATCGGATGTAACAGCACTGGTGTTTCGTGAACTTTTAGCCTTTGATTTGGACTTAGAAGGAAAGGAAATCAGTTTGATTGCCCTCTTCAAATCCATGGGATTAAAAATCGAGTGGGAAGGTGAGGGCGTACTGGATCGTTTGTTTACAGCAGCCCGCATCTTCAAGTACCTCCCACAAAAGAAGCTCCTGGTTTTTATTGGGGCAGGGCAATTTTTAGAAGCCTTCGAGCTGGATAGCCTGGTCGACTTCTTAAAACTCCTCCGAATCGACACCCTGTTTTTGGAAACTCATGCGGAAGATGCACCCGAAAAGCGTTATATTATCGAGAAAGACTATGTACTTATCAAGCCAGATATGGTATAATAAAAGAAGTTCAACACTACATTTTCGGCGTTTCGTCTCTGAAGACTTGCCAAGCCCAGCGGCAACAGGCTAAAACCCACAAAATTGCATTCCGAGGTTTTAGAGCCGTGTTGAACGGAACGCCCCCAAAACACCCATGTCAAGTGCAATCACAGCGCATTGGTTTTAGAGCCGTGTTGAACGGAACGCCCCCAAAACAAACTTGTTATGGTATTGCGGAGTACATTAGTTTTAGAGCCGTGTTGAACGGAACGCCCCCAAAACTTGCAAAGGCAATATACGTTTTAAGTTCATGGAATTTGAAAGTAAGGTGATTTTTATGATGGAATTGGAAATCCGGGAACGTCAGGAAGATAAATTATTCACTTTGCTGAAAATTGAAAAAATCAATCGGGGCTTGAAGGTAAAAGTGTTTGTGGCTCATGAATTTGTTGTGCGGGGCCAATAAAAAAGTTTTCTCCCCATCCAAAGAGGGTTTGTTTTGGATGGGGAGAAAACTTTTTTATACAGATGTGCAATCCCGGCTTTTATGCTATAATAAGAACAACAGCCTAAGCCGCTAACAACTTTATCAAATTTTTCAATGGAGGTTATTTCATGTCATACCATGCCCTATACCGTGCCTACCGCCCGCAGTTTTTCAGGGATGTGGTGGGCCAGGTACATATTGTCCGCACCATGCAAAATGCCCTGAAATCCCAGCGGACGGCCCATGCTTATTTGTTTAGCGGGCCACGGGGAACCGGAAAGACGTCCATCGCCAAAGTGGTGGCCAAAGCCATCAACTGCCAGGAGTACCCGACGGCCGAGCCTTGCGGGGAGTGCGCCAACTGCAAAAGCATTAAAGCGGGCTCCAATCCCGATGTGCTGGAAATCGATGCGGCTTCCAATAACGGGGTGGATGAAATCCGCGAAATCCGTGACAAGGTGAAATATGCTCCTTCTACCGGTCGTTTTAAAGTGTACATTATTGACGAGGTCCACATGTTATCCACAGGGGCTTTCAATGCCTTGTTGAAAACTTTGGAAGAACCGCCTGCCCATGTCATATTCATCCTGGCAACGACAGAACCCCATAAAATCCCGGCAACCATTATTTCCCGTTGCCAGCGGTTTGATTTCAAGCAGATTTCAACCAAGGAAATCGAGGCGCATGTTGCCAGCATATTAAAAGAGCAGGAAGTGGCTTATGAGCCGGAAGCAGCGACACTGATTGCCACCCTTGCGGAAGGGGGGATGCGGGACGCCCTCAGTTTATTGGACCAGGTCATCTCGTATGCAGGCGAGAAAGTGCTCCTTGAGGATGTCCATGCCCTAAGCGGGACGGTGGACCATGGCCAGGTGCTTGAAATCATCAAGGGGCTTCATGAGGAGGAATATGGGCCGGTGATGGACAATTTGCAGAATCTGTTCGTCAACGGGAAGGAGCCCGCCCGTATCATTGAAGGGCTGACTGCCACTTACCGGGACATCCTTGCCTTCCAAAAAATCGGGCGGCTGGCCTCGGAAATTTTAAGTGGGCTGCCCCTGTTTGGGGAGCTGTCGGAGAACCTATCCAGCCCGGTGGTTGTGGATAACTTGTTTAAGCTGGGGCGGTTGCAACAGGAACTGCGTTTCGCCAACCATCCGGAGCTGATGCTTGAAGTGGGGCTTTTGGGGCTAAGGGATTCCCAGGCAGAAGGAGCGCCCGCCACGGATGTGTCCCCGCAGCTTGAAAAACTCCAAAAGGAAATCCAAAAACTTCAAAAAGACCTGAAACGGTTGGAAGAGAAATCCGCAACCGTCCCGCAACTGGTACAGGAGCAGAGTCCGCAAATCAAAATGGATTTGTTCAAGCTACCCAATTCGGAAGAAAATATCATCCTTCCCGAAGCGGTGCCAGCCGACAGTTTGACCATCGAAGCCATCCTTGGAACTGCCACGGCAGCCATGAAGGGGGAAATCCTCGCCAAATGGGAGCAGCTTAATCCTTACCAGTACGGGGAGGAGAGCAACATAGCCACCCTTTTAAAAGATGGGACGGTAGCAGCAGCATCTCCCCTAGGATTTATTTTGGTGTATAAGCATGAGCCAAGCTGCAAGCGGTTGCTTCGTGAGGATAATGGGGCTGTGGCGCAAAAAATCGTCCATAACCTGTTTGGGAATCCCATGCCGTATTTGGTGCTCCCTGAAGCGTTTTGGGTGGAAGTGCGGACAAGTTATTTGGAGCAAAAACAGCAGGGAATCGAGCCGAAGCTAAAACAGTATAGCCAGAGCCTTAAAAATGTGATAGATTATAAAGAAGAGGGAACTGAGCCGCAGCGGGACTTCGTGGACGATATTATCGAAACTTACGGAGCCGAATTGGTTGAGGTCCATAATTAAAAATCGAAGGAGTGTTTGAATATGAATCCAGCAATGATGAAGAAAATGCAAAAAATGCAGCGTGACATGATGAAAGCGCAAAAAGAAATCGAAGAGGCCATCTTCACGGGGACTGCCGGCGGCGGATTGGTAACCGTTGAAGTTACGGGGACGAAAACCATCGAGAAAATTTCCATCAAGCCGGACATTGTTGACCCGGAAGACGTGGAAACGTTGGAAGATGTGTTGATGCTGGCTTTAAACGACGCCTTCAAAAAAGTGGATGACAAGCAGCAGTCTTCCATGGGCCAGTTCACCCAAGGACTGAACATCCCGGGATTGTTCTAAGATGAATTATCCCCAGCCCATAACCACTTTGATTGAGAGCTTTGGCAAGCTGCCAGGGATTGGCAATAAAACGGCGGAGCGGCTGGCCTTTCACGTGATTTCCAATATGCGCGAGGAGGATGCCACCAAATTCGCCAAGTCCCTGGTTGACAGCAAACGGCAGTTGTTCAAATGCTCTACCTGTGGGTATATTACCGATGTGGATCCTTGTTCCATCTGCACGGATCAGGGGCGCGACCGAACCGTTGTGGCGGTTGTCCAGGACTCCAAGGATGTTATTGCCATCGAGCGGATGCGGGGCTTTAAAGGGCTTTACCATGTGTTGGGAGGGGTTTTGTCCCCCCTCGATGGGCTGGGCCCTGATGATATCGGGGTACCTGCCCTGGTGGAACGCCTTCGGGACGAGAAAATCACGGAGCTGATTTTGGCCCTTAGCGCGACCCTTGAAGGGGATGCCACCTCCCAGTACATCGCCCGCTTGCTGAAAAATACCGGCGTCAAGGTTACCCGGATTGCCAGGGGCCTGGAAATGGGCCGGTCCATTGATTATGCCGATGAAGTGACCCTGATACGTGCCCTCGAAGGGCGCCGGGAATTATTTTAGAGCCGCCATCTGGCGGTTTTTTTTATGTTTTAAAGGGAATTTTTGACGGGACGTTTCCAAAAATGAAAGAAAGTAGCAGAACTTGCCAAAGGAAAAGCCGTATAAAAGCCGGGCGGGCGGGCATAGGATTGAGTAAGCAGATTTTTGGGAGGGAAGCTATGAAACTGATGGGTTGGCTTGTAAAACGTTTCGTCATCGGGGCCTTTGCCCTGTATTTCTTTAATTTCGTCGGCGGTTACCTGGATATGTCCGTGCCGCTGAATTATGTGACCGCATTCCTAACAGGGGTGCTCGGTGTCCCGGGTTTTATTTTGGTCTATGTGCTAAGTAAAATCGTCTTGATTTGAAGGTCTCTTGTGGGAGGCCTTTTTCATTTTCGGAAAAAATATCGAAAAAAAACTTGAATTATGGGTCAATATGGTGTATACTAACTTTCGGTACATTTTCTTTATTTTCATTTAGAAGCCCTGAGCCCCAACAGGACTTCGCCAAATCAATCATAAGTAAAGAAATTAGGAGGCAACACAATGCGCACAACATTTATGCAAAAATCACACGAAGTTGACCGCAAATGGTACGTGGTCGACGCTGCAGATAAAACTTTAGGACGCTTATCTACAGAAGTTGCAACATTATTACGAGGAAAGCACAAGCCGACATTCACTCCTCACGTAGACTGTGGAGATTATGTTATCGTAGTCAACGCTGACAAAATCAACCTAACAGGAAACAAACTGGCTGACAAAAAATACTACCGTCACTCTGGTTACCAAGGTGGGCTTAAAGTTAAGACTGCTGACCAAATGCGTACGCACCAACCTGAGCGCATGCTAGAACTAGCGATCCGTGGAATGCTTCCAAAAGGACGCCTAGGCCGCGCTACTGGTAAAAAATTATTCGTTTACGCAGGATCTGAGCATCCACACCAAGCACAACAACCAGAAGCTTACACGCTAATCGGTTAATTAAGAGGAGGAAGCATTCATGACAGTACAATATTTAGGAACTGGCCGTCGTAAAAGCTCAGTTGCCCGTGTACGTTTAGTACCAGGAACTGGAAAAGTAATCATCAATGGCCGCGAATTCGAAGACTACATCCCTTCGGCAGCGACACGTTTAGATATCATGCAACCATTGGCGTTGACTGAAACTGCATCTCAATACGATGTAATGGTCAATGTTAATGGTGGAGGACTTACTGGACAAGCAGGAGCAATCCGTCTAGGAATCTCCCGTGCATTATTGCAAGTTGACGCAGAGTACCGTGCAGCCCTTAAGCCAATCGGATTGCTTAGCCGTGACTCCCGTGCGAAAGAGCGTAAAAAATACGGTCTTAAAGCAGCACGTCGTGCACCTCAGTTCTCAAAACGTTAATTTTTCATGGATCGTATCCCTTGGGATGCGGTCTTTTTTTGTGTTTATGCTGAGGGCCTTCGTTAATTTGAATCATTTTTCCCGAAATCCTTTGACAAATTGAAAGGGATGTGTTATGATAATCAAGCCGCAAAAACAGCGGTATGATTTTAAAAAAGTTATAAATTATCATTGACTTCCTCCAAGGGATGTGTTATGATAATCGGGTCGCAAAAACAGCGGCATGATTTTAAAAAAGTTATCAATTACCATTGACAACTTCCGAGGAATGTGTTAAGATAGTCAAGTCGCAAAAACAGCGGCATGATTTTAAAAAAAGTTATCAATTATCATTGACAATCTTCAAGAGTTGTGTTAAGATTATCAAGTCGCAAAAAACAGCGACAAAAATCGACAAACAAATTTATAAAAAACTTATTGACACAACGGTGGCGATGTGGTAATATAATTAAGTCGTCAAAAACGGTGTCGAAAAAACATTAAAAATAACGCTTGACACGAGATGTTGAATGTTATATAATAATAAGCGTCGCTCTTGAAAGAGAGAAACGCCGAAGTTCTTTGAAAACTAAACAGAACGCCAAGTTTTAAGAAATAAACGAGCTACAAGCTTATCTATTATGGAGAGTT
>WRGF01000128.1 GCA_009787345.1 Turicibacter sp.
ATTTCGTCGTTTTGCCCCTTTTTACTGTTCGAAAGCCTCCCGCTCCCCAACCGGTACTGCCATGATTTTCGACTTGGTTGCCAGCCAGATGACGAGCCCCACCACCGTCGCCAAGAAATCCGAGGTTGGCATGGCCCAAATAATGCCCGCCAAACCGAAATAATGGCTGCCGATGAGTAGGATGGGAATCATGGCGATGCCCCGAAACAGGGACATAATGCCCGATTCCATCCCTTGCCCAAAGGCCTGGAACATGCTGGTCAACAGGCCGGACAGCCCCGCAAAGAGGGTTGCCACTAGCAGCGCGGTCAGCATTTCCCGCCCCACGAAAAGCACTTCCCTATCGGAGCTGAATGCCCCCAATAGCACGTTCCGAAAAATGAAAATCACAGCAGCAATTCCCACAGTAAGCCCTACCAAATAAACCGCCGTCGTTTTCAGGACTGCCATCAGCCGCCCGCTGGCACCCCCCGCATAGGAGAAGGCGATGAGGGGCACGACGCCCATGTACAGCCCCATGCCCACAAAGTCGGAAATCTGGCACAGGCGAAAGGCAATCCCGAAAGCCGCCACCACATGGTCGCCGTAAGCCATGGAAAACTGGTTGAACAACAGGGAGGAAACGGTCATGAAACAAGCGAGGAGAAATGCTGAAATGCCGATTTTGAAAATATTGCTAAAAATCGCTTTCGTTGGTTTGAAGTCGCGGATAGAGACACTTTGAGCCGGGCTTTTTTTATGGAGGTACCAGCTATAATAAGCCACAGCCCCTAAATTGCCAAGCACCGTCGCCAAGGCAGCCCCTTCAAGCCCCATCCCAAAAGTGAAGATTAAAAGCGGGTCCAAAACAATGTTGAGGGCGACGCTAAGGAGCATCCCCATCATGGATTCCTTCGCCGCCCCTTCCCCACGAACCGTTTGCCCCAGGGTGAAATTGGCGACCATGAAGGGCGCACCTACTATAAAGGGCAGCAAATAATCCCGGGTGGGGGCAGCCGTTTCCCCGGTGGCGCCAAGCAAGTGAAGGATGGGATTCATGAAAAAGAGGGAGAGGAGGGCAAACAAGCCTCCAAAAATCAGGCACAAATAAAAGTTCACAGAGGAAGCGTGTTTCACCCCGTCAACGTCTTTTTCGCCCAGCAAGCGGGAAAGGTAAGTGCTCCCCCCGGTGCCGAACAAATCCCCCAGCGCCATGATGACCGTGGTGAACGGGAGTGCCAAAGTGATGGCCGCCATGGCGGAGGTATCTTGCAACCTGCCGATGAAGTAAGCGTCCGTCACGTTGTAAATCATGTTGGCAACCATGGCCAAGACCATAGGCACTGCCATGTGCCGGATGGCTTTCGGGACAGGGGCCGATTCCAAATAATACATCGGGTCAAGGGACTCAGTTTTCATGGTCAATCACTCCAATCAGGCATTCATGCCCTGTCCTATTCTATTTTACCGTTCCGAGGAATATGATGGGTTTTAGCATAATCTAAAAAAAGCAGCCTCAACATTGGCTGCCTTATTTGTAAAATGATATTTCCCCATCAAAAGTTTGCTTCCATTGGTTGATAATTAAACTCCGGTCGATTTGCAAGGAACGCATGATGGCTTTAATCTGTTTGTTGTTAAGTTTCATTTTGTTATGGGAAAGTTCGATGCCGTCTTCGGTAATCCAAAATTTACTTGAGATGGTTCCTTTTCTTCTGCCTATATGCACATGAATCGGCTCTAAGGGGTTTCCCTCTTTTGTGGAAAACCAGACATCAAGACCGAATAAGCTTTCAAAATTAGGCATTAAAACCACCCGAACGGGCTAAGTCCCAGATAAGTATACCGTGGCGGGTGACATAGTTTAGGGCAAAGGCCTTTTCTTCCATGTTAAATCCCCTGTCCTCCACAATTTTGTAATCCGGTAATTTGACCACTAACCTCTTTCCTTCCATCATAGTCATTTCCACAAAGGAAACATCCTCAAAGCCGACCTCAACAACAGGTGTATAAGTAGTTTCCATTTCATTCATGACCGTATAAGGATAATGTTCTAAGTTCGTCCAAATTGCTTCCATATTATCACCTCATGAGTATTTACTACTATTATATGCCAGGACAATGAACAAATCAATTTTATTTGGATGGAGATAAGATACGAAAGGGATATGGCATCTAATGGTGTTAATTTTATTTACAACGGGTACTTAACCCCCAAATGCTCGCAAGCCTCAGGCGTAATCACCCTTCCCCTCGGAGTTCTTTTAATAAACCCCAGTTGCAAGAGGTATGGCTCATAGACATCCAAGAGGGTTTGGGGTTCTTCGGCGATGGAGGCGGAGACGGCTTCCAAACCGCATGGGCCGCCACCGAAACGTTCGATGATTCCCCGCAAAAATTTGTGGTCCACATAGTCAAGGCCCAGCTCGTCGATGTTCAGCCGGTCCAGCGCCAATTTGGCGATTTCTTGGGTAATGGTGCCATCACCCATGACCTGGGCATAGTCCCGCACCCGCCTAAAAAGGCGGTTGGCAATCCTCGGTGTCCCCCGGGAGCGGCGGGCAAGTTCCACGGCTGCCTGGTCCTCGATTTCCATGTCATAGACTTGAGCGGTACGCTTCACAATTAAAGTAAGCTGTTCCAAAGTATAGTATTCCAAGCGGTTGAGCACCCCAAAGCGGTCACGCAGGGGAGCGGATAAATCCCCCGCACGGGTAGTTGCCCCCACCAAGGTGAAGGGTGCCAAATCCACCCGGATGGAGCGGACGGCATCTTCCTTGCCCACTACAATGTCCAAAACGTAGTCTTCCATGGCGGAATAAAGCACCTCTTCGATGGGCTTGGGCAGGCGGTGGATTTCATCAATGAACAGGACATCCCCCGGTTGGAGCACCGAAAGGATGGCTGCCAAATCCCCGCTTCGTTCAATCATGGGCCCGGATGTGGTCTTGATGTTAGACCCCATCTCATTGGCAATAATAGTCGCCAGGGTCGTTTTCCCCAGCCCTGGAGGCCCGAATAAGAGAACATGATCCAGGCTTTCATTGCGGGACTTGGCCGCTTCGATAAAAATCCGCAGGTTTTCTTTCACATCGGTCTGCCCGATGTACTGGCTTAAATATTCCGGGCGCAAGCTTAGCTGGGATTCATCCTCATACAGCTCGTCCGGTGTTAAAATCCGTTCTTCCATAAGTTCCTCCTTTCACAGTCGAGCTTCCGACGCTGCTACATCCGATAATTTCTCCAGTCAGTCCAATGGGGAAAAGCATCCCATCCGCCTGACTTCCGAAATTTCGGATTCCGCAAACGAGCGTCGTACGCATCCTAGTTCATCATTAGTTGCAGACCCTTTTTAATGATTTCATCAACTGTTGCGTCTGTGTCTTTGAATGCTTTTTTGATTTTGATGAGTTCTTTGTCGCTGTACCCGAGGGCCTGCAACGCTTCCACGGCTTCCATCAGGCTGTTGTTGGCAAATAACGGCATGTCCGGGATGACTAGCTTCCCTTTCAAGTCCAATATAATTTGTTGGGCCGTTTTCAAGCCAATTTTAGGAAACTTAGTGAGGTATTTAGCATCGCCATTTTCGATGGCGCTTCGTAGCCCTGAGAAATCTTTCATTGCCAAAATTGCACATGCCGTCCGGGGGCCGATCCCTCTGGCGCTAATTAGGCTGACGAATAAGTCGTGCTCCTCGGCGGTGGAAAATCCATAGAGTGACTGTTCGTTTTCCGACACCACCTGATAGGTAAAAAGTTGCTGGGAATCCCCTTTTTTGAACTCGTAAGGGTTGGGGGTGAACACTTTATAGCCAACATCCCGCACGTCGACGACGATGTAATCCTTGCCGCCCGCCGCGATGGTACCTTTTAAATATGCGAACATTTTTTTATCCTCCTGAAAATAAAGGTCAGCCTGAACCTAAACCCTGTTCAGCCTGACCTTTATTATACCACAGATTGTACTTTCTTGGAAGCTACCTTATGGACGAGTGTTTGGTTTATATATTCACTTCTAGGATTTTCCGTCCATTCATGTCATGCCACTGTGATTTAGGAGCCGCTTTTTGCCTGAAATCAAATGTCAGCAAATAGCCCACCATCGCCCCTTTCAATTCCATGTATCCCATGAGTTGGGTAAAAGCGTCTACCCTATCTTTTTCAGAAAATACCCGCTTCAATTCGATGATGAATTGCTCCTGCCCAAAATCAACCACCAAATCCATCCGCCGCTCATCTGCTAATTGGGATTCAGGATGCATGAAACCACTCCCATTCAAAAGTGGCTTCAAATAAGACATGAAGGATAAGCGGTATTGCAACTCCAATAATTTCTTATCCTTGGTAGGGAAGATTTCCCGGTTGAAGAAATCACCGAATTTTTCAAGGCAAAGTTGCATGTTAAATTTTCCTCCCTGAACAATTTCACTGGCTAAGACATTTGAAAGGACAGGAGGCTTTTCCAGCAAATCTTTCGTGACAAAATAATTCAGCAAACGCATTTCAAAAATTGGATTGGCGACTTTAACATATGAAACCTCTATCCCCGACTGGATGTAACCATACATGGCAGCCATTTTAACGGTTGGCACATCATAATTAAACTCAATCCTGCGTCCTAGCACCAAGACGCCATATAATAACTCGTACAGTGGCTGATGGGATTCCATGTTTTTTGACATATCCTTAAACAGCTCGTTGTCCTCTTTTAGGATAATGCCCACCGCTTTTTTGACTCCGAGGGCCGTCCATTCCTGGTTCAAATGCCCGTGGATGTGCTGGCAAATCCGGGAAACAAAATACGGATACCCTTTGCTATACTCATAAATGGCACTGGAAATTAGGGAAACATCCATGCCCGTGCGATAATCCCCTTCGTATTCAACTAACATCGTAGCTATCTCATCAGGGTTAAAAGACATCTCCACATTAAAGTCCACGGCAATATTCCAAGGAGAATTTTGGATTTTATGCTCCCATTCCTGTTTCTCGTACTTGCCTTCATTGAGCAACTTGAATTTGATATTTTTAACGTCATAGACCCCCGCTAAAATGACACTATGAAAAGTAGTATCCTTCCTTGATTTACGGGCAAGGAATTTATGCCTTAGCATACTCAGGAAATTGAGGAATACATTATTATTGGTGATTTTATCCACTTCATCAATGATGAGCACTACTTTCATTCCTTCGCATAATTCAGATATGTGCCTGCTCAACCCTTCAAAATCCTTAACTTCTGGGTTCAACCACCTTTTAAGATATTCCGGATCGGCGTTGCTAAAACGAAGTGCGGAGGTTGCCAGTTTTAAAAATTCCTGGCAAAAATTTTCCGAATCAGCAAAGCTCTCTTCCCCCAGCCCCTCAAAACTTAGGGAAATCACTATGTATTCCCCTTCAAGAAACCCCTGTAAATGAACCAATGTCGTCGTTTTCCCATACTGCCGCCCCCGGTTAATAGCAAAATAGGACTTCTCCTGCACAAGCTCCTTGATTTTTTCCAACTTACCGGTAATGTCAACCATATAATCCTCATCAGGCATACAAAGCCCCGTGGTATTGAATTTCCGCATATTTCCCACCTCCACTCAAAAATAAAGGCCAAACCGCACCAAAAACGTGCATTCTGACCTTTATTATACCACACCCTTTTCTTTTTTGAAACCTGCCTGAAAAACCTAGCCATTACCCTACCAACAAACTAGTAACCATCCGGTTTATCTCCTCTTCTATCCTCTCAAACTCCATCACATACCATTCCGTAGCGTCTATTTTCTTACCGTTAGGAGCCGTCATATCTACCTGTAAGCGGCAATCCTCAAAAACGTGGTGAAGGTATTTCTCAACCTTTTTGGCACTGAGGTTTTGAACATCAAACTTCGCAATCAACTTCACAGGCGCAAATAAATAAGTGGCTTCATTCGAGGTATTGGCCAGCCTTCTTTTCACATCCTTGGCATAGCCGATTTTATAAAGGTTGTGAAGGTTCGATAGCTGCCGGTCCTCCCCGGCATATTTGACCACATACACATAACCCGTACTTTTAAAAATATCCGTCGTTTCGCTTTCGGGCTCTGTCACGATTTTCCCATGCCTGGAATTATCATAAAGGGAAGTAATCAGGCTTTCCGCCCACATGTTCTTATTTTCAGTCCCGTTTTCATAAACCACATGGACTTTGTAGATTCTCTTCTTATCGCTGGAACCCACTTCCTGCTTAGTGCCGGGATGGTAAATCTTATGGACATACACCATCACCCCGTTATAAACGTAGTAACTCCCGCTTTGGATTAAATTCCCCTCGAAATTCACCAACTTCCGTTCACCCGAAGCAATTTCCGCATGTACTTGCTTAAACTGTGCATTAAACACAGAAAAATCAGCATTCACCCGTTTGCGTACCGACATCTTATCCCTCGAATCAATGGTGCGCTTATAGCGGGAAACATCAAATAACGAAGATTCCTTCTCGTTGGTTAAAAACATCGGGTCATCCAATATCTCATCAAATGACAGCTCCACATCTGGTTCTGGTTGCTCCTCTACCCCTTCCAACCAGTTCAATTCATCGTAAGGTTTAAGTTTCGCTGACCGCTCCGCTTTTGCCCTGATTCCCTTCAACCGTGCAGCTAACTTCCGCTCTTTCATATCACGGCTTTTTTCCGGTTCTTTCCCGCCATTTGCCTTAGCCCACTCCAGGATTTCCAAAAAGTCCTCCACTTCCTTATCGACCAGCTCCACTTTTTTAGGAAGCACATCCTTCACTAAGTCGGCAAAGTCCTCATCAGCAAAAATATCATCTAGCGACTGAAAGTTATCCACGGCTCTCCCGTCCCTTCTGCTGTGCCAGGTGGGCGAGTCTCGCTAAGGCGAATGCCAACCGCTTTTCTTCCTCATCACCAGAAGCCTTGTCGGGTTTTCTTCCTTTAACAGCTTGGAATCTCTTAATCTGGGGATACAACAATTTCAGTTCCTCTTCGGAAAAGTCATATTTTTTCCCGTCAAATGCTTTAGAGATAATCCGCAACGTTTCGGAGTCGATGTTTTTCGAAACGATTTCATAGGCCCGTTGGAATGGATTGACCGAGTAAATCAAGTCGATGTTCAACTCGTCAATATTGATGAACTTGTCTGCCATTTTCAGCAACTGGTTATTTTCTATATCCCGCTCCGCATAAGTCAAATTCATATCTGCGACAACATGCTGGCAAACCTCTTCTGCCTCTTGATTGGAAAGGTCCGGATAGATGGTGGCAATAACCCTCGGGATTAACTGCTTATTGATGACCTTTGCGTCCGTTCCCGTTGAAATCGCCCCTTGAATCAAGCCATCTTGTAAAATGCTCGCCTTTAATTCCGTCATATCCTGCTCAATAATCTGCTTGCTACGGGCGGTGGAGGGTTCAGCAAGCCCTTTGACAAAAATATCTGTTCCTGATGATTTTTGCCCGTCATTATCCTTGCGGCGGAATTTAAAATTAGGAGCCAGCACATTCTCCATAAGTAAACTAGCCGTAATAGCTTTCATCACATTATTGACAGCATACTCCACTTCGTCATCCTGTGCATTGGGTTGGGCGATTAAATTGGTAAATTGGGCATGAGTTTTATTAGCACTATCCCTCGTCACCCGTCCGATGATTTGAACGATTTCCGTCAAGGAATTGCGGTAACCAATGGTCAGGGCATACTCCGCATAAGGCCAGTCAAAGCCCTTTTAGCCATCCCCAATGCAATAATCATATCCAAATCCTCTAGCTTTGACATGTTCGCCAAATAATCCTTGACCACTTCCCGCCCTTCTGTACGGACCAAATCCGCCACCAATAAGATTTTTCCGTCAGCAGTTCGGATATGGTTGATGCCATTGCTATCCTTTTCTAGCCAGTCACCCAACGCATCAAAAATAGCGTCCACTTCCAATTCTTTTTCCTTAGTTGACTCCATTGAATTAACATTGGGGATATGGATAATCGTTTTCTTGTTTATAAATTCGGGGATGACCTCATCCAGCGCATCCGTATACTTGTCAGTATAAAAGCTATACCCCATGGCAAAACTTTTCAAATACTCATAGCCCTCTAGCTGTTCGTAATACGTATAAGTCACCCGGTCAAATTTCTGCTCATCGGCGGGGTCTAAAATCGGGACGCTATCTCCCCGAAAGTAAGAACCCGTCATGGCAAAGATATGGGCATTGGAATTTTTCATAATGTTTCGCAAGGCATTCCCTAAAACGGAGTTCTCGTCTTTTGACACATGATGGAACTCATCAATCGCCAACAGGGTATCTTCAAAGTCGCTATCGTCAAGTTCGGCATAAGCAAACCGTAGGGTCGCCTGCGTGCATAAAAGGACATTATCTTCTGGGTTATCCGACTTCATAAAGGCAACGAATTGCTTGACCTTGCTCTTGTCCGTCCCGCATTTGGTCAGGTTGTTGGAATCTTTCACCTGCCAATCCCAGTAGTAGCCATGCTTTTTCAACTGGGTATTTTTAAATGACTTCCCAATGGAGGTTTCCGGGACCGCAATAATGACCTTTTTAATCCCCTGCTCATTCAGCTTATGAAGGGCAGTAAACATCAATGCCCTTGACTTCCCAGAAGCAGGGGGCGACTTCACTAAAAGGTACTGGCTATGCCGCTTTTCATAAACCCTCGCCTGCATTTCCCGCATCCCATATTCATTGGTATTCACGCTCGTCCCTCGTGATTCATAATTGATTTCAAACAAATTATCCACTGCCATCTTTATTCCCCCTTCGTCATATCTTGGTACATGTTCAACAGCTTGCTCAAACGCTCATTATCGTTGGTAAACGGACGGTCCTGATAAGCACGCTCTACAATTTGGTCTAACTTCTCGTGGGCTTCACGCAGCTCTGCCGGCATGGTGCTGTTGTTGTATAGCTCCGCTAGCGTGCCCCCGATTTCTTCCCGTAAATCCAGTATTTCTAGGATTTGTTCTTCCATCATATTTTTACGTTGGGTGGAAAGTGGCGGGACTGGGAAGGTGTTGTAGACTAATCCCGCTGAATAACGGTAGTCGGTCTTTAGTTTGCCCCCAATCGAGCGGAGCCAGACCATGTGTATTTTTGAAGAAATTAATCCCAGTACCCAAAGTGGGGCATCATAAATTACAAAAGTGGCATAACTCGGGATTGTATCTTTATCTACGAATGTAGCAGAAAGGTAATCTCTACCTTCAGAAGAAATGACTGGAAGTACAACCGCCTCTTGATTTTTCCACCTGACTTCCCCGAACTTCCAAGGAGTATCTGCAAGTCTTTTTGTGCCAGCTCTCTTGCTTTTGCTGCGAAATTCTTTTATCTTTTGTAGTCGACTATTTATGTAACTAAATTCTTTTGCATAATCAACGTCCTTATCTTCAATCCATAAAACATATTTATGTGTCGAATTTAACAAATCTTTACTGTCAATAAATTTCCGAATAAACTTAGCTGAATCTGGAAATTTTTCTTTGTATGCAACAGCCTCTTCTCTCGATAAGCTAAGTTGATTGTCAGCATATTCGGCATTTCCCTTCTGAATCAGATAAGGCATTGATTTGTTCTTTCTAGATTTGTTTACAAATACAGTGTTACCTTCTGTCAAATATGGTGTTATTTTGCTAACCTGTATTTCATTCAAATTTTCATCAATTATTTTTAAATTTGTTGATATGTTCCGCATACTGGCTAATCCTATAATAGCAACTGTAACACCCGCATTATTTTTTGCATTATTGCGCCATTTAAAGGAGGTATAGGCAAATTCAATTGCAATGTCTTTTTTCAAAATAGTTTCCCAAATTAAAGATACTTGCTCACCTTGAAATATTGAATTTGTTGTTACAAATGCTAATTTTAAGTTTTTTTCGACTAGCATTTCTGCTCCCTTAAAAATCCAACCCGTAATATAATCGACTTTTCGACTAATAGCATTATTTTTTAATACAAGTTCTAATTCATTTTTTTGCTCCTCAGACTGATTTCTAGAACCTAAATAAGGAGGATTCCCCAGGATATAAGCTTCCTCTGACTCTGAAATATCAAATACATCATGCCAATCCACCCTCAACGCATTGGCATTCACAATGTTCCCTTCATCCCGAAGTGGCAACAACGCTGGCGCATGGCACGCTAAAGTTTCCATCATTTCAAGGTTCATCTGGTGCTCGGCAATCCATAACGATAAGCGTGCCACCTCATGGGCAAAATTTTCAATTTCAATCCCGAAAAAGTGGCTCAATGGAATCACCGATTTTTCAAACAAATCCCGTTGGATGTTATTCTCAATGTCAGCAATCAATTTGAGAATTTTGATTTCCAATCGGCGAAGCTCTTTGTAGCTGATAATCAAAAAATTCCCTGAGCCACAGGCAGGATCTAAAAACTTAATTTTTGATAAACGCTCCCTCAACCCTTTCAATTCCTCAACGTATTTCTTCCGGTTGCCCCGCCGGGTTTCTTCTTGAATATCCTTGCTTTCATTTTCAGTAAATTTATCCGAAATATTTCTATACACCTCGGTCACCCCATCCAAAAACAATGGCCCAATCAGTTTCATAATATCCGGGACACTGGTATAATGCATCCCCTGGCTCGCCCGTTGCTCCCCGTTCGCCACATTCTGAATCATGGAACCCAAAATATCCGGATTGATTTCCTCCCATTTAAGCAGCTCCCCCGCTTCCAAAATCAGCTTGCGGACCGTCTTATCAAACACCATGTCGGTATGGGGCTCCCTAAACAATTTACCATTGACATACGGAAAATGCTGCAACCACTCCACTTCATTGGAACGCTGGCTTGCAGGCACATCCAACACTTCGAAAATGTCTTTGATGACGGCATTCAAATTGCTCCCATCCTCGACAGTCCGGGTTTTGATGGCTTGGGTAAAAATCCCTTTCTCCATAATCCCTGAATCCTCGGAAAAAAGCATGAACAGCAACCGTATCAAAAACACATTCAGGGCGTGGGGCTCAATGCCGTGGTTCTGTTTAATGATTTCATCATATAGCCGTGTAAAGCGCAAGGAAGCATTTATATCTGCTTGCGTTTCCTGACTATAATCCGTCCGTTCCACACCCGTCCATGGCAAGAAAAAGTCCGCCCGCCCTGGAAACTCCATAAATGGGACGCTTAACGTATCCCCTGTTTTAGTATCCTTCGCCGAGATTTCATGAAAGTCAGTCGCCACAATAAAACGTGGTTTGGACTTTTCATCTAACAGCTCAGCTTCAATCCTCGCCACTTCTGCGACAGTGGAACTCCCGGCTTCCACTTGCTGATAATGCAGCTGCTTCTTCACCTTCACCACTTTATGGCCATTCTTTTGTTCCCGCCGAATGGTAGCCTTTGGAAAACCATAGAGTTCCAATATCGTAAAAATAAAATTCTCTTCAATCAGGTTGTTCATTAAATCCATCAGATTATCTTGAATCTGTGTATATGACAGTTTTTTTGGCATACATGCTCAGTCCTTTTCCTAAGAATGGAATGAGGCATCAAAAAAGGCAAATAAAAAATGCGCGGAGCGCATTTTTTATTTGCCCATTTCCGGCGCGCCCATTTCCGGCGCGCCCGTGGTAATTTTTCTATTTTTAGTCGGTTTTAACAAAGTTTTACTCGATATACCTCTAATCATCTACTGGAGCATGGAACCAATCACGGCTGATTTACGAACGGAAAAAAATGGAAAAAAGAATATTTTTCCTTCACTTCATCACTCTTATTGAATAAATCTTCTATTTTATTGGGGAA
>WRGF01000129.1 GCA_009787345.1 Turicibacter sp.
ATAAAAGTTCACGTATAATTTTGCCAAATCGAAAGCGCTTAAGGGAAGTGGATATTTTAGGTAATTAACTCGAAGGAATTTTACTCCTCAGGACTGAACCATATCTTCGAAAGCAATTCTAAATTCTGTCTGTAACAAATCCTTTAATTTACCTTGGTTAACAACTTTTGATTCCCAAAAAATCAAGAATCGGCGTGACTCTATGCTTTTTCTATAGACTTCTTCACATTTCCCTTTAACAGAAGTATTTGGAATTTTAGGGGGATTTATATTTTTAACAAAGTTTTTAGCCTCGGTACTTAATTCACTCTTACTTTCAATTGCGTTTCTAATTTCTCTAATTAGTTCATCTCGCTTTTGACTCAATCTGGTTGAACGGTTAATTTTATAGCTTTTGGTGAAATTCTCAATCATTTCTTGAGAGATAAATCCTACAGTATTTTGAATCTGTGCTGTATCTTTAACATTTCCCCAAAAATTTTCAGGAAGATAGCTTATAATTTTATTAGTTGTATCTTTTATTATTTTACTAATTGTACTTCCATCCAATCCAAGCCCAGTTAGGGTGTTATCTTCAATTTTATTTTTTTTAAACTCGGATTCAAATTTTTCACTGATTCGTTTGATACTGTCTCCAAAAAAATGCCTCAGCTGTGAAATTTATGCTTCTACTTCTTTGATATCACTTCTATTTTTTGATTGAAGCGACACAGCATTATGATTAAGCTTAGAGAGTGCCTTTTCGACACTATCAATAATGGCGAAGGCTTTTACTGATGAAGAATATTTTTCTCCAAACTCCTTTATCTCGGTTTCTAAAGCGTATAATCCAGAGCAAATGTTTAAAATTTCTGTATCCGCATGTTTTTCCTTAGCTAACTGCAAAGCATCATCTGATTTTTTAATCATATTATTCGTTGCATATTCAGAAGAAGCAAAACTATTATATTTATAATAACACCCACGCTTTTCGTTCTGTATTGGTATTAATCGTGTTTCAAGTTCCCATTCATCATTTTCAGTAGCTACCTTGTTCTCTACTGCTTTCCCAGCATACCCTATCTTAGCTGCGGTAAAAAATAATTTTTTATCTGAAAGTTTGATTGAAAAATCTTCATCTTGTTCAAGCTTAATACTTGAAGACCTTAAAGCACGTCGTTGATCTGGATCCGTCAAAGTATCTGCTTTATTAATAACAAATAAAGAGCGACCAATATCTATACTCGTTTTAGTATCATTCTGTTCCGCACTTTTAAGATACTGTAATAAAGCATTATTGCCAGCTCCTTCTATCTTATCAGGTGCTGCAACAAAAATTAAAATAGAATGAGTCTGATTTGAAAGTGCTTCTTGCAAGGTCGCTTGATGTACTTCGAAATTACTGTCTGTTCCTGGTGTATCGTAGATCGTAAATTTTATTCTCTCATTATCTAATGGTATAGGGAAGACCACTTCTATCTCAGATGTTACATCTTCATTTGTGTTGAGATGTTTTAAAATCTCCCCTACTTGAATGTGTTTTTCTTTGCCTTTTAAGTCATTTACTTCTTTTTGGATGGATGTTCTGGAAGGACATTCATATAAGGTTGTATCAATTTCAAATGTGGAAGAATTCCCATTCCAAAACATTTTAACTTTGTGCTCTCTCAATTTAAAATTAATTTCTACTTTTTCTTTGTTTGTAGGACTTATTATTTTGAACATTTTAGCTGTTTCTGACTTAATGCTTTCAGGAAATATCGAATATCCAAGGATTGCATTTATTAGTGAGGATTTACCACTACTATATACTCCCGTAAAACATAAATTCACTGTACTTTGCCGAGTTTTTTCTATTTTTTCTGAAATATTTTTAATTTCATCTTCTATATCTTTTGCAAAAATTTCTACTAATTCCTTAACACTACTGTTTTTATAAAATTCCCAAAATTCATCCTTATGCTTTCTTAAGCTTTGCATCGCATCTTTTCCATGCACAACAATTTGTTGATAGGTATCTTCCATACTTGGAAGTCTCTTTACCAATTTGGCTCTGACCTTTTGTGAACTACTTTCATTGAAATACTCAACCATCTGACTAAAATCTTCAAAATCTGTTGAGGTTGTTACAACTTCTATGTCTATTACTGTTTGACCATCAAATGCCTGAAAAATATCTTTAAAAAATTGATTGCCAAAATCTTGTAAAACGAATTTCCCCTTTTTTTGCATATACTCACTAAGTACGCTGTCTTTTCGAATGATTAATTCTTTTTCATTTGACAAACGTTTAAATTCAACTTCTTTTTTTGCCGGGTGATACGTCATTCTTAACTTATCTAACACATTGCCACCTCACTTCAGTATTTTTTCAACAAAAAAGGAGAAATCTCCTATGACGAAGAAATTTTCCTGCGTTGCGGAAAATTTCTTCTGGGAATTCACTAACTAAGACTGATTTTTGTAGCAACTTTTCCTTGACTTAACACAAAAAGTGTTAATTAACTAAAATAAAAGGCAACTTTTTACTCCATTATCATTCGTTTATGCCAAATTTTTAATTTTTTGAACATTTAACTTCTCTCATTACCTATGATATAATCATTATAGAGGTGATTCGATGGATGAAATGACTTTACTGGAACGTCTGCTAGAGGAGAAGAAAGTTAAGGCTCGGATGATTTATTATGGTACGCAGATTTCGATGGCTTACAATTCCAATAAAATTGAGGGTTCCCGATTGTCGGAAACCCAAACGAAGTTTTTATTTGAAACGGGGACACTTGTTGCTGAACAGAATCAGCCCGATACGAAAGTCGATGATATTTTTGAGGCGATTAACCACTTCGAGTGCTTTGATTTTGTACTTGATACCATTGACGAGCCGCTAAGCCATGACTATTTGTTTAAGATGCACCGCTTACTTAAAAAGGGCACTTCCGATGATCGGTCTGTAATTATGAACGTGGGGCAATATAAGAAATATTCCAATATCGTAGGTGGTTTTGTAAAGGACTTGGAAACGACCCCGCCCGAAGAGGTGGACCGCTCAATGGATATTCTAATTAAGGAATATGAAGCACTTTTTCCAAAGGATTTAGAAAAAGTTGTCGATTTTCATGTGGACTTTGAAACGATTCATCCATTTTCCGATGGGAATGGACGGCTGGGGCGATTAGTTATGTTCAAGGAATGTTTGCGAAATGGGATTTTACCTTTTGTGGTCAATGATGAATACCGGAGTTTCTACATTCAGGGGCTTGATGAATATCGTGAGGGCAACAAGGAAATGCTATTGGATACCTTTGGGGCTTCCCAGGATAATTATTCGGCTTTTTTGAGGAAGCTAGGATTTAGTGGGGCCGTTCGGTAGGATACTAAAAGAGGGGAAACTGCGTGTGGGCGGTTTCCTCTCTTTTTCATTCATTCACTTTTCGTAAGCCTCAATCAAGCACTCATGCAACTTATCCCGTCTACTGTAATTAATCCCCACCAAGAGCATATTCCCGTGATAGTCTTCCAAAGCAGATGGGTAATTCCTTTGTTTGATTTGTTCGATTGCCCCTTCGGCGGTCTGTTCGTATTTCAACTCCAAAATGATGGCTGGTTTATCCAAATATTTCTTTCTAGGAATGAGTGCCAAATCTGCAAATCCTTTTCCAGAAGGCAGCTCCCTTATTATGGTGTAAAATTGTCGGGCCGTGTAGAATGCCAGTGATAGGGTACGGTTTTATCTTCAATGTGGTACGACAAGTAGCCGAGATGCACCAAAAGGGTTAAAATATCGTCTGCTGACTTGAAGTTTTCTTTGGACATATCATTTCTGAAGCGATCAATTTTGATTTCAATGCTTTCACCTGACAGCATTTGAACGATTCGCTGCCGTAAGCCGTCAAAATCGAGGGCAATATATTCTGCTAACGCTTCGTATGTTTCAGTTTGGTTCCAGTAGTTGAAAATTACACCGCCCAAAAGGGCTTCACTCACCGATGTAGGATTATAAATCGGTGCTCCCGACTCTTTAAAATAGCCATTATACCAGGAGCTAATTTCAGTAAAGTTCATCTGAAACCTTTCACATAATCTCTTGACCTCGAAAAAAGAAAGCGTCCCGCACTTTTGGTCGCTTTCTTTTTTTCGGTTAATTCACCATTTCCTCTGTAAAACAGAAATGGCTCATGTTGGTGACGATTTCTTCGATGTACTTGCCTTTAACCATGGATAAAAGCCTAGTACGGATTTCGTGGAAGGGCTCCAAAGCCAGTGGTGGGTCGTCGTCATGCATGTGGAATCCATCCATGATGAGCTGCCTCAATTCACCTTCCCTGCCCTCCTGGGCCCGTTCGCATATATAAGTAATGAATTTTTCCCGTCCAGGATGATTCATGTCAGCACCTCGCTTTCTGAATGTTTAGTATGGCTGATAACCCCGAGGATTATACGAAAATTAACAATGTTGCCAGACTTGTCGATTATACATTTTTTCAAAAGAAAGTTCTTGCACTCGGTTACAAAACATGATAAGATACTTTTTAACAACTTAAAACAGATGGAGCGTGATGTTATGGAAAAAGGAATGAATGCAAAGGTTTTTATCAACAATGTCTTGAATGGTTCGGCACTAGGCATTATTATTGGCGTCTTGCCTAATCCCATCGTCGCTGCCATCTTAGGGCTCTTCGGGGATGGGCCGTTAATCACTTTAGGACGGCAAATGGGAACCATCTATCAAATGGCAACGCCGATCTTTATCGGTGCCTTGGTGGCCATGCAATTTAAATTCCCTCCCCTTCGGGTCGCTGTCGTGGCGGGTGCCGCCTTCCTTGGTTCTGGTGTCGTCCGGTTCAATGCCGACTTGGGCGTATTTGTCGGGGCTGGTGCAGGGGACATCCTGAACACGATGCTCACTGCGGCTATCGCTGTTGGAATCCTGTTGCTAATCGGGAAAAAATTCGGCTCAACTGAAATCGTGTTCTGCTCCTTATTAGTAGGAATCGGAGTCGGCTTCATCGGTGCGCTATTGCTTCCCCACGTTTCCGGTGTAACCCGCCTAATCGGTCACGGGATCAACACCTTCACGGAACTCCACCCGTTCCCAATGAGCATTTTACTTGGGATGTCCGGGACACTTATCATCTTATCGCCACTTTCGACTGTTGCCATCGGCCTTGCCATTGGTTTAAGCGGGCTGGCGGCGGCTGGCTTCTCCATGGGGGTTGCCGCGGTTTCCCTAATGTTGGTGGTCAACTCTTGGAAAATCAATAAGCCGGGTGTGACCTTGGCTGCCGGGCTTGGAGCGATGAAAATGTTCATGCCTAACCTGTTTAGGACTCCGATTATGTTGGTGCCTGCCTTCTTCACGGCAGCTGTGGCGGCTTTGCCGGTTGCCCTCTTCAACATCCAGGGGACGCCGACCTCTTCTGGCTTCGGGATTATCGGCCTTTTAGGTCCCCTAACCGCCATTGAGCTCGGTTCCAGCTTATGGGTGACTGTGGTTTCTTGGTTTATTGTTCCTACTTTGGCATCTGTGCTTGGACTATACATTTTTGAAAAAGGCTTTAAAATGTACAATCGCCAAACGGTATTTGGTTTCTCCACTGATGGGGAGGCGCCTGCTAAGCCCGTTCAAATCAAGGAAGAAAAAAGCACAAACCCCGCATCATCATTAAAGAAAAAAATCGCATAAAAAAAGGAGACATTCCACTGGGGTGTCTCCTTTCATTTGTCCTCATCATTGGCGGGCATCCCTTCGCGAAGTGCAAAGAGGGCCAGGCCGATAAATAGGGAAATGACAATATAGATGCTCTCCATGTGCTCTCACGCTCCTCCCCACCATTATACCGCACTGGAAGTGTTACAAATCGTCGAAAGCAAGTAGTTGCAAATAAAAACCGCCCCTTTGGACGGCAATTAGTTGATTATCCTAAGAACGCATTGAGCATCCAAGTGTGTTTTTCTAAGCCATCATAGAGGCCAATGAATAGGTCAGCTGTACGGTTGTCCCCTTCGCCTTCTGCTAATTCAATGATTTTTTTCAAGTCTTCCATGATGTTGGTCAAATCTTTGGCGATTTCCGATACCATTTCTTCTGCGTTTTCGCTGCCTTTTCCTTCTTCGATGGTGGTCACCGCTAAATAATCTTTCATGGTGGCGAGAGGCTGTCCTTTAATTGCCAAAATACGTTCAGCAATCACGTCGATATGAGTGGCAGCTTCCGTATACAGCTCTTCAAACTTCAAGTGCAAAGTGAAAAAACTCGGGCCTTTCACGTACCAATGGAAATTATGAAGCTTAACGAACAAGACGTTCCAGTCCGCTACCTGCTTGTTTAACGCATCTACTAATTGGCTCATATTTATTCCTCCTCTATTTGCTACTGGGAACCCCTTAGAATTTACCACCTAAGGGTTACCCAACGTTTTTATTCATAACTAGTATCTCATTTTCATAAAGAAATTGCAAGAATTTAACCAAAAATCGTTAAACATTTTACCACATAATGGATTTTTCGTGGCGTAATTTTTGGTATTTTGCCTAAGGGCGGAGAGCCTTTATAGAACTTGAATGAAAAAGGAGAAAGTTTTGTAAGTGCTGCTGAATTTTCATTGATTGGAACGTCTATTAAAGAAGCCTCCCTGGTATGGAAGGCCTCTCGTTTTTAGCGGATGTAGCGGTCATGGCGCAGGAACTGTTCGGAAACGAAATTCCCATTACGGTAAGTCCGCAGCCATGAATTCCAGGTTTCGGTCGTTGCCGTCTGTTCAATCATTGCCGACACCGGCTCGAAGCTATAGTCCCCCAGCACATCGGCAGTGGACCAAAACTCCACCGTCATGGTCCCATTATTTGTGTAGGCAGATAGGTAAATGGGGACATCAAACGGATTGGTAAAAATCAGGTTGCAAGGGTTCCCTTCTTGAATCCACATGCAGGCATCAAGGCCGCCAGGCACATAATGGACCCGGTTGCTATGGGGTGCAGATTGGGTTGGGATTATTCCCATTCTCAAGACTGCCCCATATAAGGTTGAGGTCACCTGGCAAAGGCCGCCGCCAACGGTCGGTGTGGGGCGCCCGTCAATAAAGGCAATCCCTTCCCTAAATCCATTGTAGGGTGTAATGGTTGGGAATACGTTGTTATAATTAAAGGTTTCCCCTGGCATAATCACATGACTGTCAATAATTTGGGTCCCAATAATTACATTGGTTGCACGGTAAACAATCCCTGGGTCAAACCTGCTGGAAAAGCTGGCAATCCGTGAATCAACCCCGGTTAAAATCGCTTCATCAAAGCGGGGCTGGACAACGTTGCTGATTAATTCAATGGGTGCATCTGTATTAAATGTGCGAAGGGCGTTCCCTGCATCCTGAATGAATTGTTCCGTGTCAATAACCCGGCCTTCCATTCCCGGAACCACTTGGAAATTATTGCCCCGGACCCGGTTCAAGCTGGGCTCGGTTGGTGCCACGTTCAAATAACCTGCCAGTTGTTCCCCCCATTGATGGATGGAAGCCTCTGGAATTTCAAATGCGACGTCGAAGATGGCAGGAACCCTAAGTTGGCTGTGGGACAGGTTAGACAAATCCGAAATAGTTGCTTCGACCCGGTCTAAAACCCCGTTTAAACTCCCCGCAAATTGTAGGCCAAGTTCCCCAAGTGTCGTTTCCATGGCCACCGTGCCGTAGTTAGCAGAAACCACCCGTTCCCGTTTAAGATCCAGTTGCCCCGAAATCAGCCTCGCACGCTCATGCCTTGACAATGGAATCAAATCCGTCCCGGAAAACATCAATGACGGCCGGTTCGCCATTGGCCTAAAAGGGCTTTCCAATTCAAGGGAAGGATCGGCAAGGGACATGTCCAACCACTCACCCGCAGTGTCATTTGTGACAAAATGAATGCCAAGCGCTACCGCCAATGCCGAAATGACCGAACCCGCAATGCCCAATACTTTGCCTTTGTTGATTTTCTTCGTACCCAAACCACTTTCTAAGCCAATACTACCCGTTTCTAACATATCAAGCCCTCCCCCTATACTAATTGCGTTCTCGTTTCGCTAACCCAACGTGTCTATCTAGTAACTATTATCCCTTATTTCCGCAATAAAGGGAAGCATTTTTCTCATCCAACTTTTTCTAAAAGTCGACAAAAGAACATGCAGATAATTCCGTTTCTCCCTATTATACGAGAATAGTCTTTACTTCATTCGTCCTATGAGGAGAAATTTTCAACAAAGCGTTTTCCAAAAGAATGCAATTTAAAAAGGCGTTCCGCAGAACGCCTTTTGGCTAAACAATATAGTCAGAGTCTAAGATTTCCAGGTTGTCATCGGAAAAATCCCTTGGCTGTGATTTATTGCCCACGACCATGTGGATAATTGAAGATCCGTCTGTTGGGAAAGGCAAGTCCTCCCCACCAAGGATGCTTTCTAAAAATCCGGTAACAATTTGGGTTTTTTGCTCTTCGTAGCTCAGTAAAATCCTTGAAAGCATTTCGTTGTTTAAGTGGATTCCCACGTCTTCCAGCTGTTGGCAAAGACTGTCGACAAAGTCCGAATCTGCTTCTAAAAAGTTGTTAAGTTCCAACTCCATATCCATGTCCATCCGCTTCACCTCAACTTCGTTATATAGAATGGTACTACCTCTATTATGACGCATTTGGGCTAATTAAACAACAATTTTGTTTGATAATATCCGCCACTTACGACTTCAATCCCGAAATTAGACACGATTTCACGGCTATAATCACTTTCTGGGTTATAACAGCAAATCTTGACGTCACGGGAAGAGCACACATTCAACAGGCTTTCAATCTGCCCAGAGTGGGCTCTCGAACCATTTAAGTGTTGAAGGAGGTTGGAGCTTATCCGAAGGTAGTGGATTTTTAGGTTGCGGATGGAACCTGTCATGGAACCAGCGCCATATTCATCCAAACCGATTTTAATCCCCAAATCGTACCAATGACTTAAAAGCATGTTGATCATATCGTTTGCCTCGAATAAAACATCCTCGTCAATGCTGATAACCACATTGGATGCCGGGATGCCATACATTTCGAGGTAGGCCATCATCGTCGGGGTCAGCAACTTGTTCAACAACGTTTTTTTGGACATTTTAATAAACAGGCTTGGCATGGGTTGGTCGGTTTCAGAGTACATTTCCTTCAAATATTTGCATCCTAGCTGGAAGGTGTACATTTCCGAACGGACCTTTACCATGTCCCATACGTAGGCATCGGAGGTTTTCATCTGCGATTCCAGATAAGAGGCGTCCTCAAGCCCCCCTTGAAACTCGATGCAATGAAGTTCTTGGTGCTGGCGTTGGTAAAAATAGTTGTATTTTAAGGTGAAGTCCCCATTGGTGTGGGATTGCTCCAATAATTGCTGGACTTTTTGCCAAGAAAAATAACGCTTGGAAATGCTTTGGGTGTATTGGACTTGATAGGATTCATCTTCTTTGGCAGCCACCAATAAGTCATAAAAACCTGAAATAACCAGCTGGCTCGTGGCCTCAAAACTCTCCTGGGCAAATTCCGGAAGGCAAATAGATAACAGGTACTTCGACCCAAGCTCTTCAACCAAGGGGCTCAACAAATTATTGAGGTACCCTTTCAAGCTGGATTGGCTCCTTGCCGTTGTAAAATAAAACCAAATTCCATAGGCATCGGAAGAAAACTCTATCTTTTTAGGAATCAAGCTGCTTAATGCTTTGATGACCTGTTTTTGCATCTCCATGTCGGGACGTTGGTAAAAGTAAGATTCCAAAGTCAGGCATCCGACCACGAGCCCTTTATTGAAATCCCTTGCGTATGACTTGGAGAATTGGTTCCAATCCACAAGACGGGAAGCACTTTTTTGGCTTAAATCCACTTCCGCATAGTAAGTTTCAAAGAACTTCGCCTGCTTTTGGGCAAGTTTTGAGAATTCGATATTCTCGCTTTCGCACATGCCCGCCACTTGGTCAAGGAGCGACCATCGGCCTTCCTCTTGATATAAGGTCATGAATTTTTCATCATGGAGCAGGTCCAATAATTGGCGGTAGGAACCTTTTAAGTATAGCTCCACCAAGGTCAAACGGGCCTCGTCACTGCTTGAGAACCCGAAACCGGATTCTTTGGCTATGGTTTTCACCCGTCCCAGGGAAACTTCATCCCTCGTGGCAAGGACCGACTTTAAGTACGCTTCCAGGTAAATGGATGCTAATTCAGCATTCTTCCCAAGTAAAATGGTCTTAAAGGCACTTTCGCTTGTTTCGAGGCTTTGGCTATGCATCCCATTGAGGGCATATATTTCTGACATTTCCAACAATAGCAAGCTCGATAGGAGCTTCTCCCCGTCTTCCACTAAATAACGGGCTTCCAAAAGGCAGTTCAAGGCAACTGAAAGGTTCCCCTTGTCCTGGAAATGACGCGCCCCTGCGACTAATAGACCCAATAATTGATCGTAGTTTGACTGTTGGCGCAGCTCGACGACGTTTTGATGGAAATCTTCAAGTTCATAGCGGCTTGCTTTTTCCATTAATTCCAAGTCTTCTTCACAATATTTTATTCGTTCTGTGTTATTTTTGATATAATCGAAAACATCGTTTTTCATCACTGGCTTGTCCATACTATCCCCCTTTTCTTCCATTGACAACAGCCCCCACGCCATTGGCCATGTATCGTCCCCACATTAGACCTCTCCCATAATTATTTCGGGTGTCTGGCTGGTTCATGGATATGTATTCTTTAAAGCCTATTATACACGTCGAATCGCAAAAAATTTGCAGCATTTCAGGGAAAAACAATTTTATTTGGTTATCTTCCTTACTCCTTAAGCATATGCCCATTTTTTCCAGAAAATTACTAATAATTAATATTGTTAATGACACGTTACCACAGATCGGCTACGAAATTTGTCGAAATTTGGATAACTTGATTTTTTAATGAAAAACATACAGATTGTGGGTGTACAAGTATTGGATAAGGTCTTCGTGGGTAATGATAGCCTCAATTTTTTCGGAAGGGGCACCCGAAGCCGTCACTAAAAGGGCTGCTATGGCAATGGTTTCGGACTTGAACAATTCCCATGCCTCGTAGATGGTCGTGTTCAAACCGATGAATTGATATTTGTCTTCTTTTTCGTAAGGCAAAAGTTCCTGCATTTTTTCGTCGATGGTGATTTTTCCAGATTTCGCTTCCTTTTGGAGCCATTTGGCGACTGCCCGGGAAGTAATCAAGCCAACAAACTTCTGCCCATCATAGACAGGAAATTTAAGGATGCCCTTATCTGAAGATTTGGACAGCACATCCTGGATGCCATCTTGGAGTTGGAAGTGATGGACTTCCCCTTTAAAAACATCAACTTTAAGGGGATCGATCAATTGGGATTCGATGAACCGGATCCTTTTGACGGTCTCCTCGCTAGGCATGGCAATAATTTTATCGAAATCATCAGTCTGGTGCACGATAATGTTGCGCAATTTCCGAAAAACGTGGAGGTCGTCCAGATAAAGGCTTAGCATGGGATGTTTTTTGGAACGGTAAAGCAGGTCGCTAAAGGAAACATTGTCATCGGAATCCGTGAATTTCAGCAAATATTTATGGATTTTATTAAAGGCTTCGATAAATTCCAGATAATTGGCTTGGTCTGCCATGATACCCCTCCTGAAAGGATAATCAATAAGGGATAAAGCAACGCCGCTTTATCCCCTCTTGCTATTAAAAGTCATATGGTTTATCTTCCCCCATTTTTTCAGAATTATTACTCCATCTTTGGGGAAACTAAGCTCATTCGGATGCACGGCGGATTTATGAAGGGAATATTTTGGTAATAAAACGAAAAATTATGCTGTTTTAAGGAATTTTAGACTTTTCTAGCGTAAAGTTTAGAAGCAATTAACTAAATTCTCCCCAATAAAATAGAAAATTTATTCAATAAGAGTGATG
>WRGF01000130.1 GCA_009787345.1 Turicibacter sp.
AAAAAAAAAAAAAAAATGCCACTTAATCTAAATTTTTCCAATTAGCGAAGAAAAAAAAGCACCCCATCTCCGCTAGGGGATGGGGCACCAAAGGTTATCTATTGTCAATTTTTTCTGGGTAGAGGTCGTGGTTCATTAGGCGATGGTTGGCCATTTCCTCGAATTTCGTCCCTGGGCGGCCCCAGTTGCAGTAAGGGTCGATGGAAATCCCGCCCCGTGGGGTGAACTTGCCCCACACCTCGATGTAGCGGGGGTTCATCAGTTTAATCAAGTCCTTCATGATGATGTTCATGCAGTCCTCATGGAAGTCGCCGTGGTTCCTAAACGAGAACAAATACAGCTTCAGTGACTTGGACTCCACCATTTTGATGTCGGGGATGTAGCTGATGTAAATCGCCGCAAAGTCCGGCTGTCCCGTAATCGGGCAAAGGCTCGTAAACTCCGGGCAGTTGAATTTAACAAAATAATCGTTGCCAGGATGCTTGTTATCGAAAGCCTCCAGCACATCCGGGTCATAGCCATAGTTATATTTCGTCCCCTGGTTCCCCAAGAGGGTCAAATCTTCTTTTAATTCTGATTCCTTTCGTCCCGCCATTAGGAGGCACCTCCGTTTTTCATATATTCATCCAGCCCGCGGCTCCTTAAATGGCAAGCCGGGCACTCGCCGCACCCACTGCCGATGATGCCATTATAGCACGTCAGGGTTTTTTCCCGCACATAATCAAAACGCCCCAGCTTATCCGCCAGTTCCCAGGTCTGCGCCTTATCCAGCCACATCAGTGGCGTATGGATGACAAATTCATAGTCCATGGACAAATTCAGGGTCAGGTTCTGGGACTTGATGAACATATCCCTGCAATCCGGGTAGCCCGAAAAATCCGTCTCGCACACACCGGTAACAATATGCTTTGCCCCTTTGACTTTTGCTAAAATCCCCGCGAATGATAGGAATATCATATTGCGGCCTTCCACGAATGTCGAGGGCAGTCCCGTTTCCGGGTTATCGGCAATGGCAATATCATCCCGGGTCAAGGCGCTAGGGGCCAGCTGGTTCAGAAGGGACATGTCAAGGACATGGTGCTCAATACCGAGTTCCTGACAAATCGCTTTAGCCACTTCCAGTTCCAGTTTATGGCGCTGGCCGTAATCAAAGGTCACGGCCAGCACTTCATCAAATTCTTTTAAAGCCCAAAACAGGCAAGTCGTCGAGTCCTGGCCGCCGCTGAAAACGACGACCACTTTTTTATTTAACATACAATACCTCCCACTGAAGGTTAGTGCAACGAAGTTGCACTAACCTTTCGGGTGAAGCGGCGCAAGCTGGATTCGGGGGATTTCCGTAAAAAAGCCATAGGGTTCTTTATAGGAGGAAAACTATAGTTTTTTTGAAAAATCCATCGTTTTTTTTCGCCAAAGAAAAAACATAACCTTGCACTCATTAGCATCCCTTGAAGCAAGCTTGCGGCGCTTCCCCTGAGGGACAAAACAGCCTCGCTGTTTCGTTCCTCCTATTTCATTAATGTTAAAAATTCCTGTTTGAACACCGGGTCATTGTCCAGCAATGTCCCTTTATACGTAATTGTGGTCGTGGACGAACCTGGTTTTTTAATGCCGCGGGCGGTCATGCAGCTATGCTCCCCATGGATCAAGACGGCAACCGCGTCGCTTTCCGTGATTTTTTGGACGATTTCAGCGATTTCCTCGCCAATGCGTTCTTGCAACTGCAAGCGGCGACCCACCATATCGGCAACCCGTGCCAGCTTGGAAAGCCCTGCCACCTTGACTTTTGGCAAATAGGCAACGGTCACTTCCATGTTATACATCAGGGCTAAGTGGTGCTCGCAGTAGCTGAAAATCGGGATGTCCCGCACCACTACGATGCCTTTGTTGTCCTCTGAAAAAATATCCTCTTCAAAGGTGGTGGAAAACATTTCGGCAATCTCGTCATTGGTATATTGCATGCCTTCAAACGTTTCCGCATACATCTTCGCCACCCGGGCAGGCGTTTCTTTTAATCCTTCACGGTCAGGGTTGTCCCCAAGGGCAATGAGGATTTCACGAAAACACGCCTCGATTTTCTCAACATCGATTTTCTTGTTCATACTAGACACCCCTTTTATTTTTATCCCAAACGTATTTATGGAGCTGTAACTGGAAGCGGACACCATTAAGCTTTTCTTCCATCATTTTATTGACGATGTGGACAGGCTCATACATCTCCACCACCGGGCTGAAAAAGACAAGACATTTGTTTAAAAGGTCTTTTTCACGGACCAATTCAATGGCACGAAGCAAATCCCGCTCGCTGGCGATGACAAATTTATAGACATCCCAAGAATTAAGCAAATCAAAATTTTCATGAATCATGGTGTGTTCCATCCTGGAATCTGGCAATTTGTAATCCAAGATAAACTGGACATTATCCGTCTTGAAACGCGCCTTATAAGGGGCAATATCCACGGCCCCATTGGTTTCAATGCGGATGGTCAAGAATGGGTCGCGGCTCAAAAGTTCTATCAAATCGCCAATCCCGTCTTGGATTAGGGGTTCGCCGCCAGTCAACGTCACGTTGGCAACGCCGCTGTCCTTAATATAACCATAAATCTCGTCAGCAGTCATGGATTCCGTGGTACATGAACCATCCCAGCTATATTTCGTATCGCACCAGCTGCAACGGATGTTGCAACGGGAAAAACGGATAAATGCAGCCAACTGCCCAGCACTAGGCCCTTCCCCATCAATGGAAATAAATTTCTCGATGACATTAAACATCCAATCGCCTCCCAAGAGTACCCTGGCACAAAACGCCAGGGTATCCATTATTTTTATTCATAGTAAGTACAGCTATTTGTAGGTGTTTCGTAAAGTTCAACTTCAGTTACGTTGACGCCATCCGCTTTTAGCATCTTATACGCATGGCGAGACATTTCTTCAGCAGTTGGGCGGTAAGGGACATACACCACATCAAAGGCTTTCACCTCATTGATGGTTTCGCCTAATTTCCGGCCTTCCTCATTGTCCTCTAAAAGCAATTTATGGTCCCACAGGTCATGGATTTTTTTAAGGGCGGCCTTTAACGTGCCGAAATCATCCACCATCCCACGCAATTGCCCTTCCTGATGAAGTTCCTCAGCAGAAACCTTGGCAATCAGCCGGTAACGGTGCCCGTGAAGATGGTTGCATTTGCCCACGTAATGGGACAGGTAATGGGCGGTATCAAATTGGATTTCGCTTTTTATGGTAAACATAGAGATAACCTCCGATAGTAATGAATTTCAATCTAGTCCGTAAGCCGCGGTGAAACGGGCTTGCTGCACTTTTTAGCATAATCTAGTTTCGCAAGCCACTTCGGACTGAAAAGTGACCTTCCATGCCACCGCCTCTGGGAAACCCACCCAGTTGCGATGTCATTCCAGGCACACCTTTCAGCCCTATGTGAACAGGCTCGCTACACCTTTTGGGTATAAAAAAAGTGCGCAAAAAGGCACTTTAAAGGGTTAGCTTTAAATTTGCCTAGTTTTGTTTATAGACAGGATGGTCTGAATGAACTGTCTTGTAAGGCTTCAGCCTAGCATTTATTTTAATGCTCTTAACTATAACACATTTGGCGAAAAATGTCAAATTTTCAAAAATGAAATCAGATGTAAAAACCCTGAAAAGCTAAATTAACGATTTGTTAAACCCGCTTTTCTGGTTCGTATTATGCAGGGCCTTATGCGGTTATTGCGGTTCCATTTATCGGGGGGTTGTTCCTTTGCGGTATTATTTTCTCTGCCATCAAATCCACTGCTGACTCCCAACTATTGGTTGCTTCTTCTTCCGTCGTAGGTGACATTTATAAAGGACTGATTCATAAAAATGCCAGCGTCAAGCACCTCGTTTGGGTCAGCCGTTTAAGTATCTTTGCCTTAGCTGCCATCGGCTTATTTTTCGCCCGAACACCGGGAGGCGGGGTAATGGCATTAGTACCCAATGCATGGGCTGGCTTTGGTGCCGCATTTGGCCCATTGGTCATCCTATCGCTATTTTGGAAACGGATCGACCGGGCAGGCGCTTTGGCTGGCATGATTGTTGGTGGCCTGACCGTTATCATCTGGGAATATGTGCCCGTCGTCTTATACAATGCGGACCGTGTTCATTTAGGGCATTCCCAAGCCACAGGCCTATACTCACTGGTTCCAGGTTTTTTCCTAAGCATAGTTACAATCATCATCACAAGTTTATTAACGGCACCGCCAACGAAGGAAATCATTGATGGCTTTGAACTTTCCACTAAACCCATACCAGAATAATAGCACCAATCCTGATTATATCAGCCCCGACAGTTTACTTTCAGTTTTGTCGGGGCTATTTTTACTGCTTTTTGAAAATAAACACTCGGTTTCAACCTGAAGCTTCAAGGATTTAAAGCAGAGCCGGTTGATGGGGGTGCTATGATTTTGAATGGAAAAAATGAAGGAACGTTTCAATTACCGAAGCATAGGTTTTAGCATAAATCAGAAAATAATAAAAAAACACTGTTAATTTTTTACACTTATTTCATAAATTCTTAATGAAATCTTAACGGTATCGAAACAATTCCTTAACAATTAAGCGGTATACTAGATGTAGTCGGCGTTTAGGCAAGCATTATTTTTACGCCAAAATATCTTGGAGTGGAGTGAGTATTATGAAATTTACTACAATAAAAAAATTGGGACTAGCTGTCGCTGCATTCGGCTTAACAACAGTATTGGGAGCCTGTGGCAATGAAGCGGAAGCGGAAAACACACAAGCATCCCAAAACGAAATAACTGCCCCCGAGGAGACAACTGCGAATGATAGCCGTTCATTAGTGATTTACTCGAATGCCCTAAATGATGCCCGTTCTGCTTGGCTCGAAGATATTGCTAGGGATGCTGGATTTGAACTTAGCCTACTTGCTATTGGTGGCGGCGATTTGCCGAACCGTTTAATTACAGAACGAAACAATCCAATAGCTGACGTTGTTTTTGGGTTGAACCATGTGGCGTTTGAAACATTGAAGGCAAACGATGTCCTTAGCCCTTTTACACCAGTCTGGGCTGACGAAATCCCGAATGGATGGAATGACCCAGAAGGTTATTACCATGCTTTAACACAGTTGGCTATTACCTTAGTCTACAACAAAGCTGTACTCGATGAAACAACCGCCCCAACAGATTGGACAGACCTTTGGGAGCGGGAGGAATTCCGCGGACAATACTTTATCAATAACAACCTGGGCGGAGCAACCATCCGTATGGCAATGGCAAGCATTCTAGTCCGGTACCGTGATGATAATGGCATTTATGGCGTATCTGAAGAAGGTTGGAATGCGATGCGTTCCTTCTTTGAACATGGGATTGTTGGCAGCCAAGATGAATTTTTCCAAAGCCTGGTTGATGAGGTGACTCCAATCGTTACCCTTTGGACGGGCGGAATCATCCAACGTGAAGAAGAATTTGGAGTAAATGTTGGGATTGTCACTCCGGAAATCGGTGCTCCATTTATCATTGAATCTATTTCTATTGTTAACGGAACACAAAACCGTGAGCTGGCTGAAGAATTTATCAATTGGTTTGGTAGTGCAGAAATTCAAACGAAATGGTCACAGGAATTTTATCAAGTCCCTGCCAACTCCATTGCCCGACCTAATGCACCAGAGGCGATGGAACGATTGCTTGACGGGGTCTTCCCTCAAGATATCGACTGGGAATTTGTCACTGAAAATATCGATAATTGGATGACAAAAATTGAATTGGACATCATGCCTTAACCTGGCGTTTTGCTTCTTAAAATAACTGAATTGAAAATCAAACTAGGAGGGGATAAATTCCCCTTTTTGTCATATACCGAATCAATGACAGCTTGTTTGACGTGAATTGGAAAGGAAGAAAAAAATGATTGAATTTAAACAGATTGAAATTAAATATGGGGATTTCATCGCTATGTCCAACTTAAATTTAACGATTAAAGAAGGTGAATTCTTCACTTTATTAGGTCCCTCTGGTTGTGGTAAAACGACGACTTTAAGAAGCCTTGTCGGCTTCGTGACTCCCTCTAGTGGGAGTATCCTTATCAATGGCGAAGTGGTTAACCAGGTGCCAGTTGAAAAAAGAGGAATAAGCATGGTATTCCAAAGTTATGCTCTTTTCCCAACGATGAACGTTTATGACAATATTGCCTATGGGCTTCGGGTTCAAAAATTAGGAAAAAAAGAAATCAATGAAAAAGTCCTTGATATTGCAAAACGAGTGGATTTAAGCATGGCTCAGTTGCAAAAGAAAGTATCAGAACTTTCAGGCGGTCAACAACAACGGGTGGCAATTGCCCGTGCACTGGTTCTGCAACCAAAAATCCTGGTGCTAGATGAGCCACTTTCTAATTTAGACGCTAAGTTACGCCATCAACTGAGACAAGAACTAAAAAATCTCCAACGTTCTTTTGGAATTACCACTATTTACGTTACACATGACCAGGAGGAGGCTTTGACCCTTTCGGATCGTATTGCAGTTTTCAATAATGGCAGCATCGAGCAAGTCGGTACACCCAAAGAAATTTACCACCACTCCAAAACCGAATTTGTTTGCAACTTTATTGGGGACATTAACCAGATTGATAAAGAGGGCATCAAACAAATCAATCAATGCTCCTCTCACGATTTGGACGAGAATAAGCCTGGTTTCATCCGGTTGGAAAAAGTTTTATCCGTAGGGGATTTGGAGGGTCAGATACCTGTACCAACCAAAGTAGTAGACGCAGAATTTTTCGGGTTATTTACAAAATACACCTATCGTTTCGGAAAAAACCTGGTGAAGAATATTGAAAAAGACAGCCATGTGAAAAGCTTTAATGTTGGAGATGATGTAAACCTTTACTTAAATCCACGGCACATCTTGCAGTATTAGAGAGGGCGATAACATGATACTTTCAAAAAAATTAAATCCCCCAAAAGAAAAATTACAAACATTTTCCGTAAAGAAAATCAATATCCCCCTCATCCTAACCGTCAGTTTGCTGTGCTGGTTCATTTTTACTTTTTTAGTTTATCCAAACATAAATCTATTGTTTGAAACATTTTGGGTGGACGGAGCATTTTCAACTGCTGCTTTTACAAGGTTATTAAGCTCCGAAAGAGCGATGAGGAGTCTTAGGAATAGTTTTCTTTTAGCGTTTTCCATGATAGTCACAACGAACATTTTAGGTGTTTTTTGCGTCCTCGTAACTGATTACTTCCAAGTAAAAGGAGCTAAGTGGCTGAGGCTTGCGTATATGTCCCCACTTGCTTATAGCGGAATTGCCTTCGTCGGAGCATTTAATTTCATCTATGGATCTAATGGAATTTTGACCCGCCTGTTAGTGGGTGCCTTCCCCAATTTTGAACCAACATGGTTTACAGGATTCGGGGGTGTTTTATTTATTACCACGTTCGCAGGTACAACGAACCATATGATTTTTTTAAGGAATGCCATCAAAGGTTTGGATTTTCAGACAATTGAGGCAGCCAAAAGCATGGGAGCAACTCCTTGGAATATTTTAAGAAAAGTCGTGCTCCCTGTTTTAAAGCCAAATTTGACTGCTATTACTGTATTGGTATTCTTAACAGGGTTAAGTGCTACATCGGCTCCTATGATTGTTGGAGGTCAAGATTTTCAGACGATAAATCCACTTATTATAACTTTTGCACGTAATATTAATACCCGGGATTTGGCAGCTGCTCTGTCACTGGTCTTGGGTCTCTCGACTATCATCGTATTAGCTATATCTAAAAAGATAGAAGCTGGCACCAATTACCTAAGTGTATCTAAAGTTAAAATGGTTTTGGAAAAACAAACGATTGGAAATCCCATTGCGAACATCATCATCCATATTTTAGCTTATTTACTATTTGCTATATATGCCCTTCCCGTTATTTTTATTTTACTTTTTTCCTTTTCGGATGCATACAGCATTTCTACTGGAAGCCTTTCATGGTCACGCTTGTCCCTTGATAACTATTTAATGCTATTTAGGCAAACTGGTGCATTTCGCCCCTATTTAATCAGTATCATTTATTCAGGATTGGCGGCTTTGATCGTAGTTGCCATAGTGCTAGTGGTCACAAGGCTATTGCACCGATACAAAAAAAGATTTATTTTAATGGAATACCTAATGATGATACCTTGGTTTTTACCTGCTACCCTGATTGCAGTAGCGTTGATGGTAACTTATGACCGCCCATCTATTTTTATAGGAAACCAAGTCCTCATTGGAACACAGTCACTTCTTTTGATTGCTTATGTAATTGTCCTTATCCCTTTTACCTTGCGCATGCTAAAAGCCGCATTCTTTACCGTGGACGATGCCTTGGAAGAAGCATCCAAAAGTATGGGAGCCAGCAATTTTCGGACATTTTTCAAAGTAGTGCTACCTACAATATTCCCTGCAATCATAGCTGTTTCTGCCCTAAACTTCAACAGCCAAATCGCTGATTTTGACTTAACATTAATGCTTTTCCACCCTTTTACCGAACCTTTGGGACCAGTCATCATGAGTGCTACCGGAGAAGCCGCTGGCATTGAGGCAAGAACAATGCTATTGGTTTATACGGTCATATTAATGGTGATTTCAAGCATTGTATTATGGCTAGCAAATGGGCGGGTTCAAAGACGCTAATTACTAATTGAATTGTTAAGCCTAGTTCCCAACTACTCTCAACCTAAAAAACAAGCCCCCATCGCCAGAAAAAGTCCAGTGATGGGGGCTTGTTATATTCAGGGGATTAGTCGTTGGGGGGCAATTCATAATCCGGGGATTTTCAAGAGAGAAAGTATAAAGCCCGCTGCATACAGGAAATGTTTTGGCAGGTCTTTGTGGTTTAAGTATAACAAGGTTTTCTGCCAGTTTCAACAAATTCTGGCAATTATCGTTCGACAAACACGGAACGCAAAATCCCCACAGGCAGACTTATGCCCATGGGGGTTTTACGGTTGTTGCATTCGGTTCAGGAAGCTGTTTGAAACAAGTACCCTGCAATTATTATATCAGAAACCGTTATCAGGGAACATCCCAAAAGGTACGAAAAAATGCGACAGGAAGTGGTCTATTTTGACGGCATGTGCCATATAATTCAACATAAGTCCCAGTCAACCCTTTTTGGTTTTCGGGATTTACCTCCGACTATTCAGTTCATTTCACTAAGACCGCCATGGGCCTCTCATCCCTGTGGCGGTTTTTTTTAGTTAATTTTCAAAACAAAGGCATTCGCCTGTCCACATTTTAGCCAATTTCATAAGATACATTAGGAAGTGAAACAAAAGCTTCCAACCACACAGCAGAAAACGAACCCGACACACTCCACAGCCAGTACAGAACGCAATAACCAATGTAGCCTAATTGCAGTAACGACTCCAGCAACCAATCCTTAACACGCACTTCACGAAGCAATCGACGCAGCAACTAAAATCCCTCCAACCTCCAAAGCACCCTTGTAGCCCAATCACACATCCATTCACACTTCCTCCAGGCTAGCAAAACCTCCACATCCACAGCACTTACACGACCCTTACACACAACTCACTTAACATATAAGTTGCCCCCGCTTTTTCGGGGGTTTTTTGAATTGGCATTAAAAATATTTGCATTTTTTATGTATTTTCTCACTAAAATTAGGCAACTTTAAAAACACCGAACAATTTTCGGTAAATAAAGTTGACATTTCGTCAATCATTGGCTATAATAACCATAAGCCAATGAATTGGTGAACATCCTTGCAACGAAGGGAGGTTTTATTGTGGCACAGAAACTTGGGGAAAAAATCAGTCTGGCACTAAAATCTGCCAATATGCAACAAAAGGAACTAGCGGAACGGCTAGGGATTGCTACCGCAACAGTTTCACGCTATATTTCTGGGGAAAGGGATCCTAAACCAGAGGTACTGGCACAAATAGCCGTTACCTTAGGCACAACTACCGATTATTTATTGGGGCTTGATACAGGAGAGTTTTACCATCCGAAAGTTAAACGGATGTTGGCAAGAAATGCAAGCAATATGACAAGCCAAGAGAAGAAAGCACTATTTGATGCTCTATATGGGGAGGAGTAGTTTTTGCCGATTAAGTTACCAGATGCATCCTATGAAAATTCAAAACAAACCGTGGTTAATACTTTGTCAATATTCGGAATTCGTGGATTTCCGATTAATCCCTTTGAGTTAGCAAAACGAATGGGAATCGTCCCGAAAGCTTATTCCACTTTTCCAACTCAGGTAAAAGAGTTGATGCTAAAAACAAGTGAAGATGGTTTTTCTACCGGCCTTGATAATGGTAAATGGGACATCTTTTACAATGACGAAGGGTGCGATGCCACAAGGATTAATTACACAATTGCCCATGAGTTGGGACATATTATTGTAGACCACCATACAACAAGTGAGGTAGCCGAGGCAGAAGCTAACTTTTTCGGTGCATACCTCTTGGTTCCTATTCCTTTAGTTCATGTGTTGGGATTGACCGAGACCGTTGAAATTCAATCAGTGTTTAATGTTGGATTTCAAGTAGCACGAAACTCTCTAAATAGATATAACAAATGGTTAACTTGCAATGAGAAAGCATACTTAAGTTATGAAATCCAACTCTTACAGCATTTTGGTTATCACCAAGAAAGCAGGCAACCTAAAAAGACGTCGCTAGTTTCTTAAAGCCACACTAAAAAAGAAGCCTACTGCAATAGGCTCCCTTAAATGGAAATCAGTCTGCAAACCGATTTTCAACTTTTAATTTTTACATACCCCGACAGACAAAAAGTGGGCTATGAATTTTTCTATACGCATTAATTCTAATTCATTACTCACTCTTTGTCAAGTAAATTGAGAAGGAGGAAACAAATGACCAATTCTGTTAAACAACTCGAGTTATTCCCAACCCCATCAAACCCGGATTCTGCTACTATGGAAAAAGAGTTTGAAAAATTACTGGAGAGCATGGGCCTAACTGAAAGTAAGATTTTAAACGACCAAGTAAAATTTTCAAAATCAGTGGGCTACTCTGACTTTGAAAATGCCCACTATACAGGCTACATGGAAATGCCTATCCTACGAACAAGTAAACTTATTCCCAAGCGGGTGATTCCTTTTTCTCAAGCAATCACTTTAGCAAATAAGCACAAGGGAAAATCCAGTTTTGATTATTGGGTTGTCTTTTACGAAGACGATGAAAAATTTATACGCTTTGTAAATACGCCCGCTAATTACCTCAAAACCCTGAAAAAGTTTAAGGGAATTATTTCTCCTGATAATAGCGTTCATCGTGACATGCCTTTAGGCAAGCAATTCACGCAAATTTTTTTATCCCGAGAGCTCGCCCTTTACTTAAATCAAAATGGAATAGAGATCATCCCCAATATCCGCTGGGGCGGGCCAAATACCTACCCATTTTGTTTCGATGGCATAGAACATCACTCAACGGTAGCAGTTGGAACCCATGGTACGGTTAAGAATCTCCTCGACCGTTATTTTTTATTCCATGGCTTTAAGCAAATGCTAAACACGCTCCATCCTCGAAACGTTATCCTATACGGCTCATTGCCAAAATACATGGAAACGTTATGCCACGAACAAAAAATTCAGGTTATCCATTTTAAAAGCCAGTTTGCAGTAGCGAGAGGGGAATCAGCATGGGAGCAGGAATAGGCGGGAGTTATGGAAACACTACTGGTAGCGGGAGCAGAACCTTATCCGATAACTTGCCTGAACTTACTGAAAAATATCCTGTTACAAGCAGTGGCTATTTTGGCGTGAAAGGCAATCGAGGAAAAGTTCGAAACATTGTAAGTGACAACGCTTTGCAGTCTGCACATGACTTTTGGTACTATGTCAATATTTCAGACAACTTAAATTTGAGGACTTCAGCCATAAGAGGCTGATTTTTCTTTTTTCATGATATTTTATCTCCAGATTGAG
>WRGF01000131.1 GCA_009787345.1 Turicibacter sp.
TTCTTCGCCGTCACCTCCAGGCTTCCCCGAACCCAAATAGCTACTGCACAAGGAAGCGTAGTGGTTCTAGATAGCGTTTTTGTGTCCCCCCTGACGGATGGCGTGCTTATTGAAATGTACCATGCTTCCGGTGATTTCGTGGAAATCGGTGATGTGCTCTTCATCCTTTCAAGCGGTGGGGAAGGGCTGCAACAACAAACCTTTGCGACCCAAATAGGCCAACAGCGGCTGCTTCTGGACGCCATGGACTTGTTCAGCCGTTCCCTTGACGAGGGGAGGAACCTCTTATCAAACAGCGGAATTGAACAAGAGTATTACGCTCGGATGGAGTTCTACCTGCAACAAGTGGGAAGCGAAGCCCAAAGCACGAGGCATTTGAACGAGGACTTGAACCGTGTCCGCCAGAATTTGCGCGAAACCCAGATTGACATCGAGCGACTGGGGCGGGAAATCAACAATCTGCGGGAAAGGGAAAGCGACCTGCAAGGACGTATACAAAACTCGCCCATTGCATTTTCTCCCCTTGATTTTCCAGTAGCTCGGTTATATAACGGAAGCGAGTGGTATGGTGATGAGACCTTTGATGACCAGGGCGAAGGGTGGTACAGTGATGAGCCTTTAGATGTGGAGCTAGTTGCTGATTCTACCGAGGAAGTTGTGATTGATGAGCCAATCCCTCCCGTCGTGGATGAAATTATCAGCTTGCCAGACTCTGAGGGTGACAGTCTGCGTCAGGAACTATCGGAAGTCCGCATGGAAATCTCCAATTTGGAATCTCGGCGTAGTGGCTATGAATCGAAAGTCGAGAGCTTCGAAAGTGAAATCCGCCAATTAGAGCGGCAACTGGAATCCACAGGTTCTGGGCAGACCCGGTTCCAACTCCTAAGCGAGCTAGGTTCACAAAGGACAGCTGCCGAAGTTCGGATAGCGGATTTGCAAGGCCAAATGGAAGCACAGCGCGCACAGGATTCCTTTCATGAAATCCATGCAACCCAGACCGGATACCTACATTATTTGACACCGCTTCGCCCTGGCATGACCTTGCAACGGATGCAGACCATCGCCGAAATCAGCCAAAACCGCGAGGAGCACATGCAAATCGAAGCATTTATCCAAGCCCGCGACATTTCAAGGGTGGCTGTCGGGCAAGAAGTTCGGGTTGCTCTTGACGGGGTAAACATCCAAAAATTTGGAACGTTGGAAGGCAGATTGGAATTTATCGACGTGGGTACTATTATGCAGGAAACCCCGCAGGGCAACCTGTTGTTCTACCGTGGGGTGGTTACCATCGACGAAACCCGTTTGCAAGCAAGGAATGGCGACTACATCCAACTGCTCCGTTCCATGCCGGTGTCGGCAAGGATTGTGTATAACCGGGAAACCTATTTGGACTGGATGTTGGGGCTGCTGAACTTTAGTGACTAGCTGTTATGAAACACCTGTAAATGGAAAAAATGTACAATAGAAAATTGGAGGAATTAGTATGGAAAAGAACAAAGAATTAATTTTACCAGACAAATTTGTAGAATTAGATAAGAATGAAATGATGTACTTGGATGGAGGGAGGGTTTCTATCCGTATTAATTTTAGCCCGCGGATTAGGTATATGACCGGATTTCGAGCGGGATTGACTACCAAAAAAGTCGTGGCGGGGAAAGTAGCCCCTTTAAAATTAAAGGGCCCTCTCGGAATTGCAGCAGCTTTTACGATAACAAGCTCAGTGGCTATGCTCGTCGGCAATGCAGTAAGCAGAGGGATGAGCTTTGTTCAAATCAACGTTTACAACGTCCCTACTTGGTCAAGAACATGGACCATTTAAAGACGAAGAAAACCCGGCGCCTAGTTGCCGGAACCCTTGTTGCCTACATCGTCCTCTTAGTATTGACTTTAATGGGGCACGGTGTCTGGGCAAGGCCTATAGGATTTCTTGGCATGTGTTGGTTGATGGATGTGAAATCATCACGTTCACCTGGCTTCAAGTATCTTTTCAATTTGGATATTAAAACGGTCGATGTCTTTAAGAGATTCAATTTATTGGAATTGTCTTTCGCATTGCTAGTTTTAGGTCTAGTAGGCTCGTATCCTAGTTCAGAGCCAGTCGATGCCCCTTGGTTAGCCCCCACGTGGTTTTTCTTGACAACCTACCGATTCCTGATTCATCGAATGTTCTCAGATTCAATAAAGAAGCCACAAATCACGGGTAGCTGAAATGAGAAAAATTGACGGGGTGAATATCCAAAAATTTGTAACAGTTGGATTTATCGAGTTGGAACCATTATGCAGGAGACCCTGCGAGGCAAGTTATTACTTTACCGTGGGGGGTGTTTCCCATCGAGGAAATCCTCCTGGAAGCAAGGAATGGCGACTACATCCAACTGCTTCGCTCCATGCCGGTGTCGGCAAGGCTTGTATATGACCGGGAAACCTATTTGGAATGGATGTTGGGGCTGCTGAACTTTAGTGACTAGCTGTTATGAAACACTTTGAAATGGAAGAAATTTACAAGAGAAAATTGGATGAATTAGTATGGCAAAGAACAAAGAATTAATTTTACCAGACAATTTTTTAGAGTTAGATAAGGATGAAATGATGTATTTGGATGGAGGTCGCGTATCAGTCCGCATTAATTTTAGGCAAGAGACGATGAATTTAGGGAGTTGGGCTGAGGGGCGTTTGTAGCCGGAGCTATTGGCTTCAAAGTAAAGCCATTGGGACTTATAGGACCGTTCGGAGCTGGTGCCGCAGCTGTTATCACCGGGGCGGCGGGTTGGATGGCTCGACAAGCTGTAAGCCGCGGCGTGCGATTTATTCAAATTAATGTATACAACGCCCCTACTTGGTCAAGAACATGGGCAATTTAAAGTTGGGAAAAAGCAATCTGCTGGCAATGCTATGCATTTTGTTATTTGTTGCCTTGATTCTCGGCAGCCAAAGCGAGAATTACTCTTTGATGCAAGGGATAGGCTTTTTTGGGTGGTGTGGATTAGTTGGCTTGAAAGGATTACGTTGTCCAGATTGGAGGTCTATTTTCAATTTGGATATTAAAACGGCCGAGGTTTTGAAAAACTTTAATATTTGGGAATTTATTTTCGCATTGGTAGTGACGATATTCATGGGTACTGTTCCAGCTGCCGAACTACTTGACGATCGATTGTTAACGTCCGCCCTTTTTTTCTTGACAACATATAGATTTATAGCTCATCGGATGTTTTTTATTTTGATAGGTGAACCAAATGAATAAACTGAACTATTTCAAGACAGAGGTTCTCCCTCAGATAGGGCTATGCTTAGGGGTACTATTTCTCATAACGCCCTATGGGTGGACAGCCTTTTGAACAGTGCTACAGGTATAGCCCTTGTCTCGATTTCTTTGGTGAACAGTAAGGCGATTAAAAAATGAAAAAATTCATACCTGTGCCTTCTTATTACTCTCAAATGCTTTGTCGTAGTGATTTACAACATGATGTGATTAACAAGCCACCTTTCACTGGAGGGGTGGCTTAAACAATGCCAAAAAAGGGGAAATGACATGTTAAGAAGATTGCCATGCACCATGCAGCACGACCATTCCGATTGCGGGGCGGCTGCTATTTCAACCGTCTTGACTGTTTATAAGTCGGATGTTTCCCTTATGAAAATCCGAGAAATTATCGGGACAGACCTGTACGGTACGACTGTGAAAGGGGTTGTAGATGGGCTTGAAAAACTCCATTTCCACGTTAAGGCAGGACGTCTTGGGATTGAGGACTTCCAAAAAGAGGTCAGATTGCCTGCCATTGCGCAGATTAAGACCAAGGAAGGGCTGAACCATTTCGTGGTCATCCACAAGGTCAAAAAAGAAATCTTTCACATCGCCGACCCCGCCCAAGGGAGTTTGAAATTAAGCAAAGATGATTTCGAGGAGATATACCAAGGGGTGTTGATTTTGATGGCGCCCACTTCGGATTTCGAGCGGATGAGCCTGAAAGGAAAAGGCATGTTCGAGTTGTTCTGTCAATTGATTTTACCTCAGAAGAAACTCCTTTTGACCGTGATTTTGGCGAGTTTTCTGCTGACTGCCTTGGGCGTTTTGGGGAGCACCTTCTCTGCGGTGTTGATGGATCAAATCATTCCGTACCAGTTGAGGCGGCAGCTCTTTTTCTTCTTGATTGTATATGGGCTTGTTGGGATCATCCAAAACGTATTGGGTGCATTCAAGAACCAGATTCTGTTGTTTTTGGCTCGAAAGGTGGACATCCCGTTGATGCTCGGGTATTACGACCACATCCTGCACTTGCCTTATGAATTTTTCGCCTCAAGGAAAGTGGGGGACATCATCACCAGGTTCCAAGATGCCATGACCATCAAGGATATTTTCACCAGTGTATCCATTTCCTTGGTCATGGACATCTCCTTATCGGTCATCATGGCGATTGCCTTATTCAATCTGAATGCCCGCCTGTTCCTGATTTTATTGGGGATGGTCATTATCAATGTCATCCTGATTTACGTGTTCAAAAAGCCCTACAAGAAATTGAATTACGAACAGATGGAGTCAGGGGCGGTGCTGAACAGCCACCTGATTGAATCCCTCCAGAACATGGAAACGGTGAAATCCCAAAACGACGAGAAGTATTTCATCCAAAAGTTGGAGGAGCGCATCGTCAATTTGCAGAAAATCGGGTACCGGGAAGGGACGCTCCAAAACACCCAAGGGATAATATCAGAAGCCATTAATTCCCTTGGTGGGTTGATTTTCATGGGAATTGGAGCGCTTCAGGTCATCGACGGCTACATGTCAATCGGGCAGCTATTGGTGTTTCAAACCCTCAGCGGGTTTTTCACTGACCCTATCCAGAACCTAGTGGGACTCCAGATGACGTTTCAGGAGGCAAGCGTCGCGATGAAGCGGCTTAGCGAGCTGATGAGCCTTGACCGCGAAGATGTGGTCAAGGAAAACCAAATCAAAGACGTTAATCTCCAAGGTGACATCCAATTCAAGCACGTCAAATTCGCCTATGGCTCCCGTCCACCTGTCATCGAAGGCTTCGACCTGACCATCCCAGTTGGGAAAAAGGTCGCCATCGTGGGTGAATCGGGTGCAGGGAAAAGCACCCTCGCCAAGCTCCTGATGAAGTTCAGCAAGCCGACCGATGGGAAAATCATCTATTCGGGGTATGACATCGAGGACTTGGACCAAAGCTATCTTCGGAACCAAACTGCCTACATCCCCCAAAACATCCAGCTGTTTACCGGAACCATCATCGACAACCTCAAAGTAGGGAATCCCACTGCGACTTACGAGGAAATGGTGTCGGCTTGCCGACAAGCGGGAGCCGACGGATTCATAGAAAGGTTGCCAGGGAGGTATCAGGCTTACGTTGAAGAAGGCGGGAGCAATTTCTCGGGAGGGGAAAAGCAACGGTTGGTCATCGCAAGGGCGCTCCTTAGCAATCCGCAGCTTTTCATCTTCGACGAAGCCACAAGCCATTTAGATTCCTTTAGCGAGCAAAAGCTCCACGACTTGATTTTCAAGAAAATGTCAGGAAAGACGGCACTTATCATCGCACATCGGCTGTCCACCATCACAGCCTGCGACATCATCTGCTTCATGGAGCGTGGTCAGATTGTGGAGCAGGGAACGCATGATGAACTGGTTACCCTAGGAGGGAAGTATGCAAGGATGATTGGATTGCAGCAAGTTGAGGTGAACCCTCCCGTAGAATCCTTCACTTCGCTGGTTCAGGATGAGGTAAGCTATTTGTAGGTGGAACCTCACGGGCACTATTATGAAATTTTCAAAGAAATAATACATGAAAGAAACGTCTTGGTTGAATAAACCTGACGTTTCTTTTTAGGTACAGTTTTTTCATCCGACATCGACATAAATTGACAAAGAACGAATTAAAAATCCGATATAATAGGTATTACAAAGTAGCACCTAATTTAACAGGAGGGAGTTGAAACCCTCAAATCAAGTGGTGCACTGAGTAATACTAAAAAACAAACATGGTGACACTAGGTGCACCCAAAAGGATGGAGGAACTAAAAATGCACATTGAAACAATCCCAATTTCCGTGGATACGGGCATGGCACACACGAAATATTGCATCATCAAGAACGGTCAATTTGAAGCGGATTCATTCGCAACCATTATCGAAGAAATCCAGGCGACGGATGAAAATTCCGATGGCATCCGCATTGAACTTGGCGGCCGCTATTATGTGGTGGGTGCCAATGGGGTCTATGAACAGACGGAGCGCGATACGAAGCTGGAGGACAAGCATTACCTTGCCACCTATACGGCCATCGCGAAATCACTGGAGAAATTAGAAGTGCTTTCCAATCAAGTGTATCGCATAGCATTATCCATCAACATCCCCGTTACGGAATTTAAAAATAAGAACATCAAGGACCAGTACGTGCAGAAATATTTGAACAGGCAGGTGCATTTGACCCTGAATGAAACGAAGGCTTTTTCGTTTGTCATTGCTGAAGTGACGCCATTCTTTGAATCGCAAGGGTATTTATTGCGCAACTTAGATAAATATGCGGATACGGTTGACCAAATCAAGCAGGTTTATGTGGTGGACTTAGGCGGGCGCTCGGATTCCCATGCGTATTTCAGGTCGTTGAAGCCCCAATCCGATTATTGTGTCACCGGCCGTCGCAGTGTGATTTCCATGCTGGAGAACATGGCCATGGAACTGGGTGGCTTTTATACGGCAAAGGATGTGGAGGACATTGCCCGTGGGAGGCTGACTCCGAAACCGGAAGCCTTTGATGCGGTGTTTGAAAAGCATGCCCGCCATTACATGCAACAGATTAAAAACCACCTGATTATTAAGCAAGTCAACTTGAAAATGACGGATTTGGTCTTTACCGGAGGCGGTTCTGGACTGATGGCGAAGCAAATCCATGAGTTTTTCGCGACGACTGCCAAGTCCTTGGCTATTTCCAATGACGGGCAGTACGATAATTGCAAGGGGGCTTTGAAACGGGCGGTGAACCTTCGCTCCAACCAGGCGACCCAGCAGGTGGTCCATCAACATGCCCCGCAACAACCACAGTTTGTTGACCCGCAACCGACTGTTTACGGGGAACCGATGGCACAGCAACCGGTGATGGCGCAACCCCAGCCACAGCAAGGGGCTTACTCGCCGGAACACCTGACTTATGGGCAACCGAGCTACCCAACGCCACAGCATAATGGCTTTCCACAGCAGCCGCAATTTGCCCAGCCTGTGTACCAACAGCCGGAAAACCCTCAATTCGGGCAGCCGATTCATCAGGAACAAGCTGTTGTTAGGCAACCTGTCCATCATGACCCATTCCAGCAGCCCCAACCCCAGTTCGAGCAACCGTCCATCCCTTATCCGGAGGTAAGCTAGAATGGCGAAAACATCCAAAGCGGTCCGCCGGGGGATTTATTTTTCCGAAGAGGATAGCGATTTGCTGGCGTTCATCGATTCCCAAGAGGTAAGTGCCAGCAAGTTTGTCACCCAAATTATCCGGGAGAAAAAAGAGGGTCGCCTAGGGAATGCCCCCGCCAGCGACGATTTAACCAACCGCCAGTTGCTGAAGGAGCTAAAAACACTGATTGAATCCCGCTCCTTTGCAGGCGGTGCCTCTGAGCCTGCACCCTACAACCAGATTCAAAGTTCAGACGATATCAGCTACGGCGGGGTATATTCCAATGTGCTGAGCAGTTTGGATGATTTTTGATGGGGGCAATAATGAAGGGATTTGCTACTTAATTTAAAATGAACCCCTCCCGCCAACGGTTTACGGCGGGAGGGGTTCATTTTGCGCTTAGATAAAAATATTACGGTGATCAAAATGGTCATGGACTTGGTTTAGGGTTTCCCCGAAACGTTGGTAGTGGACGACTTCACGGGTACGGAGGTAGTTGAGCACTTTTTGCACGTCTTCGTCAGTGGTAAGGGTCATCAGCATTTCATACCCCGCCCGGGCCCGTTCCTCGGCACTCATATCGGTGGTCAAATCGGTAATGGGGTCGGCAGTCACAGAAGTATAAGCTGCCGTCCACGCATTCCCATCGGGGTTCAGCAAATTAATCCCGAATTTGGCTCCCACATGGTTGGGATCCATCCCTTCGGCACGGATTTCATCAGGAGAAGCGCCATCTGTCAGCTGATAAATTAGAGTTGCGACCATTTCTAAATGCCCTAATTCCTCAGTCCCAATATCGGTCAAAGTGGCGATTGCCTGACCAGTTGGCATGGTAAAACGCTGGTGAAGGTATTGCATGGACGCAGAAAGCTCGCCTGCAGGGCCGCCTAACGCATCGTAAATACACTTTGCCATTTTCAAGTCCCGCTTCTTCACGTCAACGGGAAACGCTAACCTTTTTTCATATACCCACATCGTTTAAGCCTCCTTTTGCTTAATTTTTATTTTGCCAAGGCCAGGGTTCGTCGATCCAATTGAATGTACCTTGCTTGGCTGTGCCGGAATAAGTCAGCGGCCCGAACTGGGTTTCATATTGACTGACCAGGTCCCCGTATTTGGCGGCGAATTTTTTATAGTCCTCTAAAGCTTTGGAGTCAGTTGGATGCGTATCCAAATAAAGGTGCATATCGGTTACGATAATGCCCCAGGCCATGATTTGGTTTAAAAGTTCTTTGCGGTCCATTATTTGGCACCTCCTGGATTAACAGGCCGGAACAACTCGGGAAAAGCTGTTCCCATCCTTAAGGTTTCCTCAGCGGACGCAGCAGCAGTATAGACTTGCGGACGGATGAAAATCCGGGCAATGGGTTGATCGGTCCAGGGTACTGGGCTTGCAGCAGGTGCAGTCGGTGCTGGGGCAACAGGCAGAGTGTCAGGGCGTTGCTGCGGATAAGTGGGCAACATGGTTTTTTGTTCGGCATAATAAGTCGCCGGGTAAGGAGAATAGGCCTGCCCATAACCGTACATTGGTTGTCCCGCCACTTGCACAGGCCGAGTGGTTTGGGGACTTTGTTGGTAAGGATTGAAATACACGTTTTGACCTCCAATGTTCCGGGTCGGATAGCCCGGAAAAGATAGTTTACTACAAGATAATGTATGAAAATTGGCTAAAAAGGTGCGTTTTTAGGAATGTTAAGTATAAAATCTGGCTCATTCGCATATTCTAATGACTGTGAAAAAACACGACGTTGTATTAACTTCATAACGAAAGGATGATTGGATTGACAGGACTTTTGATTACTATGCTGCTCACTGCCTCGCCGGCTACCATTAACGACGCATCAACCTTGTTCAGCCCTTATGGGAATACCGAACACGACAAAGTGCAAATCATTGACCAGGCCATTATAACAACCACTGAAGGGCTTTCCCGCCCTGACGGGGTACGATTGTAAAGAGTTGACAACATCACCTTGTTAACTCTTTCTTTTTTTATGGACAACCACCTGGGTGTGGGGTATGATTATAAGGTAGATTCCAAGAAAAGGGGCTGTTAGCATGATTTTGGCAAAAGAGCAGTTAAAGAAAATTTACGTTGGGAAAACGAAGGACGTTTATGAATACGATGACGCACAGGTGGTGCTCTACACGAAAGACGAAACCACGGGTTGGTGGAAAGAGGCGGAAGACGGGAAGAAATATTTCGTTGAGGACCCAGGTGGCAATGAAGTGGGGCCAGCCGTTGAGGGGATGGGGGCGAAAAACCTCAATGCCAGCGATTATTATTTCAAGCTGTTCGCCAGCCAGGGACTAGCCAATCACTATGTCCAAGGCGATTTGGACAACAACCTGATGCTCGTTAAAAAAGGGGAGGTCATTGGGAAAGGGCTTGAGTGCATCGTCCGGTTTTTTGCTTTCGGGAGCCTTTTGCGCCGTTTCCCGGATGCCTACCTTGAGGGACAAGCCGTCTGCAACTTTTTTGAGACCACGTTAAAAGATGATGAAGCCAACGACCCGGTTGTTTCTAAAGAAGAACTGGTCGCCTTAGGGGCATTGACCGCAGAACAATACGATGAAGTCCAAAAGTTGAGCTTTCAGGCGGCAGACGTCATCCGCGAAGACTTGGCTGAAATCGGACTGACCCTTGTGGACATCAAGTTCGAAATGGGAATCGTTGACGGGGAAATCATGTTGATTGACGAGGTTTCGGCGGGTGTGATGCGGGTAGCAAGGGGAAATGTTGCGTCTGAAAATATTTTAAATGAAGAAGAATTGGCTGACATTCTAGTGGACCGTGCGACCCAGCAACGGGTCCTTCAGGCCATGCTTAACTTCAATACCGGGGAATGCTGCTTCTAAAACATGCTTACCCCATGCTAAAAGGAGATTAACTTTGCGTTAATCTCCTTTTAGCATGGGGGAGGCGATGAGTTAGATAACTAGGTCCTCATATAAGCTTTGGATAGCAGTATGATAGTCGTTGTCGTCGATTCCTAGGATCATATGCAGGCCCTTGGGACCTTGGGTAATGAGGTTGATGGGGATTTTTCGTTTTTCTAAGGATGAGAATACCTTCGTCATTAGGCCCGCTTCCGTGTTTTTTCGCCCGACGACGGTCAAGAGGACAATTCCATCCTTAATCCGTACTTTATCAGCAGACAACTCATTTTTAAGTGCTTCCAGCAATTCAAATCGGCAATGCTGGATGGCATCAGTAGCGACGATCATCCCTAAATGGTCAATTCCCGTCGGGCAATGCTCCACATGGACTTGGAACCTTTCGAAAATTTCCAGGGTCTTGCGAAGCAGACCGACCTCAGCAGCCAGGTAACTCTTATGGATGGTAAGCAACGTATAATTTTTCTTTCCGGCGATTCCGGCAATTCCAGTGGAATGGCTTTGGGTGCCACCAATCACGGTTCCCGCTGCTTCTGGGTCATTGGTGTTTTTGATGTGGATGGGGATGTTGAGGTTTCGGATGGGGTAAATGGTTTCCTCATGCAGGACGCTTGCCCCCATGTAGGACAACTGCCCTAGCTCCTCGTAAGATAATTCAGGGACGGTAACTGGGTCTTTCACCACGCGCGGATCTGCCAATAAAACGCCGGGAACGTCGGTCCAGTTCTCGTATTTGACTGCATTCAGGCCGAAGGCGAGGACGGCTCCGGTGATGTCGCTGCCCCCTCGGTTCAATAGCTTGATTTCCCCATTTGGGTAAGCGCCATAAAATCCTGGGACGACCGCTTTTTTTCCTTTGGGCAGATGCTTTTCAATGGCTTTCTTGGAAGCGTCTAAGTTGAGGCTCCCATTGGGATGAAAGATGATGAGGCGCCGGGCATCCACGAAGTCATAACCTAAGTAGTCGGCCATGAGTTTGGCTGTCAGGTATTCCCCGCGGCTGACCAGGTAGTCCTCGCTGACTTTTTGGGCCAGCATTTCGGATTTGAGAAAATCCAGCTCCCCTTTTAAGTCCACATCCAATTCAAGTTCCTGTTTGATAGCATAAAACCGTTGGGTAATCGTCTCCCAGATTTGGTCATGGTTAACCCCGTGTCTCACATATGCATGAAGCAGGTACAGCAGGTCCGTCAACTTATTGTCAACGCTCTCCCGTCGCCCCAAAGCAGAAACCACTACCACTTCCCGGTCCGGGCATGCCTCGATGATATTTTTTACCTTTTTAAATTGTGTGCCGCAGCTTAGGGAAGAACCCCCAAATTTAGTGACGATCATATGAATTCCTCCCATGATGTAAAAAGCTATACAAAAAAGGCCTTCTCCTTAGATAAGAAGAAGGTCTGTTAGCAACTGCCCAAAGACTCTCCCTCATCTTCCAAACCTATCGGTTAGATTTGCAGGAATTAGCACCATGTTCAAACTGGTTGCCGGACTTCGCAGGGCCTGACCCTCCGTCACTCTTGATAAGGATATGACAAAACCACTCTCCTACGGGAGCGGCTCACGTTTTTGTATTCCTTCTATTATAGCATGCTTTAGTAATATGTCAACCAAAAAATACGGTTAAAAAATTGTCGAAGGGTTGCCATCATAAAAAACCTCCGCCACCTATAAACTGTA
>WRGF01000132.1 GCA_009787345.1 Turicibacter sp.
TGATTTTTGCCGTCATCGGGGCGGGTGCCTTCCACTGGATTTTAGGGATTATTTTCAAGCCACTGGACACCATCGCCACGGCTTCCCGTGAAATCGCAGACGGGCAATTCGAGAAGCGGATTACCATTGATGGTCAGGGGGAACTGGCTTCCATGGCACGGGACTTCAACCAGATGGCGGAGACAGTCCAGCAACAGATTTCCTTCCTTGAAGAAGAAAGCCTGCAAAAACAGGCCTTCGTCGATAATTTTGCCTATGAAATCCGAACGCCATTAACTTCCATTATGGGCTATGCCCAGTACATGCAACGGGCTTCCATGACGGAGGATGAGTTGATTGACTCCCTCGGGTATATCCTCGATGAGTCCGCTTACATGAAAGACATTGCCAATTCCCTGCTGGATTTAGCCACGTTGCGAAACTTCACGCCGGTAACGGCAAAGATTTCCCTCAAGGAATTTTCCGAGGAAGTGGAGCAAGGGTTAGCAGCTTCCCTAAAAGAGAAAAATGTTCGGTTTTCTTGTGCGACTGACAGTGATTTTTTCTTTGGGCCGAGGGATTTGCTTAAAAGCCTGGCGATGAATCTTTGTTTGAATGGGATTAAGGCGTGCGAGCCGGGTCGGGGGCATGTGTTCTTGCGGATTTCCAGTGATTTTATGGAGGTGTCCGACAATGGGCATGGGATTCCCGCTGCCGAGCTCAAGAAAGTGACGGAACCTTTTTATCGGGTGGACAAGGATAGGAGCCGTCATGTTGGGGGAGCCGGACTGGGTCTTGCGCTCTGCCAGCAAATTGCCACCGTCCATGGGGGGAGCCTGTCGATTTCCTCCGTGGAGGGGGAAGGCACTACGGTTATGGTGCGGTTACCGGGAGGTGAAAACCATGCTTAAAGGGAAAACCTTATCCCATTTTTTACTGGCACTCCTGATGTTGGCGGGCTTTAGCCTGGTATTTATAGCTGCCAACAACTTCGTGCTTCGGAGACAATTTGCGGGGATCGTCACCCTCTCGGCCTTTACTGCCGTCATCCCTATCCCACGGGAGCAAATCCAGTTGCCGGCCGGGTTCGTCCCGCCTGTGGACTTACAAATAGAGCGAGGGAATACCCCGACCCAGCCCGAAAGGTTTTTGCCCGACGAGGAGGTGGCGCTCATTGGTGCCCAGTGCATCTGGGAAATGTTTGAAACCGATTTGAGCCATCACACCCTCTTCCTATTTTTCTCGGAAGCCAACGACTTTTCAGGGCGGGAGTTAATTTGGGGCGATGTTTTTCAAAGCCCTGAGGACATCGGGCTTGTCGTACCCGAATATACATTTTTATTGGATGCCCTCACGGGGGAGCGGGTGGACATCTTAGGGCACACCGCTGAATGGGAAAACCTTGGGGAAATCATTCCCTACCTTCCCGCTGATTTTGAGAATTTACCGCCTACCATACTTTATCCAGATTATGAGGAAGCCCTTGAAGCCGCCATGGAATTTGCCCGTCGCCATTTCAACCAAACCCAAGTGGTCCGAGGAGCATTTTCCGCCGCCTGGCCCATCCATGTCATTTGGAATGCAGCCACCCAGGAGCCAACCATCCCCTTTGCGTTGACCTTTCAAGTGTTGGACGAACGAAACCGGGTCGCCACCATTATTATTAACAGCGACACTTTGGAACTCATCAGCCTTTCTACCCGTTTTAATGATTTTATGCCATCAGGAGGATTAAATTCGAACGAATAAAAGGGAGGTTGCCGATTTGCGAACAAACTCGCAAATCGGCAACCTCCCTTTTATTCAATATTTAAGACGCAGATTCTTCCATTTTAATGGTCGTTGGAAATTCTTTGCTCATGGATTTTAAATGCTCACCGTGATGGATGACTTGGATTTTACTTGTCTCAGCTAGTTGGATTGCCCGAACAATGTTTTGTGCAATTCGGGTAATGACTGGAACGACAACCGAATTTCCAGCTTGCTTATATAAATGCGATGGGGCTAACTCTGGTAAAATAAAATCTTTTGGGAAGCCTTGGATATTAAAGCATTCTTTAGGTGTAAGCTTTCTAATCCTTCCATCATCAGTGCGTATTAAAGGAACATTATGACCTCCAGTACCCATATTCGCTGTCAGCGTAGGTGAAACTCCACTTTTATTTTCCCGTACATATTGTCGTCGCCACTGATAAACAGTGTCCTGTGAAATAATGTCACGCTCTAATAGGTCATAAAAAGCCTGTTTGTCCGCAGAGTAAAAGAATTTCTCCTCCACATGGGGATTCCCAAATTCAATGACATCACGCAATTTCGTTGTTAATTCAATCTTTTCGGGGAATCTAAAATTTTCATGGGCGCGGATATCCTTGAACCCAACGATATAAATACGTTCACGGTTTTGCGGAATATTCCCGTGGTCTTTCCCATTCAGGACTTGGTATTGAATGTGGTACCCTTTATCCTCCAATGCTTCGCAAATGACCCTGAAGGTATTGCCATTATCATGCCCGACTAGGTTTTTAACGTTTTCCAAGAATACGACTGAAGGTTTTGCAGCATTAATAACTTTTAATGTTTCAAAAAATAAATCTCCTCGTTCGTCCTCGAAGCCTTTACGGTACCCAGCAACTGAAAAGGCCTGACAAGGAAAACCTGAAAGGACAATATCAGCTGATGGGAGTTTATTTTTATCCACAGCATGGATATCTTCAGTGGACAATTCACAAGTATGATTCGCCCTGAAAGTAATAGCTGCATTTTTATCGAATTCATTAGCCCAGACAGTTTCTACTTCACCTGTTGCTTCAAAGCCAAAGTCAATACCTCCGACACCGGCAAACAGACTGATGGCCTTTAATTTAGGCATTTCCATCACCTCGTACGAATAAATCAGTATCTACTATTATACAGTATTTTATGACAAAAAGGGAAATTTTTTTACTCATTGAATAAATTACCAATTTCCTAAGGATACATAACCCTCCTGTTGAAACAATTGTTTAATTCTATTCTGACTCTTTTTTAGCATATTATGCAGAAAATCTGTTTTTTATTTTGTGTGGAATGTCGGAATCTTCTCCCTTACTGTCGTTTTCGTGCTATAATAATCGGTAGGAACCGAATTAACAGGAGGAAATTGCAGATGAGTGTTTGGGAGAAATATACTCAAAAAGAACGGGAAGAATACATTAAATTTTTGCAGGTATATGGTGCATTAAGTAACTTGTTCAGGCAAAAACAGGGAGATATGATTCCATATTTGGATTCTAAATTTCAAGAAACCGTATACGGCAAAGTTTTTCAAGCCAAAAATGTGGATATTGGGAATACACCGCATGATGTCCTATCCGTATTTGGACAAGAACGAATTGGGATTGGACTCAAAACATGGATGAACTCTAAACCGTCCTATCAAAAAGTCATGCAGCTTAAGAGGTTTAAAAATGAAATTGAATCGTCAAAAACTCTAGGGATTGAAACATTTGCAAGGAAAATATCCGAAATTAAAAATGAACGAATGTTACAGGACTATATTCGTTTAGGACTTCAAGAGTCGAAGAATATTTACCATTATGTTACTCGGGATGAAGGACGATTTGTTCTCCATGAAACAACTTATCCACTAGTCGATTTGGATAAATTATGTAATTTTAAAATGACCGACTCTTCTTTTGAATTTTCTGATGGTCATAAGGATTATAAATACACTTTTGGCGATTCACAAATCTGGATGCGATTTGCCCCACATTTACCAGGTACAACGAAATTAACAGAATTCGATGTCAATATCATGGATGACCCCTTTGATTTCCTCATGCGTTCTTACTTTGAAATGTCAGGCAACGCAACTGAAAAAGATGAAGTTGAAATTACTGTCGCATATTTGCCTTTATATTCCTATCGAACAAAAGAGGTCGGAGAAAAGTCTGGACTTAATGCTTGGAATGGGGCTTCCAAAAATAAAGGCAGCGGAACATTACGTCCATTAAACGAGGTTTATATACCAATACCAAAGGAATTTCATAAAAAATTCCCTGACTTCTTTACAGATAATATCTTAGAACTTATGGAAAACCGTAAGCAATTAAAAGGAAGTGACAACAGACCTGAAGTCAAGTTTGAATTAGTCTTGCCTAATGGAACAGAAATGCCAGCCTTGTTGACAGGAGATGGTTTAAAAAACTTCCAATCCGGCAGCAACGTTATTACCAAACCAAATGGAAAGCGATACGGTCAAGCTGACTTGGGGCAATGGCTTTTAGTAGACGTGTTAGGACTAAAAGAAAGAACTCTCGTAACTCGTGAATGGTTGCACAAGAAAGGCACCGACTCTGTTAAGTTGTGGTATGAAAACGGCAATCCTCACCGAATATACATTGACTTTGCTCCAATCGGTGCATTTGAAGCCTTCATGAACAATGAGGGTGTGGTGGAAGACGGAGAAATCGAGTAGGAAGAGACCTTCTTTAGCATATCCACCAAAACAAAAGCATTTTGGTCGATGGCCCTTGCTTTCTGGATACGGTCAATCTCACGATTTTCAAGAATATTCGCAATCCCTTCCCGGTCCATGGTATTTGAAATGGCCAACACAAGGGAATCCCAAACCAAATCGTTTTTTTCCGGAGGAGTGCTAACAAACATTTCATCAGCTAATTCAATAAACTGCCTTCGTTCCTCGGAGGTGGAATTTTTTTTCAAAGACCGTCCTTTAATCATCATGGCAGACCGTACATGCTCCGTTATGCCCCATGAAAGTCAGCAAAGATTTCATCAATGATAGCCATTGCAGTTTCCGGCTCCTCAGAAAACAGGAGCTGTAATGCTTGGAAAGCCAGCACATCATCAGTACCGGTCGCCAACCGTGCGTATAGCTCCACATCCGTCGGGCTGGCAAGCAGGATATTGATTTTCATTTCATAGGGTGTATTTTCATCATCCAGCAACGGGAGGATGCCCTGGATTACGCTATCATTGTCTAATCCCTCATTAATCTGGATGAGGGTAACACGCACCGCCTCCGAATTGCTAGTATCCATGATTTCTTTTATCATCCGTTCGGGGCTGACCCCTCTGAATATTTCCAATAATGCAGCGGCAGGAGATAAAAGGCCATCCCCATCCATGAGGTTCATTTCGTCTAACAGCCCGTCAAATCCCTTAGTTGAAAAGTATTTCAAAACACTCGCTTCGGACTGGATATTGTTGTCCTCTTGGGAGTTTAGAAAGACCGTTGCCGAAGTTGCAAACAGTTACCCGACAAGAGCAATGACGATAACATAGTTTTTATTGATGGACGGTTTTTTACCTTCAACCTCTTAACGAAATATCTTGATTTATTATAAAGGGTACCTCTAATAACTCCAATTCACCTGAATTTGCGGTCTTTTTCCGCCCATCCTTCTAGCCCACCAAAGGAGGATACCTTCCTGCGGAAGGGCGGGGACCCTGCCAGTAAAAATGCCATGAAGCTCCACTTCACTCCATTTTCACTTCCTCGGCTGGACGAAAAATCCTCGTAAGTGCGGGTAAAGCGAGTTATTAGAGGTACCCTAAATGTAATATGGCAGGCCGCTTACACGAATGGAAAATACTTTGGACACTTGAATTATTTGATCGGTATGAACATTTCCATCGAAATATACGTCAAGTCCATCATTTACTTTAAAATCCGAGCAAGAAATTTCACATATTAATGTAATGTTAAGATATTTATCCGTAACTTCTGTAAATGTTTGATCTGTAACCCTTGCCCTAAAATAATTGGAATGAATTTCTTCCACAAAGACATATAATACGGGTTTACGATGAACATTTGCTTCGTTCAAATCAATAAATCTTAAGAAGTTGAATAAAGAAAACAGGATGATTATACCCAATATTAGACATTTACATTTTTTCATCATAAACCACTATAAATAATAAGCGGTTCGGCTTTGAACAGCTGAACCTGTTCCTGGACGAAAAAATCTATTATTGCTATTATTCCAACCATCTAGAATACGATAATAAGTCACTCCACCTATTGTACGGTAGCCTATGCCTATAATCCAATGAGCCTCTAAATTCCTCTGAGTCAACATTCCAATCGGTCTGTCACTAGCAGCAATTGCAGTTGTAAATTCAGAACTACTTATTGAAGTATGGTTCAAAATAAAGCCACGATTTTTAAAGAAAGTAACTGCATTACCGGCAATAGTGACTTTAGGACCATTTCCAACAATTGCATGAACTGAATTAAACGTCGAAGCTATCGTTGAATATACAAGGTTACTATTACCTGACCGCCTTGAAAAAATCAATGCTAAATTTGTTACTGCAACTGATCCGCAGTGGTTGTCGACTTTAGGCGGATTTAAAAAATCACCTGTTCTTGCCCAGCTTCCAGAGATTCCTGTTATACTACTTGCGGAAGTTACAGTTCCAGTAGGTAAACCGCTTAAATCCATAAAGCCCCAGTCGGCACTTCCGAAAACTACCCGTTGTGATGGTGATGAGTTATTTTCAATAATTATGATTTTGGCATCCTGTTTCAGTCCTTTTAAATACAAGTCTTCATCTAATATGTCAGAAAAATTTTCATGAAAACTTTCAGTATTTCCTTTGAAAATTTCAGAAGCATTATAGGGCATAAAATTGAGTGCAACGTTAATTACTTCAAATGGATTATTATAAACTATTTGAAAGTCAAGGCCACTAGATAATATCTCTTCAATTAAAGGGTTTCCGCCTTCTCCCATTTCAATCATCGCTGGGTTATATCGGTTGTTATTGATGACAGCAAAATTATCGGCTATTCTAACGTAGAATGCTACAACCTCATCGTCTAAGTTGTATAAACGTATGATTTGATATTCACTTACTCCAGGTGATAATAACGCACCTTCTCCAGTATCGATGTTTAAGAAAATAGCTGCCGAGGATAAAACCTCTAAATAAGACATATCTGTTTCCCGTGTATTGTCCTTGTTATACGCAGAAACGGTCGTAACATCTACAAAAAACGAAAGACTTAAAACAAAAACAACAAAAATCATGAGTTTATGCATCTTTTCTCCATCAGCCTATGAATTTAATAAGGTATTAGATAGCATTTATTTTTAGATACCTTTCAATACAATTGACCTTTATCCAACCATTCGATTAGAATCACTTGATGAAAGAAAGCTCTTTATCAGTGGCTATCGTTGTTTCGAGTATCGAACTGTACAAAAAGAAATGACTGCTCCTTATTATTCGGCCTACTCTAAAAGATATTCAACTCATTATATAATTATGACAAAAATTATCTATTAGAAATCCACTAACTCCCAAAATCACAACCTCCGACAACCTTCAACTGCTCTACTATAACTTGTTATTTGCAATGCGGAATGCTATAATCAAACGATACAGCTATTTGGAAAGGTGCGGTGTTAATGGCTACTGATTTGGCAGTACGAAAAGAACAACGGGGATTTTTAGGGTGCCTCTATTAACTCGCTTTGCCCTAGTGAGCGAGGATTTTTTCGTCAGGCCGAGGAAGTGAAAATGCTTCTACGGTGCTCACGACCTTCCGCTCCTCGGTGCAATAAAGATTAAGAGCATTGCAGTGAAGTGGAGCTTCATGGCATTTTTGCTGGCAGGGTCCCCGCCCTTCCGTAGGAAGGTATCCTCCTTTGGTGGGCTAAAAGGAATGGCGGAAAAAGACCGCTTACTCGGGCGAATTGGAGTTATTAGAGGTACCCTTTCTTCAGTTTATTCGATATTAAAGCTCACCAGGGGGACTTTAACAATCCCGTTTTGGAAAAGACCATTTCTAAGCATGTTTCGGAAATGATGCCTGAAGATGTTGCTTTGGTCATGGAGGAATTTAAACAAATTTACCCTGATTTTGAACGCTAAAAAGAGCCTTTCGGCTCTTTTTTTATTCGTATCCATAACCATAATCCGCTCCTTCACTCGGCTCATACGGCATATCAGGAACGGGTGTTGGGACATAAGGGGCGGGCGGATTTAAATTCCCGCGGCTGACATCGAAGGTGATGTGGTCGTTCATGCCGACGAATTCCCCTGTGCGGGATTGGGCGACAATCTGCCCGCGGGGCTCGTAGGAATCCACATGGCGGACTGCAAAGGTAAGGCTTGCGCCCCTGCTAGTGAACGTTTCAAAAAAGTGTGCGGATAGCATTCCTTCCGACTGCCCTACCAAACTCTCCATAAATGGGCGGCCCAGAGAGTAGGTGACGGTCAATCGGTTCATGGATTCGTCAATTTGCGTCCCGGCGGGCAAAGACTGCTCAATGAGCCTGCCAAAAGCAACGGTGGCGCTGAATCGGTTGCGGCGGGTCACGGTCAGGCCCTCAAATTCAAGGGCATCATCTTGGGACATTTGGCTGAAATCCGGGACGAGGATGAATTCGCCTGCTGCCACTGTGATGATGATTTCTTCCGTTGTGGCAAAACGTTGGCGGGCTTCGATGCTTTGTTCAAGGACTTCCCCTGCATCTGCTTCGTTATCCGTGCGGGTTTCGATGGTGACATTCAGGTTATGTTCCTCTTGCCACGCTTTTACATCCTCCACATCACGGCCCACGTAGTTTGGCATGGCAAGCATTCTCGGACCATTGGACATCACCACGGTCAGGCTACTTTGTCGGGTGAAATTCTCTAGGTCAACAGCAGGCAGGTGCTCCATGTCGATGAACTGGCCCGCTTCGATGGTGTCATGATATTCTTGGCGGACTTGAACAGCATTGCCAATCCGGTACTGGTTTCGCCACGTCTGAATTTGCCCCGTGGTCATGCCTAAAAAATCGGGAAGGGCAATCACTTCATTAGGGTCAGCCCCACGGGAAACTTCCAAAACCACAACGCCCCCACGTTGAAGGCTGGCTCCCGCTTCGATGCTTTGCCCAAATACAACCCCTGGGTCAAATTCCAGGTTGAACCTTTCGTTTTGCTGGATGGACATCCCATTTTGAAGCGCCCACTGATTGGCTACGGTAACCGGTTGCCCGGTAAAGTCCATGATTTCCACGGCATTCATCAGGCGGATTCCGAAGAACACCAGGATGGAAACGATAATTGCTGACGCACCCATAATGGACATTTTCACGATTTTTCGTTTGTGATAGCCTTGGTCTTGGACCACCACATGGCTTGGGGCTGTGATTTTAGACGGGGTACTGGCTGGCACTAGGGCTTTCGGGACATTTTTGTCCGCTAACCCCTTGCCCTCGAATTGGCTTAAAAAATTGCTGTTCATAGTTGCTCGCTCCTTTAAAGCATGATTTTTTGGGGGTTCAACCTCATGATGTACACGAGGGGGACGACCGTTGAGATGAGGACCGTCCCTAAGCCGACCCCTAAGAAGAGGAAAATGGCTACGGGTGTCATGCTAGTATCGTAGGCTGCCAGCATTTCTTCAATAGACATCATTGCCGGTCTAAAGACTTCCAAATCAAAGGAAATACCGGTCACATGATTGAAGGAGGGGTCTTCCGCCTGTTGGGTGAGTAAGTCGTTTTCGAGCATTTGGCGGGAGAGCCCTTGGGAGAGGAAGCTCCCGGAAACCAGCGCCAAGCCGATGGCGACGACTGCGACGGAGAGGATTTCACCCAGTAATTGAGTGATGATTTTGACTTTTTTCTCCCCCAGTGCCAGGTAAAGGCCGATTTCTTTTTGGCGGTCGCGAAGGAAAAGGGTGATGATGAGGGTGACGATGATGATGGTGGCACCGACCGCAACGTACAAGACCAGTTGGGCAATCCAACCCATGCTTTCCATGGAGGAGTTGATGTTTCCGAACACGCCGGTCAACGTCCCGATGTAGTACAGTTCCGGCAATAACCCGTCGCCGAATTCAACAAAGGCTTCCACAGCTTGGGAGGTGGTCAACGAGAAGAACGCTTGCATATTCGCTGGGGGTTCAGTGGCATCTGCTAACCAGGTGTCCACTTCCTGGGCCGCTTCAAAGTTCGCCATAATCCAGCTTTCCGCTAATCCATTGGGGACGTAAATGCGGTTGACCGTTTGAAAAGCCATGGCCGCCAAGCGGTTGTCCGTGAAGTCGAAATCCCGCGCCGTTTCAAAAATCCCCACCACTTCCAACTGGTATTCCTCCGTAAAGTGGATGATTTCGTCGTCGTATCTCTCTTCAGTGGTCCATCCCACGCCAGTTCGGTCCCAAACCGTATTTTCTACGGAGAATGTGCTGCCAACCTGTAAGTTATTTTGAATGGCAAATTCATGGGAGACCACTGCGACCAGGGAATTGTTAGCCAGTTCCTGTGCATTGACGGCACGCCCGCTGCTAAGGGAAATAAGTCCCGCCTGGACATCAAACATCACTTCCTGGGCAACTCCCCGGATGGATAGCTGTTCAATATCAACCCCTTGGGAGCGAAGGCTCCATTCTAGGAACCGCTCCGCGGAAACTCCTTCTGGGAAGCCGTTGGCTGGTGGGGTTGGGGACACCAGCTGGACTTGCCGGCTATAAATGTAGCCATCCCAGAAAAAGTCATAGGATTCCACTTCGGGAAAAGCTGTCAACTGGTTGACAAGGTCTGTGGTAATGGGCTGGATTACCGGCATCCTCCCGTTATCCACCACGTAATTTTCCCGTCCCATTAAGTCCATGCGGATATTTGCTACCGTTGGCAGGCTTGCCATCAGGTTGGTTTGGGTATTTTCAACCGCCGTCTGGATGGAAATCGCCCCGGCAATGAGGTTTTCTAGGACAAATAGAAGTACCAGTAAGGCCGCTGACTTGCCTGGCTTTCTTTTAATGCTGGTCATGGCACGTTTCATGTAGTTCATCTTTTTCATCCTCCCTTAATTCAATGAATCCCAGTCAATGTCGCTTTGGCTGGTTGTCATCTGGGATAAGTCACCCGTCTGCATTTGCACGTGAAGGTAAGCTACCCGTCCGGTTTCATCTGAGAACCTAAAAGTCAACATTCCAAACAGGTGATTGAAATCGTATAGTTCCGAATCAGAGCCTTCGGAGCTTTGCCAAAATCGGGAATCCTCAAAGGTCAGGGGTGTCAGCACCGCCTCTTCCCCGAAATGAATTTGGGCAAAATGCTGGGCTAGCGTCTGGTAAAAGGCAACCTCCGCTGTTGTCGGCTGTGGATAAGTCACCTGGATTTCAGACTCGTCGAACCCATCCAACCTGTCAAACAAGAAAGCGTTGGGATGATTCATCGTAAGGGCGAAGTTTCCGGCGTCAATCCGCTCGCCTGTGGCGGCATCCAACCGAAACGTGTAACTGGCCGAACTCCAGATGGTGTCAAGATCCGCGCCATCCTCCAGCACCCACGCATCCCAGACCGGGCGGTCGCCGTAGAAGAAATTCATCGCCACGGTCATCCCGCTGATGTCAATCTCCATCAATTCCTGAAGGTACTCCCCACCCATCCGGGCCGCTTCGTCAAGGGATAAAAACCCTGTTGCCGGGTAACCCCCATCTTGGATGCGGGTCACGCTATTCCAATCGATGTCAAAATCTCGGGCGACTTCCATATTTCCAAGGACTTCCTGACCAACTTCTTCGGCTGGTGCAATTTCCCTCACTGCTTCATTTTCATATCCATCATTGGCACAGCCAGCCAAAACCACAGCCGCTGTTGCCATCATCATTAACTTTTTCATCCTAGCACCTCGTTTCACTTGATAAACCTATTTTACACCCGAAATGTTAGGGGAGTAATAGCGAATTGTTAGGAAGTTGTAAAATGATGAGAATAAGATCCCATCCTTGCGGACGGACTTTGTGGGGTTCAAAAAACCAGCAAGCCCCTGTTGAATTGCTGGTTTTTTGAACGTCCCCTTTAATTAAACGAATCCCAGTCCATATCGTTTGAACTGGTTGAAATCTGGACTAGGTTTCCTGACTGCATTTGTACATGAACGTAGGCATCCCGGTCGGTTTCATCTGAGAACCTAAAAGTCAGAGTTCCAAACAAGGTAAGCGTCAAATAACAACACGAATAGAATCCAGCTTTCAGTCACGGTATAATTAGGGTACCAAGACAGGAGGCTGATTTTTATGATCAAAGACAAG
>WRGF01000133.1 GCA_009787345.1 Turicibacter sp.
AGGGATGGGGGGGGGGGGCTCTACAAAAGATGTGCTATATTCTTCGAGGTAATGCCACCTACAACGCCAGAGCCTTTCAGGAGTGCAGTTCAGATTACTGGAAATGCACCAAATTAGAGAACCTCTAATAACTCCATTTCACCCCAATTTACGGTCTTTTTCCGCCAATCCAATGTCTTCAAAAATGCCATGAAGCTCCACTTCCCTGCAATGCTCCTTATCTTTATTGCGCCGAGGAGCGCAACGGAGTGAGCACCGTAGAAGCATTTTAACTTCCTCGGTTGGACGAAAAAATCCTCGTAAATTCGGGTAAAGCGAGTTATTAGAGGTACCCATAATTATAGAAAGAAATGGGTTCATCCCTGACTTTTTCTGATGACCCAGAACTGTATTTAGGATGTGATTTAAGATTTACTCCCTTTGAATCCCGATTATTACCTGATGGAGCGGGGCGTTAAGTTCCAGGGGCAGATATGGGAGGGCTTCGACTAGGCTGTATTTCAGTTGGCGGAGGTCGGATTCATCCATGGCGGCAAGAGCATCTATGTTAACCCCGTCACCTTTCCAGACTTGGAAGAGTTCAGGGCCTACGATGGTAAATGCGATTTGTAGCCGTTCGTAGGGGGCAAAAAGGGCTGTTGTTTGTTCCAAAAAGATGGGCGTACTTAAAATAGCCCCGCTTAAGGAGAAGCTTTTGTCCATATTGAAGAAGGGGGAGGCGATAGTCAGTAAGATTACCCATAACCAGGTGGAGGCATGGACAGCGGTGAAAAACGAGCTTAGGATACCGTCTATGACTCTGGGCAAGCGGATGGAGCGAAATAAGGAATCCCCCCAGTCATAGACCCAGCTAAAGGCATGGAGGATACTTTTTGAGATTTGAAAAAAAAGGACGAACAAGAAGGAAGAGATGACCGTGTGGAGGATATTTTGCTCGAAAGGGGATACCCAAAACCCGATAGAGATGGGCAGCCATTGGGACACGTTCAAATAAAGGGATAGTAGTTGCACTAACAGAGGGGTTACTAGCTCTGTTAGCCCCCAGGTTGTCCCCATTGCCAACAGATGTGCCGCGATGCTTGTAAAACTCTCTTTCCACGAGCGGGTCGCGCCCAGATAAACTGCTCCCGCCAAAGTCAGAACGATGATTGCATCAATTAGGTAGACCATTTTTTTCCCTCCAGTCTGTCGATAACTAATTATGGTAGAATGAGAGTGGATGTATACATGGTTGAGAAAAGGCAGGAAACAATTCGCAAAAAAATTTTTTATTTTTTGCTATCTTCCAAAAAGGCATACCGCTTCAGGTTGTATGCCAGGTTCTTCATCGCTATCTCCCGTGTTGCCCACGCCTTGCCAATGTCCGCACCGTCATCGGCCCCTGACTGGGTCTTGAACCCAAAGACATGCCCCACTCGGTAGCGGATTCGGGACTTCTCTTTGTTGGATGCCTGTACATCGGTTAGCGGTGCATTCCTGTATCTTTTTTCAATGATATGGAGCTTGATGTCAGGGTTTTTCTCTTTGAGTTTATCTTCGATTCCCTCGCCAACATAAGCACTGTCCACCCAGACCTCTTGGTCGCTCTCGCTGATTAGGTGAGGGAATGGCTGGCTGTCATGGACATTGGCGCATGTCACACGTTATCCATAATCATCCTGCTTTCCTTGTCCATCGGACCAGCATATTTTTTGGCGAGGCTTTTTGCTTTGTTTAGGATCCGCCTGGTTTCAGCCTTCAGGGACACGCCCATCCTTAATCGTACTGTTTTCTTGCGGCTGTTTCTTTGGTGCGGTGCGTCAACAAAGGTCGCATCAACCAACAATCCTTTTTTCGTAATGATGCCCTGGGACTTCATCTGGTTTGCGTACAGCTGAAAAAGCAAAATGCCTGTGCCGGTTTCTTTCAATTTTTCCTTGAAGAGCCAGAAGGTCTTCGCATCCGGGACTTTGACATTGAGTTGGAGACCCAGGAACCTCTGGAATGATAGACGGTTATTGATGGCAAATTCAGTATTGTAGTCTGAAATTCCGTACCATTGTTGGAGTTTGACGATTTTGAACATCGGGATGGAATCAAATCGCAGCCTTCGGCCAGGACCTCTCGCTTCAATATTGAAGGCATCTTCTAAAATAGGACGGAACAATTCCCAATTCACGATATTCTGGGCTTTGGTCAAAGGGTCTCTGTGTTCTTTAAGACGATCCAGACGGTTGGATTCAGCTAGAAGATTGAATTGAAGCATAAACTATTTCCTATTTCTTTGTCTTTTAGGAATAGTATGGCTCTACTGAGTCGTTTTAGACAGAGACTACCCTACGTTTTTAGAGGTAATCTAAATAAATTTTTAAAAAAATGAAAGGGCTTGACAAAAAGTATGTAAGGGGTTTATAATAGTCTTGCAAGCTAATAGCTATTAGCTGTATTATAGGTGTGGAATGCAAATCTGATTGATTAATGGAGGAAATGAAAATGGCGAAAGACTTTAAAGGAATGGCAATTGAAATTGTTGAACATGTCGGAGGGGATGAAAACATCGAATCGGTTTTTCACTGCATGACCCGCCTCAGGCTGAACTTGAAAGACGACAGTAAATTTGATGAAGGTCATATTAAAAAGATGACCGGCGTTATGGGCGTTGTCAACCAAGGCGGGCAATTCCAGATCATCGTAGGAAATAACGTGGCCGCTTTATATAAAGAAGTCCTTCAACTTGGGAATTTCACCCCAAAAGAGGAAGGGAAAAAAGAAAATGGCAAGCTAACTTTCAAAAAAGTCGGTGCTAATATTTTAGATGCGATTGTTGGTACGATGTCACCATTAATTCCTGCCATAATTGGTGGATCTATGATCAAGCTATTATTAATGATTTTCAACATGACGGGTATCATGGATAATACATATACAACCTTTCAGATATTAGATGCGATTGGCGACGGGGCCTTTTACTTTTTACCGGTCCTAGTAGCAGTATCTGCCGCTAAAAAATTTAATACTAATGTTTTTATTGCAGTGGCAATTGCTGGGGCCATGATTCATCCAACCTACGTTTCCCTAATGGCATCCGCCGCAGAAGGAACACGGATTTCTTTCTTGGATATTCCGATTACTTCTGTGCGTTATATGTATACGGTTATTCCAGCACTAGTAACTACGTGGGTCTTATCTTATATTGAGCGCTGGGTGGACAGGATAACTCCCGTTGTGACAAAAAACTTTTTAAAGCCGATGCTTATCATGTTGCTTACTGCGCCAATCGCATTAATCCTGATTGGCCCATTAGGAATTTGGGTAGGGACAGCCATTTCAGGTGGTGTTTTCTGGGTACAAGACCGCCTTGGATTCGTAGCCGTTGCGATAATGGGTGGTATATGGCCATTATTGGTTATGACAGGGATGCACCGTGTATTTACACCTACGATTATCCAAACCATTGCAGAAACGGGTTCAGAAGGGACTGTCATGCCAGGGCAATTAGGTGCAAACCTTTCTTTAGGTGGTGTTTCTTTGGCGGTGGCCTATAAAACGAAGAATAAAGGTTTGCGTCAGCAGGCGTTGGCGGCTGCATCTTCAGCTCTTATTGCTGGTATTACGGAACCAGCATTATATGGGGTTGCAATCCGCCTGAAAAGGCCAATCGTTGCTTCTTTGATCACAGGTGCTATTTGCGGGGCAGTTGCCGGTATAGCAGGGCTTGCTAGCCACTCTATGGCTGCCCCAGGCCTGGTAACCTCCATTCAATTCATTGATGGAGAACGCCCGGAAACTATTTTCTGGATTATCGGAATTATGCTTTTGTCAATCGTGTTGTCGTTTGTCCTAACCCTTGTTTTAGGATTTGAAGATTTAGAAGAGGAAGTTGAATAATGAGGATGCCCAAAGAGTTTTTATGGGGAGGGGCTATTGCTGCTAATCAAGCCGAAGGGGCCTTCCGTGAAGGTGGCCGCGGGTTGTCTAATATTGATATGATTCCCCATGGAAAAAACCGCCAAGCAGTTAAATTAGGTAATGTTCCCCATCCAACCTTAATGGAAGGGGAATACTACCCCAGCCATACAGGCATTGATTTTTACCATTGTTTCAAGGAAGATTTAGCGCTTCTAAAGGAGATGGGCCTAAAAATATTTAGGACTTCGATTTCCTGGAGCCGCTTATTCCCCAACGGTGACGAACAAGTTCCTAATACAGCTGGGCTTGCCTATTATAAAGACCTGTTTAAAGCATGCCGCCGAAATGGCATGGAAGTATTGGTCACCCTGGCCCATTTCGATGTTCCAATGGGACTGGTAGAAGGGTATGGATCGTGGCGAAGCAGAAAACTAATTGATTTTTTTGAAAATTATGCTAAAACCTGCTTTGCAAACTTTGAAGAAGTGAATTACTGGATTACTTTCAATGAAATTAACATCGTCCTTCACAGCCCGTTCTCAGGGGCAGGGATTGCTTTTCAACCAGGTGAAAATCAAGAACAGATCAAATATCAGGCAGCTCATCATATGTTGGTTGCCAGCGCCAAAGCAGTCAAACACCTTCACGCCATGTTGCCCAATGCCCAAATAGGGTGCATGATCGCAGGTGGCAGTTTTTATCCCTATAGTCCAGATCCAGATGATGTTTTGAAGGCGTATAATGAGGACCGGGGAAATACTTTTTTTATCGATGTCCAGGCAAGGGGATATTATCCATCTTATACGGCCCGCATATTCAACGAAAAAAATGTTTCCCTAATCTGGGGTGAAGATGATGCAGAAATTTTGAAGAATACCGTGGATTTTGTTTCCTTTAGTTATTACTCATCAAGGTGTGCATCTTCAAAGGATTTGGAGTCAAATGAGGGGAATGTTGTCAAAAGCGTCAAAAATCCCTATTTAAAAATGAGTGATTGGGGCTGGCCAATTGACCCAGTTGGGCTACGCATTACTATGAACCAATTATACGACCGCTATCAAAAACCATTATTTATTGTGGAAAATGGCCTAGGTGCAAAAGATGAAATCATTGATGGAAAAATCAGTGATGATTACCGCATCGAATACATGTCCCAACATATTAAAGCTATGAAAGATGGCATAGAGGATGGTGTTGAACTGCTTGGGTATATTTCTTGGGGCATCCTTGATTTGGTCGCAGCTTCTACTGGTGAAATGAGCAAGCGTTATGGAATGATATACGTTGATAAAAAGGACGATGGCTCTGGGAGCTTAGAGCGCCTCAAGAAAAAATCATTCACATGGTACCAGTCGGTCATACAGTCAAATGGTGCTGTCCTATAATAGATCAATGGAGGTTTCAACATGGGATTAATGAATATTTTCTCTAAAAATAGCAAGAAAAATGTGGAAGGGAAAAAGGGATTTTTTTCTCCCATGAGTGGGGAAATTATCTCCTTAAGCGAAGTTCCAGATCCGGTTTTCAGTGAAAAAATGATGGGTGATGGATTTGCCATCGAACCAAGTGAAGGTAAGTTATATTCACCAGCAACAGGAATTATTAAAACCGTGTTTCCTACAAAACATGCCATTGGACTAGTTTCAGATGAAGGCCGGGAAATACTGATCCATATTGGGATGGATACGGTCACTTTAAATGGTGATGGATTCACCTCCCATGTGAAAGAAGGGCAAAAGGTTAATGTGGGTGAACTACTCGTTTCCTTTGAACTTGAAAAAATACGCCCGAAGGTACCTGCCATGATTACGCCTATTATTTTCACTAATTTAAACGGGGCAAGTATAAAGGTAAAGAAAAGCGGGCGTGTCGAACATGGTGAAGGTGAGATTATAGAAATTTTATAGAAGCGAGGAGAGAATCAAATGTTTCCCATTATTGATAGCGAGATAAATCCATATAAAGAAAATATTCAAGGCCGCACCAATGAACCAATCTGTGTTGCAGCATTGTTGGATCAATCCAAGAGGGTTTTGAATGATACGAAAATGAAAGTCGATTGGACATTGGATAAAATTTACCACCGCCTTAATGATAATGCACCAAGAATAGCTGTTATCGGAGGATCCATCGACCATCCTGCCCATTTAATGGATATGGAAACTGTATCTATGGCTGCTTTGCGGATATGGGAAAATGGAGGGGTGCCATTTCACTTTTCCACGCCTGTGATGTGTGACGGAACAGCCCAAAGCAATCAGGGGATGAGTTATTCTCTTGAAAGCCGTAATGCCATTACACAAATGGTAGTTAGCCAAATGGAAAGCCATAGCTACCATGGTGCCCTAGTCCTTCAAAGTTGCGATAAGCAGCCTTTTGCAATTGTCAATGCATTGTCACATATTGATTTTATTCGTCAGCGCCGAGGGGAAGCACCTGTTTTTGCTACCTTTTTACCCGCTCACGTCTTAAAAGGTGGAACGATTCCAGATGAAATTAAAGTGTCTTTGAATTTGTTAGCGGATAAAGTTGAAATTACCGGGTATACGGACATTGCCGAGGATTTACGCGATACTATGACTTATATACTGCAATGCTCAAGCAACACATCTTTTCAAGGGGTATTTGAACGGATTAAGCAAAAAAAATTAATGACCCAGGCAGAACAAGATGAATTTGAAATGCATCTTTCAGTTGAGGCGTGTGACAAGGATGGGGGAATTTGTGCTTTTAATGGAACTGGCAATAGCTCACGGCACGTAATTTCTGGCCTTGGCTTGGTACATCCTGACGTGGAACTCCTAACTGCTCCAGCGACTAGGAAGCACGTCAACACTGTGGTTGATAGCATGGCTCCATTAATGAACGATGCTAATTTCAGTGTGGGAAGCATTGTTGCCCAAAACATCAAAAACTCCATTCGGATCCATAGTGCATCTGGGTCTTCAACTAATTTAATAATGCATATGATCGCCTGTATGCAGTATGCTGGCTATAAGTTTGATTTATTTGATTTGCAAAAAATTCATCAGGAAGTTTCCATTCCTGATTTGTTTGATTACAGCTTAACGGAAGGACGCGATATTTTTGCTTTGGCGTCCCAATGTTGTTCCGGTCAGATTAGGGGAATGGAAACCTTATTCTATGAATTGATTAAAAATGGAATTCAAATTGAGTTGGATGCACCGACAGTTACGGGACAAAGTTGGCGTGAACGCTTGTCAAACACTGAAAATTTATCAGCTTCTAACGTTAAGGAAAATCCAATTATCTTATCGAAGCCACGCCGCCGATTCAGTGGGGTTGATGTTTTAAAAGGAAACTTTTTCGAAAGTGCCGTTGTAAAAATTAGCGGCATGTCCACATTGTCAATAGACGAATTCGATAAAAAAATATCATTGATCCTCTACTATGAAAATGAAGATTTGGCTAATAAGAACTTGCTGAATCCAGACTTGCTTCAACAGGTCAAGGAAGAAAGACATTTTAATTTCGCTTCCCTAAAAGAAGCTTGCCGCCACAATGCTCCCGCTTTATATAGTGAAACCGCTGAGATGGATTATAACACGTTATTCGATTTCATGGCGGAAAAAAACATACTTAAAATCACTATTATCATTAGTGGGCAAGGACCGGAAGCATTCGGTATGCCAGAAATGTTTACCCCGATGCAGCATATTAATACTAATAAAAAATTACGCCAAATCGCTACCCTTATAAGTGATGGCCGTTACTCTGGCGTTACCCGTGGGGCTGCTCTTGGACATGTGACACCAGAGGCTATTAATCGTGGAGGGATTTTGTACCTTCAGAGTGGGGACTTGCTGCATATTAATTTGAAAGGCAAGGAAATTAACTTTGTCGACAAAGAAAAATTTGAAAAGGGTTCACTTTCTTTCGATTTTTCAAGCCTTCCACAACTGCGTTATCAGTTGGGGGAAGAACGGATTTACAATATGAAACAAAGACAAAAACGTGTTGCTGCGACAAACCGTATCCTATATCACACAGATGCCTCGTATGGAGTGATTCCATTGGCGGTAGCTGAAGAAGCAACGAAAGATTACGAACTGCTTTATAATTCGTAGCCATTGCTCATGTAAAAAGACCGGGGGAAATAAATTCTCCCACGGTCTTTTTAGGTTATTCATTACCATTTCAAAACCTCCATTACTTCCTGAAGTTTTTGATACATGAGTCTTTCTGCCCGCTCACTTAGTCCTGACTTGATTAAATCATATAACTCCCAGTGCTTTTCATAGCCTAACTCAATGCCAAGATTCACATTGGCATTTTTTCCATAGGCAAGCATAAAGTCCTGTAAGATGGACATTACTTTCTGTAATAACAGGTTCTTTGACATTTTTACAATACAAAAATGAAAATTCATGTCGGCTAGAGTATAGGCTTCAATATCGTTGGATTTTCGGCACTTGGCCATTTCTTCTAAAATAGCTTGCATTTCCTCCAATTCTTCAGGAGTTCTTCGCATAGCTGCAAAGCGGCAAGCTTGCATTTCGATACCTTGTCTAAATTCCATCAATTGCTTCATATCCATATTGCTGTAAGACAGTTCTCCCATTAAAGGTGTTAAAATATTGCTGACATTTGGTTCGCATACAAAAGTTCCTTCGCCATTTTTTATTTCGACCAAGCCAATAGTAGAAAGTTGCTTTAATGCGGTACGGATAGTAACCCGGCTGACGCCGAACATCTCACCTAATTTTTGCTCGGAGGGGATTTTTTCCCCTGACTTCAGCTCATTGGAGATAATGGCCATTTTAAGTTGCTCGAAAACTTTATCACTAACTTTGCCTTGATTTATTTTTTCTATTTTCACGTTAACACTCCTCTCTTTTGATTTATACCGTCAATTCCTCAAACCCCAAATACCGAAGCTTCCCCCCGCAAGGGCAGCCATGGCTCGTCACCACTTTGCCATAACTATCGGTACTTCGCAACTTCCGCCGCCGGTTGAAGTTTTTTTGACATTTTTGGCAGCCGTAAACGTGCACCTTCAACTGGGTCTTGTCCGCATAACCCTGGGTCCTCGTCGCGGGAGCATTGCATCTGATCAACTCCCGTTCGAAATAAGGATGGCCGTCTTTGTATGGCGCCCCTTTCACAAAGCACGCATAATGGACCAACTCATGATAAAGCGTCCCTAAAATGAGATGCTGATTCTCTAAACTAAACATCCGCTTGGCCAAAGTAATGCTAAGGGGATTTCGCCTGGCATCGTATTTGAAATGCCCGAGGGAACGGCTGAGCCTTCCACTCACTTCTATGGGAATGGTCAGGGGGAGCCCTTCGTAATAAGTATCTAGGAATTTTTGGGCTTCTTCTCGCAAATGAATTTTCATAGCAACCTCTCAATACACAAAATGTAAGGGGAATCCGGGCGGTTCACAAACTGGTATTTGAGCACGCCATAAGCCCGTTTATCAAGGGTTTTCACCTGTTCCTCAATATAATTCCGTTCGATTTTTCCTTCCTCATGCCCGTGATAGACCACAAGGACAATCAGGCCGTGACGCTTCAAACGTGTGAGGAGTCCCTGCACCGCAAGCCAGGTGGTTTCGCCCTGGGTCGTAATGGAATGGTCGCCGCCGGGAAGGTAGCCGAGATTGAAAATGGCAGCTCCGATTTCCCCTGGCACCACCTGGATGGCATTTTCATGTCCCATATGGTGGAGCGTCACGTTGCTAAAACCTTTCCCTTCGGCCTTGGAACGAGTAGCATGGATGGCCTCCGGTTGGATGTCAAAGCTATGGACATGCCCAGCAATTCCCGCCAAAAAAACGGTATCATGGCCATTCCCCGCCGTCGCATCCACCACCGTGTCGGTAGGGGAAACCGCTGTTTGAAGCAATTCTTTTGCAAAGGGCAAAATCCGTGTTAAAGATGGGTTCATGGATAATCAACTCCCTGTTATCTGCTGCAACTAATCCCATTCCGAAGCAATTCATCAAGCTCCGCCTGTTCCTCGGCGCTTAGTTTTTTATCGTAATATTTACCTTGCCAAGTATTGCGTTCTTTCAACCGGTCGTCAATGGCATTCAGGACTTCCCACTTGTTGATGCTCCACATAGGGCCTGCCAAATCTTCGCGTTTTGCGTCCCCGGTCACCCGGTGGATAACCAGTTCCGGAGGGAGGATTTCAAGTTGATCCACAATCAGGTCCACGTATTCATCCATTTCCAGCAACCGCATCATGCCTTTTTCATGCATTTTATGCATCGGTGTCCCCTTGATTAAATGGAGCAAATGCAGCTTTATCCCTTGGATGTCAAGTTGGGCCAATGCCCTAGCGGTTTCCATCATCATTTCGTGGGTTTCCCGAGGCAGGCCGTTGATAATATGGACGATGACGTCAATATTTTTAGCACGTAATCGTTCCACAGCATCAAGGAAAGTAGCATAATCATGCCCACGGTTAATCAGTTTCCCGGTTTTGTCGTGCATGGTCTGAAGCCCAAGCTCCACCCATAAATCCACCCGCTCGTTCAACTCGCCCAAATACTCGACCACATCATCTGGCAGGCAATCGGGGCGGGTTCCAATGGAAAGGCCGACCGTATTGGGATTCTCATCAAGGACCGCCTCGTACTTGCTTTTTAGCACCTCCAATGGGGCATGGGTATTGGTAAAGGCCTGGAAATAAGCGATGTACCCAGCGTCCGGCCACTTAATATGCATCTTCGTGCTGACCTCTTTAAATTGCGTTTTCAAATCATCCTCAGGGTTCCCAGCATTATCTCCGCTGCCTTTTATCGAACAAAACGTACAACCGCCATAAGTCACCGTCCCGTCAATGTTGGGGCAAGTAAATCCGGCGTTGATCATCACCTTGAAAATCTTCCGCTTGTATTTCTTCCGTAAATGGTAATTCAATGTATGGTAGCGCTTGTCGTCATAAGCGTATTTAAATCGCATAGTGGTGCCTCCTTATAATTTTTCTAAAATATACGAAACAGTAGTACTGTCATAATCCGAGTAAATAATCCGAAATTTCAAACGATAATCCCTGTCCACATAAATGGCGTTCCGAAGCCCCTGCTCGCGGTCATACCAGGCACTTATATAATCATCCCCAAGGCTATCTGGGAAATCTGCTAAAACCGATGAACTTGTTTGCAAGCGGCTTACCTGGCCATCTCCAAAATCAAGGATTAATTCCTCAAACCAAATCCGGTCCTCATCCCGTTCCTGGATCTCAGGTCCGAAGGCTTCAAAGTCAATGGCATCCAGTGGGGTTCCCACATGAAGGCCAGCAATGGTTACTTGGGATAAATCAATCCCATTCAGGGACCGAAGCCGGTAAGTTTCCACCAGACCGTCCAAATTCAGGACACCCAGTGCTAAAAGCAAAAGCCCTAAAACTACAGCCGCCCGAGTCCGCCAGCGGTGCAAGGAAAATATGAGAAACAGCAAAAGGCAAACCACCAACAAAAAGGTCCAACCCATCATTTTGCCACCTTCTTTCTCGTATGATTATACCACATTTTCCGACGGATTTCATCCTTGGCGCTTTATGCAAAGCAGGCCCTAAAATTAAAAAAGCAATCCTCTATTTAATTCCAATCTCAGTTTACACGAATTTTGGCTTGTCAGTCTTCTATTTTAGCATAATTTTGAGAGGCGATGGGAAATGGAAATTAGGCCATTTTCTGATTTGCGTAATAATTTTTCTGAAATTTCTAAAATTGTCCATGAAACCAACGAACCCGTATTTTTAACCAAAATCGGTTATGGGGATATGGTAGTTATGAGCATCGAACAATACGAGCGTAAACGATTTGAAGATGAGGTGTATTTTAAATTTAAAGTAGCTGAGCTGGAAGCAATCACTACGGACCAAAGAATCCTTTATGATGAAGCCAGCACGGACATGTGGGAGAAAATAAACAATGCTTCCAAAGTACAGCGTCAATTTATTGCCGATAGCCCGCCGAGATATTGAAGAAATTGTTACTTATTTAGGAATAATCAAAAATAACTATAAATATTGAAAACTACTGGAAATTATTTTCCAGTAGTTTTCAACATTTATACTCAACTTTCGCATCACAAAACGTGGGCAGAGACCGTATAACTCTCGCCCGAAGGCCGATTTAAGTCCCCTTCTTGACACTCTGCGGGGCATCAAGGAGCCTAGACAGCCGGATTTCCCATCCCAG
>WRGF01000134.1 GCA_009787345.1 Turicibacter sp.
CTCATATTTTTACGGTGGTTAGCTTTACTAGCCCCGCTTACAGGTATAACTATACCACACGGATATGTGAGCTTTATGTGGATAATTTAGAAACATTGTAAATTAAAAATATTAAGAATTTTCCTCGAAGCAAACCATAGACTTTCTGAAATTTACTTGACTGCATCATCTTTTCGCGAAAACTATAAACACTTTAGCGTCAATTGCTCACAGAATATTTTGAAAAAAAAGTAAATTCCCGCCTTTTCCTTACACATGGGTTCCTCAAAACTGCAAGGGTATGGATGCTATTTCGGCACATCTTTAAGCCGTCCTTCCGGCTTCCCTCCCCTTAAAGCAGCCCCAATCCCGTGAGTATGTGGGTGGACTGTTTTTTGAAGGTGGACATGAGACCCCTGTTTCTGGCAAAGTGGCCTGCACCTTTAGGGGAGTGGAATGTGTCGGAGATTTTTTGTTTGACCTTTGCCATCTGGAAATCCCTTTGCGCCTGGTTGTTATCAAAGGGCACCACGGGGTGGTAAATAAAAAGCTATCCCCTCGGTTTTTCTGTTGTCAAGCCTGTTGAACCATCTTTGCGGTGGGCTGCCTTTTTGATAATTCGACTATATTTAGGGTATTTTATCCAACAAGTAAACCCGCACAGATTTACCGTGCGGGCTTACTTGTTGCTTTAGTTTAGGTTGTAACGGCGGCCTTTTAACGCGAAGAGGACTTCTTCTGCAATATTGGTCACATGGTCGCCGGCACGTTCGATGTATTTGTTGATGAGGATCGCGTAGGCGGTCCCAAAGACTTTGCCGTCTACCACTTGGATGTGTTGGATGAAGGACGCTAGGAGTTCTTCGTAGATGGCATCTACTTCGGAGTCCATGTCAGCAGCTTCTTTGATAAGAGCTTTATTTTCCGTAATCAGGCCTGTGATTACGGACTCCAACATTTTAATGACGATTTGAATCATTTCAACCAGTTTGTCCACATTTTTGTTATAATGTTCCAAGGATTCTTTCTCCTTGATGAGGACAATGTATTCGGCGATGTTTTTCGTGTAATCGGCGATGCGCTCGTATTCGTGGGCGACTTTCATAATCATGAGGATCTTGCGAAGGTCAGTGGCAACCGGTTGCTGGCGGACAATGGTCACCATGGCTTCTTCAGTTAAATCCTCGCACATGTCATCGATTTCCTGGTCGTGGCGGATAATGTTCAGGGCGATTTCCAAGTCCAACGTCTTTAAGGCCTCCACCGTTGACTGATAAATCCCCACCACTTGGTTGGAAAGGCCTTCTACCAGTTTCAATAAGTGATCGTAATTTTGGTCCAGTTTTGATTTTGCTCTTGCCATGCCATACCCCTCCTATTATCCGAAGCGGCCCGTGATGTAATCTTCGGTACGCTTATCGTGTGGTTTCGTGAAAATTTGGTTCGTGTCGCCAAACTCAATCAACTCGCCCATTAAGAAGAATGCCGTTTTATCGGAGATACGGGCGGCTTGCTGCATGGAGTGGGTAACGATGACAATGGTGTAATCTTTTTTCAGGGACTCGATCAGTTCCTCGACTTTTTGGGTGGCAATCGGGTCAAGGGCTGATGTCGGTTCATCCATGAGGATGACTTCCGGCTCCATGGCGATGGCGCGGGCGATGCAAAGGCGCTGTTGCTGCCCACCTGACAATCCAAGGGCGGACTTGTTCAGGCGGTCTTTTGCCTCATCCCAAAGGGCGGCTCCCCGTAGGGATTTTTCGACAATGGCATCTAGGCTTTTCTTGTCTTTGATTCCCTGGCAACGGGGGCCATAGGCCACATTGTCATAAATGCTCATGGGGAAGGGATTCGGTTTTTGGAATACCATCCCCACACGGGTGCGAAGCTTCATAACGTCCACACCTGAGTAAATATCCTCCCCGTCAAGACTGACATAGCCCGTAATCTTTACGGTGTCAATCAAGTCGTTCATCCGGTTCAGGGTGCGTAAAAACGTGGATTTCCCGCAACCTGATGGGCCGATGAACGCCGTGACCTGCTTCCCGGGAATTTCAATGTTGATATGATGAAGGGCCTGAAACGCCCCGTAAAACAAATCTAAGTCTTTAACTGAAAATTTAGTCTCCATTTCCCAATCACCTCGTTAATAGTTGGCCTTGCTGAACTTGCGACTGATCAATTTGGAGATGATATTCAGTGCAAATACAATAACTAAAATGACAATACCGATAGCGGCAGCCATCTCGACGTTTCCACTCTCATTGACCTCCACGTAAGCACGGACCGTTAAAGTCGTCCCAGCTTCACGAAGGGAGAGGTTCCCCGTGCTCATGTTGACTGGCAGCCTTGCAAACGTCCCCAAAGTCATTAACAGGGCAGCAGACTCACCGACGATACGGCCAATTGCTAAAATCACCCCGACGGTGATTCCAGGAATGGCGCTTGGTAGCACCACCTTCGAAATGGTCTGGATTTTATTGGCCCCCAGCCCATAAGAAGCTTCCCTATAACTCATAGGCACCGTTTTTAATGCTTCTTCCGTCGTGCGGATCATGGTTGGAAGCAATAAGATCATCAGGGTCAGTGCCCCTGCAAGGATGGATTGCCCGATGTGAAGGGTATTGACAAACACCAAGAACCCGAAGAGCCCGTACACGATGGAGGGAATCCCTGCAAGGATTTCAGTGGCAAAGCGGATGGTGTTGACAACCTTGCCGGGTTTAGCATATTCCACCATGTAAATAGCCGCAAGAATCCCGATAGGCGCTGCCACCAACAAGGTGGTAAGGATTAGAAGCAAAGTGGTGACAATCAGTGGCCAAACCCCGCCACCCTGCTCGTTTAAGCGAAGGGTAATGTCAGGGGAGCTGTTGAGGGCCGCGACCACATCTTCTGGGGACGTGTTGGCATCGACCCGAAGCTGGCCGTCGGCACCTGTGACAGCCTGTAAGAGCTGGCCGACTTCAACCGGGACAATTTCATCTGCGTTGTTGATGGCCCGGCGGCCCGGCGAATTGGTGTCCACATAATTGACCCAAAAGCCGTCGTCATCTTGTTCCAGCCCAATCCCCAGGTTTTCCGAGAAAATGTCTTGGCCTGAAGGTTGCAAGAAGGTCTGCTCGGATGTCATATGGATAATATTAGTGGATGCATTATATTGTGCCGTGATGAACCTGGAACTGATCAAAGGCAGCCCGTTAGAGAAGATAAAGTACACAATGGCGATTAAGATCCCAACGGAGAAAGCGGCAGCAGCCCATATAAAGATATTAATGATCCCATCTTTTATTTTTCTACTATTCATGGATTACTAGCCTGCCTTTTTTTGAATTTTGGAAAGAACCAAGTTGATGATGATGATGAAGATAATGAGGACAACTGCTGTTGAGAAAAGCATCTGCTGCTGCATTCCCGCCGCATACCCCATTTCCAGGGCGATATTTACCGTTAGCGGGCGGATGATGCTGAAAATGCTGGATGGGATGCCACCTTCGCTATTTCCGGCAACCAAGATGACCGCCATGGTTTCCCCGATGGCACGGCCGACGCCAAGGACAATGGCTGTCAAGATACCTGACTTGGCTGATGGGATGACCACTTTGAAAATCGTCTGGATTTTCGATGCCCCCAGCGCCAATGAGCCTTCCCTGTAATAGCCGGGAACCGCCCGGATGGACGTGGTACAAATGGAAGCGATGGTCGGCAAAATCATGATGGATAGCACCAAGATGACCGCAAGCAGGGAGTTCCCTGTTGAATAAGGGGAAATGTTGCGCACCGCCGGGGCGATGATGGCAAACCCGAACACCCCATATAAGACGGATGGGATGGCTGCCAGCAACTCGACTGCCGGCTGGATAATAGCCGCCAGGCGCTTAGGGGCAACCTCAGCCAGGAACACTGCTGTCAATAACGCAATGGGAACCCCTAAAAGGATTGCACCAAGCGTCGCCAACAAGGAGCTGACAATCATGTAGCCAATCCCGAAAGTGCCAAAGGACGGGCGCCAGTTCAACCCGGTCAAAAAGCTGATGGGATTATAGTTCCCGAACTCGTTGCCTGGGAAGAAGGGCTGAAGCCCCCTGCTGAAAATGAAAATAATAATGAGGGCGACGCTGACGACCGCTATGGACGCCGCTGTAAAAAAGATTCCGTGAAACAATTTCTCCATCATGACGCGCCTTTGGTTGACGCTCATTTCTTTCTCCACACTTAACACCTCGACTTCAAAATAATGCAAAAATAAAGCACATTCGACAGAATTTTCCTCCTCTAATTTTACACTTAATTCAACCATAAATCAAGCGATACATGCAATTGTTAACCGATTGTCAATTTTGAGCGCAAAGGAGGGCAGGATTTTTCATTTTTGCCCGTTTTCACCTGCAATAACGGGAATTTTACCGCCATTATTATTCCTCATTTGGCAATGTTTCATTTTCAAAAACGAAGCAAAATCAGCATCAAGCCCAAAAAAAGGTTAAAAGGCTTTCACCTCTTAACCCGTGGGCTATTTCAATTCATCCCAAGTTGTGATTTTTCCTGTGTAGATGTCGTGGAGCTGGGCGATGGTCACGCCTTCAAGCTGGTTGCTTTCATTGACTGCCACTGCAATCCCGTCTTTGCAGAACGTTTCGATGGCAATCCCTTCCCCAACTTCGTCCGCAGCTACTTCCTTGGATGCGAAACCGATGGAATAAGTGCCATCCTGGGCATTCTTGATGCCGGCACCGGAGCCTGTGGAATCATAGGCGTAAGTCACATGAGGGAATAGGGCGGTAAATGTATCTGCTAAATGGGTAATCATTTTTTCTGTGGACGTGGAGCCGCCTAATATCAAATTGCCTTCTAAGTTCCCGAAAGCATCGGCATCAAATGGCTCTGCGCCGGTTTTGTCGATAATCCCATCCTTAGCTTCCATCTCAATCAAGCCATCTTCTGATTGAAGGTAGGCGATAAAGGCTTTGTCTGCATCGGTGACTGCGTTTTCATCGTAAATCATCACAAAAGGGCGAGATAAGGGATAGTCGCCTGCAAGGACATTATCTACTGTTGGTTCGACGCCTTCCACTTTCAGGCCGCGGATCCCTTTCGTTTCATCTAAGGTGATGAAGGCAATGTAACCGATAGCCTCAGGATTGTCTTTTACTGAGTTCCCGACAGTGCCTGTAGCATTTTGGACGATGGCCCCGTCCACAACCGGGTTTTCTTCGTCGATGCCAATGAGTTCCTCGAAAGCGGAACGGGTGCCTGACCCTTCCTCGCGGCTGACGACGGCGATGTCTTTGCCACCCGGTTCAACGACGGCCGGTTCGCCGGCTTCTGCATTCCCATGGCAACCAACCAGTGCCAAACTTGCGGCGAGGGCGGATGCCCATACTAATTTTTTCATGTCATAACACTCCCATGCCAGAAATTTTTAGTTACAGGCTTAGTATCCACACTTTTTAGAAATTCATGCTAAGGGGCCGGAAAAATCAAAAAATCCGTGGAAGGGGATTCCCTCCACGGATTGGCAATAAAATTAGTTAAGTTCTGTCCAAGAAGCGATTTCCCCTAGGTAGATGCTGCGAAGTTCTTCAAGGGTTACGTTTTCGATTGGGTTTGCTGTGTTGACAACGATGGCAAGGCCGTCCATTGTCAATAAGAAAGAATTGTTTCCAGCTTCTAATTCACCGTCGCGGATGTCACGGGAAGCAAATCCGATTTCGTAAGTCCCGTCTTGTGCCCCGCGGATACCAGCACCTGAACCTGCTGAATCGTAAGTGACAGTGATGTTAGGCAATAACGCTGAGAACATGTCCCCTAAAGCGATGGCTGCACGCTCAACAGATGTTGAACCGCCTAATGTCAAAGTCCCGGATAGGTGGGAGAATGCGTCAATGTCGAATGCTTCAGCAGTAGCGGCATCAGGAATCGTCCCAGCAGCTTCCAATTCTTCAGCCCCTTCTAAAGAGCGGGCAAATGCGATGAATGCCTGACCGATTTCAGATAGTCCTTCTTCATTGTAAACCGCCATGAATGGGCGGGCCATTGGGAATGAGCCATTTAATACATTTTCATGGGTAGGCGCAGCTCCGTCGATGGAAAGCCCGTGAAGCCTATCATTTCCTAAAGTAGCGAACGATACGAAACCGATAGCGGAATCATTTTCTGCGACTGCCGTAGCAACCCCACCGTTTCCTTGGCCGATAACTGCAAGTGCCGTTACAGCATCTGACTCGTCATCTTCTTGGTTGACACCTAAGATGTCTTCGAATGCGTCACGGGAACCCGATCCTTCTTCACGCATAATGACTGCGATTGGGCCTAAGTCAACGGTTACCGCTTCTTCTGCGTCATTTTCTTCGGTTACTGCTGCTGTATCTGTTGTTTCAGTTGGAGCGTTCTCTGTTGCGGCGTTCTCAGTTGCGGCTTGCCCACAAGCGGCCAATGCCAATGTCATTAATCCTACCGTAAATAATTTTTTCATGTGATTATCTCTCCCATAATGGATAAGTTTTAGCCAGGGCATCAATCTCCCGTGCTTTCGTTAACATTATACCCCGCCGCTCGCAACCTTTGGTTAAGGAATTGTTAACAGAGGGTGTAAAAAATGTGAAAAAGTTGAGGATATTTGTGTAATGGGGCTCAAAATAGAGAAAAGAACCCGTTTTTTACAGGTTCTTCTCGAATTGGATGACGAAGGTGGTGCCTATGCCTTGGGTGCTTTTGACGGAAATGCTGCCCCCGTGCGCCTGGACGATGGACAAGACGATGGGAAGCCCGAGCCCCGAACCACCGCTATGGCGGGACCTGGCTTTGTCCACCCTGTAGAAACGCTCGAAAATATGGGGCACGTCACTTGGCGGGATGCCGACGCCATTGTCCTTGAACTCCAACTGGATTTTGCCATCGGGAGCCTCGCCCAATTTTACCCGGATGACCGAGCCTTCCCCCGAATAGTGGACCGCATTGGTCAATAAGTTGAGGAAGCAGTGCTCCAACATGGTTGCATCCCCTGCAAATGGCACGTGAGTTGGCGCATCCAGATGGATTTGTTGTTTTTTCAGGTTCGCCACGTTGAGCACCTTCACGATAGCATTGGTCAATAACCGGTTTAAAAGCAGGTTTTCCCGCCGAAGCTCGATTTGCTGATGCTCGTAGCGGTTAATAAGGAGCAAATCCTGCACGAGACGCTCTAATCTTAAATTCTCGTCTTGGATGATGGTCAAAAATTCAGTGTACGTTTCCAGGGAATGTTCCCCATTTAGCAGAATTTCCGCACAGCCTTTGATGGCGCTGATTGGCGTTTTAAGCTCGTGGGAGGCATTGCCGAAAAACTCCCGTTGCAGGTGCTGGTAATTTTTCAGCTCCGTGATGTCGTGGAACAAGATGACGATCCCGACGGTTTTTTTGCTATCGTCTTGTATCGGATTGGAATGAGCAACGTAGAAGTCTTTCCCGATGTTCAGTTCCTGCTTCAAAGGGATTTCACGAAGGAGGGCGTCCTGAAGGATGTGCCTAAGTTCCTTATTGGCAATGTGCCTAATGTCGCGGCCCCAATGCCAGGCCTTGAAGGAGTCGTTGGCGTAATCGATTTTCCCGCTGCTATTTAGGATGACCATGGGGGTCCCAATGACGCGGCTGACGCTTCGGATAATATGGTTGTTGGACCGGTTGGCAGCAAATTGGCGCTGTAGCGAGCGCATCAACCGGTTGAATTCAACGCCAATCAATTCATTATCGGCGGACATGATGGGCTGGATGTAAGGAAGTTCCTCATCGACCAAAATCCGTTCCGCACTTTCTTCATAAATCTCCAACTGATCCAAAAAGGTTTTGTTCCTGGCGTGAAGGGCGTAATTTCGGATGAACAAGATGACGACGATGACCAGGGTCAGTTCCGTGATGTTCCAAACGAACGTATTCCAAATGACGATTCCAATCAAGCAAATGTTTAGCAGGGCCGCCTGATGGTCGGATTTAAGCACTTTCCTCACCTTCAAGCATGTAACCGATGCCCCTTACCGTCTTGATTTTGATGTCATATGGCTTCAATTTGTCCCGGATTTTGAAGATGTGCACGTCCACCACGCGGGTTTCTCCGAAATATTCCATCCCCCAGAGGTGGTCCAGCAAAATGTCACGGGAGAGGGCCTTGTTTTTATTTTTCATCAAGAATGCCAAAAGCTCATATTCCTTCAAAGTAAAGTCCAACCTGTTGGAATCAGCCCAGACCTCGATTTTTTGGGTGTCCAGCTTTAAGGTTTTGCAAGTCAGGTAATTTCCCCCTTGCACTTCCTCTGTTTGTGGCAGTTCAGGAGTTAAAACCGGTTGCTGGTCTTTTTTCTTACGGCGGAGGATGGCTTTGATTTTACTGGCGACTTCCCGTGCCGAGAATGGCTTGGTCATGTAGTCATCTGCCCCCACTTCAAGGCCCATGATGCGGTTGAATTCCTCATCCCGGGCAGAAAGCATGACGATGTGGCTGTCAATCCCCTTTTCCCGCAATTCTTTGCAAACGGAAAACCCGTCCCTGACTGGCAGCATGACATCGAGGAGGATAACGTCGTAATTATCCGCTAACCCCTTTTGGACGCCTTCCTCGCCATTGGATGCAAGCGAGACGTCCAAGCCCCATTGCTTCAGCTCAAACTCAAGAATCCTTTGAATCGAAATCTCATCTTCAACAATCAGGATTTTCCCCATATGTACTCTCCTTTTAACCACATGACTGCGTGGTAGTCTTAGTGTCAGAATACCATGTTTGGCGAAATTCGTCAATATGGGTCTTTTTGGGAGGTATGCTAAAAAGACACACCCCGCTCCTACAGTCGAGGGGTGAGCCTTCAAAAAAACCCCGCTTAGGGACCCTCACTCACATAAAGCTAAATGCTTAAGGCTGCTACGTTCCCGTCCTGACCTGGTTCACACCGCTCTATTGAATAAGGGTTCCTAAATGGGGTTTCAATGTTTCTATTATAGCACATGACCTGTCCTTGGTCAAGCTAGATTGTCATTCAAACAACAAGGTTTTGCACAGGCTTCTAATGGGCAGGTAAAATAGGATCAGCGTTATCCAAGAAAGGTGTGCAAATAGCAGAAGGATGCTGGCGCAGACGACGATGACGGAGGTAAGCTCCCAGACGACCAGCTTGATTTTCTTTTGATGGAGCTTCACCTTATTAAAAGCCAGCATCCGTTTCCCCATGTAATGATGGGTTACCCGGATAAGTTCCACATAGATGACGTAGACGATAATAATGCCCGCCGTTTCGTTGTCCTTGTAAACCATGTAGGTCATGAAGGGAAAGAGGCTCAACAGCATGGTACAAAACACATAGGCAATTACATGAAAGCCCGTGATGTGGCGGATTTTGGAGAACCGCTTGTTATTTTCAAAATAAAAGGACATGATGAAGAGGAAGCTGACGTAAAAAATGATGGCCCCTTCGACGGTTTCTTGGATATGCCCCCAGGTGTAGGTCTGGGGATGGGGGATTTCCAGGACCATGATGGTGGCTATGATTGCCAAAATCGCATCGTTGAATGCTTTTATCCGCTCAATCATTTTTTCGTCATAGACGACAATCTTTGGTTGTCTTGTAGCTGCCATGTCCTCACCTGCCTAACAGGTTTTAATCTCCCCCAATGCCTATGTTTTTATTCTGCTTTTCTGCTTTCTTTTTTTGGCGGAGGGCCTTGAAGAAGTCCGTGAGGATTTGTCCGCACTCCCCTGCCATAACGCCTTCGATGACTTCGCATTCGTGGTTGAACCGGGGCTCGTTCAATAGATGATAGATGCTCCCACAGCAGCCTCCCTTTGGGTCCCTGGCACCAAAGACAACACGCTCGACCCGGGACATGAGGATTGCCCCGGCGCACATCGGGCAAGGTTCTAGCGTCACATAAAGGACACAGTCATCTAAGCGCCAAAACCCAACTTGCCTATTGGCTTCCTCAATAGCGAGCAGTTCAGCATGAGCCGTGGAAATCTGCCCTGCTTCCCTTAAGTTATGCGCCCTGGCGATGATTTCCCCGTGCTTGACAATCACCGCGCCGATCGGGACTTCACCCATGGCACCCGCTTTTGCCGCTTCCTTGAGGGCTTCTGCCATAAAATACTCATGTTCCACTGCGAATCAGCCCCTTATGGTTTCTTTACCCTTGATTATATGATAAAATAGAACTATTGGCAAGTGCCCGAAAAAAATGTGATGGGAAGTGTCTGAGCATGTCGAAAACCTTTATTTTAAATATACAGAACCTGAACACCGAAGCCGATTCAGGAAAAATCCGCGAATACCTGCTATCCAATCTGGATGGCATCGAAGAGCTGGAAATCAATCTTCCCTTGAGCTTGGTGACGGTCAAGTACACGGAAAGCATCGGCTCGCCAAAGTACATTTTGGATGCCTTGGACCGACTGGGGTACACCGTCAGGTAAGGATAAAATAAAAACCTGGTGCCTCCTGGATTTCATTTCTGAAATTTAGGAGGCACCAGGTTTTTTTATAATTGTTTTTAAACGTTCAGGCGAGTTTTTTATCTAGTTCATGGGATGAAGAACACGATTGGGAGGAAAAAACGCAAGCTGCGAGGTTCAAAAGAACTTCTAAGCTTGCGTTTTCCCTTTGACATTTCAAGTCTGCCACTCAATAATAAACAATAAACCGTTCTTGCTGCCGACTAACTGGCAACATCTTTCTCAGCTTTCTTCTTTTTCTTGAAGGCTAACCAAATGCCAAGGCCAGCTATGGCTGCACCGCTTATTGTCGTGGAGCCAGTGGCACCTCCAGTTGCAGGAAGCCTTCTGATGGCGTTGCCGCTATCGGTACCATGACTATTAGAAGAATTTCCTGCTGGCGTGTTGCCATCAGGGTTGCTTCCATCTGGTGTGCTTCCATCTGGCGTGCTTCCATCTGGCGTGCCTCCTCCTGGCGTGCTTCCATCTGGCGTGCTTCCTCCTGGATTACTTCCATCTGGCGTGGTGCCACCTGGCGTGCTTCCTCCTGGCGTGCTTCCATCTGGCGTGCTTCCTCCTGGATTACTTCCATCTGGCGTGCTTCCTCCTGGCGTGCTTCCATCTGGCGTGCTTCCATCTGGCGTGGTGCCACCTGGCGTGCTTCCATCTGGCGTGGTGCCGCCTGGCGTGCTTCCATCTGGCGTGGTGCCGCCTGGCGTGCTTCCATCTGGCGTAGTTCCTCCTGGATTACTTCCATCTGGGGTGGTATCTTCAGGGTCACACCCCTCTAATTCAGTTGGGGTTAGGATTAAAATCAAGTTTCCATCATTGTCGACGGTTGAGCTTTGTAGCCAATGCCCCGGAATTTCTGTTAAGATGGTTCCAATCCCTGTTGGAATCATAATCCGAATGTTTCCTGTAATAGGGTAACGATACTTTTCAATGCCTGGGCTGACGACAACCTCAGAGTCAATCTCACAATAATCAACGACACGAATAAAGTGGTCACTACGCTCTCCATAAACAGGTGGTCGCATAATGGACACCCCTCCACCTGGATTATCTGGGTTATTATTGTCCACTGGTGGTCTTTCAATGGAGAAATCAGGATTATCTGGGTTGTCTGGGTTATCTGGGTTATCTGGATCCACTGGTGGCCTTACAATGGGGACATTAGGATTTGTTGTCTCAGGGGTAAAGCCTGGAATCTCATCACAGTCGTCCGTCCCTATCGGACGGTTGCCAACGCCCGGGATAAACCATGCATCTGGTCCATTGGCATAAATCGTATGATTGGCTCCTACCCGGATCAAATGCCGAATCGGCCCGCGATGGATGAGCCAGCCGGATGCAGGTGTTGACTCCCCTGCATCAAGTGCAATAAAGTTTGGCCAACCAGTTTCCACCCACCACCAGCCGGAGCCTTCAAGCTGGAGGCAATACCATCGAGTTCCCGTTTCAGGCGTCCCTGTTCCTGGTGTTCCTGTTCCCGGTGTGCCCCCTGTTCCTGGCGTCCCTGTTCCTGGTGTTCCTGTTCCCGGTGTGCCCCCTGTTCCAGGGGTGCCCGTTCCTGGTGTGCCCCCTGTTCCTGGCGTGCCTGTTCCTGGCGTGCCCGTTCCTGGCGTGCCCGTTCCTGGCGTGCCCGTTCCTGGCGTGCCCGTTCCTGGCGTGCCCGTTCCTGGCGTGCCCGTTCCTG
>WRGF01000135.1 GCA_009787345.1 Turicibacter sp.
AAAACATCCCAAAAAGAATGCGCTTAACCCGTTGGTAATAAGGCATTTCAGGGGTGTTTTTTCACAAAATCAGGTGCAAAACTCGGGTTATAACATACATCCTCCCTTGACTGCCACCTTGGAAGGCGGTATAATCAGTGTATAGCAGAAGGCGGTGGGATGATGAAGGTTAAAGCGATTATGTACCGGGATATCCCCGTGGTGGATAGCTTGGGGAATGTCTTGGATGATAAGTTGGCACCGATTTGGTTCAGGCTTGGGAAGTCTGTAGAAGTCTGGCTTGAGCGACGGAATGGCCGATTATACCCGTATCAGTGTCCGCCGGGTTTTTAAGCGGTACAAGGAAATGCTTCGGGAGCAGGGCTACCCCTTCCCGAAAAGCAAATTGTCCCTCATGCATTTTCGCATGGTGACTGACTGTTACTGGGTGCAATTTGAGGAAACCCCTCACATCACCTGGTCAACCTTAGCGGTTTTAGCCGATGACTTTAAAGAAATTGCTCTAAATCTTCAAGAAGAATCCCCTTCAAGCCCGAGCCTTTATCAAGCTAATTTGAGTTCCCTGGGGAGTTTCGACAAAGCTTGGATTAAAACGGAGTCTGGATATGGGCTTTTCAAACAACAGGGAGAAGCAGCAATGTTCACCGAATTATTCGTTTCAAGGCTTTGCAAGCACTTGGAGTGGCCCACCCAAACTGAAATCAAGCACCCAAAATGGGGCTGGGGCTTTTTAGACTTTACTTCGGCGGGTAAAGAATGCTTAATCCACGCTTCGGAATTTGAAGACTATGAGCCAGAGGAATTTTTGGAGGAAGCGGGTGCAAAATGGCTTCGAGAGGAAGACTTACTTGACCTTAAAAAAATCCGCTTCATGGATGCCCTCATTTGCAATACGGACCGGCATGGCTTTAACTGGGGCTTCCTGATGGATGGAAAAGGGCGATTTACAGTTGCCCCCAACTTCGATAATAACTTGAACCTGTTCGATATAAAAATATTTTGTGGGACAGATTTGCCAATCTAATCACATAAAACAGGGTCACAGCAATGCGTTAGCGTTGCTGTGACCCTCTTTTCATTACCCAATAAACTCCGTCAAAAACTTTGGCCCGTCCGACAACAAGCTCTCCAGGTTCCCATTATTCTGGCAGTATTCCGCCATGGCGAACATGCCGGCGATGGAGGCGAATTTGTCCCAGAAGGCGCCGGTGTTGGCCAATTTGATGTCTTGGAAGGTCATTTCGTCAGCATGTTCCAAGTAATGGTTGAATGCCGAGAAAGCTTTGGCTTTTCGTTCTTTCATGACAGGGCTGTCCCACTGGGCTTCCATCACATCCTCTTGGAAGGACAGGAAGTGGGCAATCCCCTCGTCAAATGCCAGTTGCCGTAAAAATTGTTCCCTTGGCATTTTGGTGGTGTATTTGTACCGTTGTCCCACCAGCACATGGGACAGTTCATGGGTTAAAAAGTCAAATACGATATCGAGTAACCTGGGGATTAAACTGGAATAAGTACAGATTTGCCCCAGGTCCAAAATCAGGTGGCGGGTTCCAGACTCATCGGTCCGCACTACGGCTTCACAGCCTTTGGGAGCCCCGACGATGAGCCATAAAGTGACCGTATCGGGGATTTCCGTTGGCCCGAAAACCCGTATCCATAAATCTTCATTGAGTGGCTGGAACGGTTCCAGCTTCGCCACGGTTTCCTTATATAAACTTTTTAACGTCGCCTGGGGGAACGGCTCACTAATTTGTGGCTGGCACCCCTGTTTAATGAGTTGAAAAATCGGATGGTTTGGTATCTCCCCCGTGTTTAAATACGCTTCTATAATCTCTATGTTGGTTATCAAATGAATTACCTCCCCCACCTAATATTCTATCACATTCCCCTCATGAAAATGCCACTCAAGTCAAAAATCATCTTACGATTCCCGCCTCATTTCGACAAGCATCAGCATCAATGATAGTCCCGCAACCAACCCGGCCGTCCCAAGCCGCAACCAACTTGGCTGATAAGCAAGGCTGACATAATCCACATAGGTGTGCGGGTCTGCCTCCCCTTCGCAGTCCAGCCAAAACTGGATATTATGGGCCTCCTGATGAAACACATCCCACACCCCTTCCAAATCATAGGTAAATGTCCCCGATTCATCGGTGGGGTACTGCAAATAACGGGGCTCGGACTCCCCTTCCAAGTAAGCCAACAGCGCCCAAGTCCCCGCCGTATCCTCCACTTTCAGCTTCAACTGGGGTTTCTTGTCCAGCTCCACCTTAAACCAATCCGTTTTGGACACCCCTTGCCGGATACTCGCCTTCCCATGACGGTAATTCAGTTGCCCACTATGCCCCGCAGGCCAGTTAATCATTTGTGGCGGCGTGAAAGCATAAGCCCACTCCCTCGATGTAAGCGGCGTGTATCCCTCATTGTAAATCCGAAGGGCTTCAAGCTCCAGATTTTTTGAATAACGAAGCCGGATTTTATGGGTGCCATATAGACGGATGACCTCCTGCTCCACCAGTTCCTGCAAATTGATGTTCAACTGCCCGGCTTCTATGCTATTTTCCCTAACGACATAGGAAGCGCCAGATTCAGTATCCTCCAAAGTCATGGACCAAGGCCCCAGGTAGCGGGGAATCCTTAATTCTAAGATGGGGCTTTGGCTGAAATCCACCTCGATAACCGGGCTTTCCCCATTCCATTGTGCCAATTCATCCGGGGTTGCCCCAAAGTAAGCATCATCATCCTTCTCGACGAAAACCTGTAAATAGGCGGAGTCCTCAGTCCCGGCAGTGGTCTGCATTTTCGCCTGGAGCAAATGATAACCCGGTGTCACATCGGCAAGCTTCAAGGTGAATGGCTCCTCGTAACCGACATTTTTATAAACTTCCTCATCATCCACGCAGATGGACAGGTTGGTCATGGACGACTCCCGGAACACCATGTCCAAATGAAGCTCCGTGTCGCCTGTCAGGATAGCATTCTCTTCTAAATCCACAAACCGGATAGTGGCTTCGGGCCCACTGGGGGCCTGCCTTTCCACTTTGCGGTTGATTTTATAAAGGTTATCCCCTTCCTCGATGGGGATTTCCAGAAGTACCACTGAGCCATGCCCCGGAAGTTGCACATCCGCTACATCCTTAGCATCCATCTGGATAAATTCTTGGGTAACCAGGTCGTAAAGCCCGACGGTGCCCTCCGAGGTGATGTGGTAGTTCAAGGATACCTTCTCAGCATATGGGTTGTATAGCAAAAAGCATGGGTTATCCAACTCCTCCTGATAAAAATCGGCCACGTTCAAGTCCACTTTCAAAATACCCGAGTGTTCCGTCGCCTCGGCGACGCTAGCAAAAATTCCAAGGGCGCTTTGGGCTTTAATGCTAAGGCCTTCTCCTGCTTCGTCTTTTGAACGGTGGTCATAGGGGTACTGCCCGGCAAGCTGGTGGCTGGTGTGAAGGATGGCACGGCCGATTTCGTTGGCGTAGCGGGGGTCGTATTTGACGGTAGGGATGAGGGCGCAGATCCCCATGATGGATTCGTAGGTGTAAGCAGTCCCTCCATACTCGGTGCGGCTGCCAATCAATCCCGTCCCCAGCCAGCCGAAGTTATCCTTGGTCGGCTCGAAGGCAACCCCCATGTGGCGGGCGAGGTCGTACTTGAACCCCTGTTCCGAGTTCATGCGGGCGGTCAAGTAAGGCATGTAAAAATAAAGCAAGCGGTTGCCGTAGTGGGCTTTGTAGTTGTCCAAGTAGTCCATGCAGTAGCTGGCCGCCCGGATGTATTTGCGGTCCTGGAATTTTTGGTAGGCGTAAAATTGGATGAGGGCAATCCCAGCAGCGGCGTCCGTCTCGATAATCCCATCCCGGTGGAAGGGTTCTTTGTTGGCGAAGTCGTAGCCCGTGTAAACGAAGTCTGCCAACCGGTCTGTCCCCCCTAAGTCCATGACCACATCGTACCAGCCATTGGCAATCTGCTGAAGGAGCTTGTCCGAATTGGTGGTAGGCTCCAACCGGTCCATGAGCATGAAGTACATTAGCCCCGGATAAACCTGGTCATAGAATGTCAGCTTGCGGCTGGGGATGTCCATGTAATTGAGGAACACGTTTTCCCCCTCGTCCAGGCTGTAATAGCCCTCCACCTTCGTCGCCAACCGTTTTAACTCCGATAGCTGCAAGGGGGAATCCTTCAACATGTCCGCCGATAACAGGAGGGTCATCAGGGTGGTGGCCTCCACATTTTCCTTGATGGGCTCCTCCCCGAAGTGGGTGACAAACCCCAGCCGGGATTTTTCCGAATGGTAAAGTCCCGGGGCTTCATAAACGATGTTGGGGTCTGATAGGATACGTTCCAAGCAATCGATGGCAATAGCATTCCAGTCCGTATCGGCATAATTTTCAGGAATCCAAGGCAATTGCGCATTGGCTGGGGTATATTTGTAAACGGTATCCACGTCTTTTTCGGTGCTGGCATGGACGGGGAGGGCTATCAGGAGGGACAGGCAAAGGAGCCCGCCCTGAAAGAGGTGTCGTAGGTGAAGTTTCATGGTGTGGGGTTCCTCCATTATCGGTATATGTAAGCGATGAGCATTAGGGTCAATAAGACCACATGAACCCATTTGGTGCTCATGAGATAGGCGATGAATTCCCGCAAAAAGGCGGTTGGCAGAAAATAGGGGGCGGTCCTGGCTGGGATGCCCTCGGCTTTCATTTTTAATTTCCTAGAGGATAGCCCCGTCCGAAAGAGATGGTAATCGTTGGTGGCAAAGGCGACTGGCACGGATTTCCCTTCACGTTGGCGGATTATCCCGTCACAACATTTCAAATTACCGAAGGTGGTGGTTGAGCATTCTTCCAAAAGCAAAAAATCTTCGGGAAACCCATCATTTAGGGCTGCTTCTTTCATGGCAAAGGCTTCGCTCAGCTGCTCGTCGTCCCCTTGACCCCCGCTCATAATGACCATGGGCATAAGCCCTGTCAGCTTTTCCTGTCGGCGGGCAAACTCTAGGGCGGCTATTATCCGTCGGCGAAGGAGTGGCGTTACCGTGCGCCCATTTTTCAGGCCCGCCCCGCAGACGACGATGTACTTTTTATCCAGTTTGCAACAGTTCAGGTTATAAAGGAGGGACGAGGTGAGGAAGATGGTGAACTGCCCGAAAAAATATAAGGCGATGAGGTCGATAAGCCTTGCCCCTTCCACGATGAAGCGGGGGATTTCCCGATAGCTTGCCACGATTTGCAGGAGTTGAAACCCCAAAAGCCCAATGCCTGCCAAAAGCCCGAGCCGGTTCGCAAGCTTCGGCCGTTCCCGCTTCCTGACGATGGCGGCATTGATTAGCAAGAACATGACCAGCCCAAAGTAGCCGAAGAATATCATGAGGAATAGGATGATGAATCCCAGGGTGAGCAAGATTATATAAACCCAATGCCCAGTTATTAGGCGCATATAAATGATGTGAAAAAAGAAGCCCAAACAAAAGAGGTTAAAGAGTATCCCAATCCAGACAGTCCGTTTTTCCAATCTCCAAATGAGATAAAACAAAAGGAACAGCCCCAAGGGGAGCAAGAACCAAAAATTTTGATGGGCAATGGAAAGGCTGGTAGAATAAAGGAAAAGGGCGCTCCCAAAGAAAGCGGAAATGGCTTGAAGGAAATGCCAGCGGACAAATTTTTGTCGTTGGCGGATGATGATAGATACCCCAAAAAGCAAGGCAGTCAAAAAAATCAGGTCCAAAATCATCCCCACTCCCCCTCTCCTTTCTATTTTATGCAAAAACCTTCTGGGTTATTAGGAAGTGGCTTTAAAATTCTGTCAAATCCCGCCAGATTAAAAAAACTAACGGTACCGGTTGACTTTTTTCAACGGGTACCGTATAATATTCCTACAGGTACCATATAATGATATTACAGGTACCCATTAGATGTATCTGATATGAATGGAGGAAACTTATTATGGAACACTTACACGATAAATTGGGCCGCTTGATGTGGCTCCTTAAAAAACAGCAGTTAAAAACCCATATGCGCCGCGGGCCACTTGGGGATGCCAGTCGGGGACAGGGACGGATCTTAGCATTTTTACAAATCAAAGATGGCCTTAGCACAAAAGAGCTGTCTTATATGCTGGACATCCGGGTGTCGTCCCTAAATGAAATGCTTGCCAAACTGGAAAAAGGCGGATTCATCACCCGCCGCCCATCCGAATCCGACAAACGGGTCATCTTAAATTTCCTGACTGAAAAAGGCCGGACTGCCCCTACGGAGGCTAACGAAGAATTCAACTTGTTCGGTTGCCTGGACCCAGAGGAAATCCACCAACTGAATGGCATGATGGATAAGATGATTGCCCATTTAGAAACCATGACAGGAACCGAGCAAAGCGATGATGAAATGAGGTCCTGGATGGATATGGCACGGAAGCGGATGGGCGACGACAAGTTCGAAAAACTCATGTCCATGCGCCAACGGGGATTTGGCCCACGGGGTCGCCACGGACACGGTTGTGAACAGGGAGGAGAATTCTTTGGATTCTTCGGCCATGACAACAGGGAGGAGTGATTATTATGGCAACACTGCTATTTGTCTTTTATACTTTGAGACGCTTAGCCACAGGCGAAAGGAGGAATCCGGCATGGCAACTTTAGTGTTTATCTTTTGCGGTTTGAAATGGCTTTGGGCCTTGTAAATTCATAACAACGACAAAAACGCCTCGAAAGGCGTTTTTATCGTTGTTATGAGTTATGGATACTCTGATAGTTTCCTTTCAGGCAGCTTTAGGGGCTCTCTGGCATCCTATGAAAATAAAAATACTTTGATTCCCTGATAAAAAGTCTTGCTGGAACGATTCTCCCAGCAAGACTTTTTTACATTATTATACCTTGTAAATCCATCCCTCTGGCGCTTCGATATCGCCGAACTGGATGCCGGTCAACTCATCGTATAAGCGCTTGATGGTTGGGCCTACTTCGGTTTCGGAGAAAAAGACGTGCTCGGTGCCCCGGACATTGATGGCTCCGACCGGGGTGATGACGGCCGCTGTCCCGCAGGCACCAGCTTCTGCGAACTGGTCCAATTCGTCGATGAATACATCCCCTTCGACGGCTTTAAGCCCTAAGCGGTGCTCGGCCAGGTACAGGAGGGAGTATTTTGTGATGGATGGCAGGATGGATGGGGACTTCGGTGTGATGAATGTCCCATCCTTGGTGATGCCAAAGAAGTTGGCTGCGCCTACTTCTTCGATTTTTGTGTGGGTTGCCGGGTCTAGGTAGACGACTTCAGCGTAGTTTTGCCCTTTGGCAACTTTTCCTGGATAAAGGCTGGCGGCGTAGTTCCCACCAACTTTGGCGGCACCTGTCCCGAATGGTGCAGCGCGGTCATAGTCAAAGCTTGCCAAGAATTTAGCGGGCTTCAGGCCGCCTTTGAAGTAGTTGCCCACTGGCATGGCGAATACAGTGAAGATATATTCCGTTGCCGGGGCTACCCCAATCATGTCCCCTACCCCGATTAAAAGGGGGCGAAGGTATAGTGTCCCACCTGTCCCATAAGGCGGAACATAATCGGCATTGGCACGGACGACATCCTTGCAGGCCTCGATGAACATTTCCTGTGGGACTTCCGGCATGAGCAGGCGGCTGGCCGATGCATTTAACCGTTTTGAGTTCATATCAGGACGAAAAAGCTGCAAATCACCGGTTTTCGTCCGGTAAGCTTTCAAGCCCTCAAAGCACTGCTGCCCATAATGAAGGGCGGAGGAGCTTTCCGAAATCACCAATTGATTCCCCTGCACCAAGCCTTCCGAATGCCATTCCCCGTCTTTCCATGTTGCACGAAAACGATATGGCAAGTCGCGGTAAACAAATCCTAAATTTTCCCAATCTAATTGTACGCCCATCTGAAAAACCTCCTTGTGATACTAATATCCTGGTTAAATATTCTCTCTATCATACCAAATCCCCGCTGGAATTTCCACTTATTTTTCCTAATAACTTGCAAATCCCCCCGAAAAGTGATATAGTTTCATCAAAAATTGGAGGGATTGACCATGATTAAAGAACTAGCCGAACAGTTTTACCCAGAAATCAGCCGTATCCGGCAACACCTGCACCAGCACCCGGAACTTTCGGGTGAGGAGTATGAGACCAGCAAGTACATTCAAAAGGAACTGGACCGCCTTAGCATTCCTTACCAAGTGATGTGCGAAACGGGTGTCGTGGGCCTTATTGAAGGCAAGTATCCTGGAAAGACGGTGCTTTTGCGCGGCGATATTGATGCGTTGCCGATTGATGAGGATGTGGATGTGGCGTTCAAGTCGAAGACCCCTGGGATTATGCATGCTTGTGGGCATGATGGGCATACGGCGGGAGTGCTGGGAGCCGCGATGATTTTGAACCAGATGAAAGATAAGCTCCATGGGAATGTCAAGTTGATGTTTCAGCCCAATGAGGAGAAGGACGGTGGCGCCTTGCCGATGATTGAGGCGGGGATTTTGGAGAACCCCAAGGTGGATGCGGCTTTTGGGCTTCATTTATGGGGGCCGCTCCCGAAAGGCCAGGTGTATTACCGCGACGGTTCCATGATGGCGTCGCCGGATGTGTTTGATATTGAAATTACGGGGCGGGGAACTCATGCTGCCATGCCCCAATTAGGGATTGACCCGATTATCGTTGCCTCCCAAATCGTACAGGAGTTCCAGAGCGTGGTTTCTAGGCGCATCGACCCTCTCAAGCCGGCGGTTATTTCCACGACAGGCTTCAATGGGGGCGGTCAGGCCCATAATGTCATCCCGCAAATTGTCCATCTGAAAGGGACGGTGCGGACCATCGACAACGAAACCCGCTACTTAATTCCCCAGCTAATGGAAGATGTGCTAAAAGGCAACTGTTTGTCAACCGGCGCCGACTACCAACTTAAGTATCAGTACGTTTATCCACCCGTTATCAACCATAAGTCCACCAACAAAGTGGCGGCTGCTGCCTTTGCCAAAATTGTGGGGGAAGAAAACGTGTTGGAGCTTCCCGAACCGAACATGGGGGCAGAGGACTTCGCTTATTTAGGGCAAAACGTCCCCGCTTCCTTCATGTTCGTAGGCATCGCCGAGGAGGGAAAACCCGCCCCTATCCATCATCATCCCCAGTTCCAATGGAGCGATGACATCCTAAAAATCACTGCTGCGGGACTTGCTCAGACTGCTTTGGATTTTTTGGGAGGGGTTTAGCATCTTAGTTCAAGCTATTTGATTAGATCTACTATTTTTTTTCTTGTTAATACGCTAAGAGAAGCCGTAGTTGCTATCAAAACAGGCACAAATATGATTATTAAAATGAAAATGACATCATTTGTAGCGAATGATATTTCAAATGCTTCTAACAAATCTCGGTAAGTGACTTGATGGAAAAACCCTGCACTTTCAAGTGGGCCGACACTCAAATCCAATCTCCTGTTTCCTAGGACATACAAAAATTCCCTTAACAAAAACTCTTCAAACGTTTCATTTATGAAGGTCTTTATACCAATAAAAGCAATCACGACTGCAAGAACCGTCAAGGAAATTCTCTCCAATAAAAATTGCGAAAAAATTTTTCTCTTTCTTTCCCCTAAAGCCAAATACAATCCAATTTCGTTTTTTCGATTGCTATCTAATAAAAATATCAATAGCGACAAAATAAGAATGAACATGGAAAATGCTCCAATTTGGATGGAGGTAGCTAAGTAATCGTAATGAAAAAGGACAGCGGTTAAATCGGAATAGTTATGAGAAAAATCCCTCCATCTGGTTAATAAAAGGAACCATAAAAATTATTTGGGCGTGGATAAGCATATAATACTTAAAAGGTCCCTCAAGCCCGAGATGGCTTGCTGTACTAGATTGTTTCAGGAGGTGTAAACATGAACCCAAAGCAAATCAAAGTTGCCAGTAAAGAAATCCCAGCGGAATTAGTGATAAAAAATGCCAAGATTGTGGATGTTTTCAATTTGGAAATACTGTCGGGGGATGTGGCGGTGGTTGGGGGGATGATTGTGGGAATCGGGGACTATGAAGGCGAAAACATCTTGGATGCCAAGGGACGCTACCTGGTCCCCGGGCTGATTGATGCCCATGTCCATATTGAATCCTCCATGACGATACCGAGCCAATTTGCCGAAGCGGTCTTGCCCCATGGGGTGACCACCGTCATTACCGACCCCCATGAAATTGCCAATGTCAGCGGTGCCGATGGCATACAGTTCATGTTGAACAATTCTGAAGGGCTTCCTTTGGATGTGCGGGTCATGCTGCCTTCTTGCGTGCCTGCCACCCCATTTGAAAACTCGGGTGCCGTCTTGAATGCCGACGATTTGTTGCCATTTTACAACCACCCACGGGTGTTGGGGCTTGCGGAAGTCATGGACTACCCTTCTGTCAAAAACCAGTCCTCCGACATGATGAAAAAACTTCAGGATGCCCAGCCCTACCCCATTGATGGCCATGGTGCCGGGTTCGATACCACCGCCCTGAATGTGTACCGCACGGCTGGCATCCGCACCGACCATGAATGCACCACTGCCGAGGATGCCCTGGATCGGGTCCGGCGGGGATTTTATGTGCAGATTAGGGAAGGCTCTGCCGCCAAGAACCTAAAAGCCCTCCTCCCCGCCGTTATCCCACGAAACTCCCACCGCTTTTTGTTTTGCACCGATGACCGCCATTTGGATGAGCTGATTGCCGAGGGCTCCATTGACGAGAACATCCGCCTCGCCGTGAAACTGGGGCTTGACCCTCTGATGGCTATCCAAATGGCCACCCTAAACGCCGCCCAATGTTATGGCCTTCACACGAAAGGAGCCATTGCCCCGGGATATGAGGCAGATTTTTTACTGGTGGATGCTATAGACCGCTTTCGGGTATTTGAAACGTACGTGAAAGGGGAACTGGTAGCTAGGGAAGGGGTTTACCTGGCATCTAGGCCAAAAGCCCTGGTTCCGGCAAGCCTCCAAAATACCGTAAAACTCCCGCCCATCGACGAAAAGCTTTTCACGCTGAAGCTGCAAGGTGAAAAAGCCCATGTTATCGGGATTATCCCCGGAAGTATTGTCACCGAGCATTTGATACTGCCTGTGGATTCCGATGACCTTTTGAAACTGGCTGTCATTGAACGGCATAAAAATACCGGCAACGTAGGGGTGGGCCTCGTTAAAGGGTTCGGACTGAAACGGGGTGCTGTTGCCGCCACCATTGCCCATGATTCCCATAACTTGATGGTCGTTGGCACCAACGACGCTGACATGGTGGCGGCAGCCTTGGCAATGGAAAAACTCCAGGGTGGCATCGCCATTGTGGATAATGGTGCAGTCCTGGCCAGCCTCCCCTTACCCATCGGGGGGCTTATGAGCGATGCCCCGCTAAGTGACATTTCAAACAAGATAAAGTCCCTTAGCATTTCCCTCCAAAAAATCGGCTTTACGAAAGATTTTGACTTTTTGCTGACCCTCGCTTTCCTCAGCCTGCCCGTTATCCCCAGCCTGAAGCTGACCCAAAGCGGGTTGTTCGATGTGGGAACTTTTACCGGGATTGGGCTTGACGCTGGTAATTAGTTGTGCTAGAATGTACATAATTGAATAGGATTTAGAGGTAGCAGTGCAAATGAGTAGGTGCGGGAGAAGGCATTCCGTGAACGCATCGAAAGGTAACCACTGCCGAAGTGGGTCGTTAGGCGTAGCGGCTTGCTGGGGATATGGGAAAGACCCATGTCACTCTTACTTTCTTCGTGGAAGTATGGTGCTAAAATCATGGGATGATCCTTACTTGACACGCTCACTTTACGCACCTTCACTTTGCAAGGTGCGTTTTTTTATTTATTTTGAAACCGAGGGGAACGGAAGAAAACCGTTTCCGTCCCCCTCACTTTGCAAGGATTACAGGACTGGAAAATATAAATTCATGAGCAAATTATCGCTCGAAAAGCTAGCAGATTTTTTGGAAAATTGCCAATTTACTCATCTACTTTAACCTTGGGAGGTTATGACAATGCCAGAAGTTTTATCTATCGGCGGAGTTCCCGCTACTACGCTTGCGAAAAATTTTAGGACACCCCTTTACGTTTACGACCAAGGGAAAATTGAGGAAACCATCCAAGTCTTTAAGAAAAATTTCGTGTCCCGTCAGTTTGAGACGAAAATCCTTTACGCTTCAAAGGCATTCCAAGCGGTTGAGATGTTGAACCTGATTGCCGATAACGGCTTGGGGCTTGATGTGGTCAGCGGTGGGGAGCTTTATACGGCTTTGAAGTCCCGACTTAGCCCTGGGGATATTTACTTTCATGGCAACAACAAGTCCTATGACGAGCTGAATTTTGCCTTTGTGGCGGGTGTCCGCCATATCGTTGTGGATAATTCCATGGA
>WRGF01000136.1 GCA_009787345.1 Turicibacter sp.
ATTACCTAAAAACCAACCATAAAAGGCATCTGCCCATTACGATTTATGATAGCTGGTGGAAATAAAGGCTTTCTTTTACATCCTTTTTTTGGTATAATTATCATATCGCTTTCGCATGTTTTAGACAGATGAGGGAATTTCGGGAAGCCATGGCTTACGAATAGACAACAAGGCAGTAAAACGACGAAATGCCGGGGATGGGAATTTTTAGTCGGGGGGAATTGAATATGATGCATTTGGGAGATAAGGCCAGGCCAATCATTGGTGGGGAATTTCAAACAGGTGAAATCCGCATGGTGAAATACGATGCTGTCTTGGGTGATTATACAGCCTGGCTTGACCTTGGCGGCCAGCAAATCGCCATACCCAGGGGGGAACTGGAGCTATATGAAGTCAAAGGAAATATTGCAGGCTTCGTTGGCCGCATCGTGGAATTTTCCATTTTGGAGTATGATCCTTACCGGGAAATTTATGTGGCCTCCTGCAAAGGGGCAAAGCTAAAGAAACAGCAGGAAATCGCGGCCCGGTTAAAAGAAGGGGAAACTCTAGAAGCGACTATTTTAAAAATCGTTTATTTTGGGGCATACCTGGTGATTGACTGTTTGACGGTCATTTTAAGGAACAAAGATTTTTCCCAGGATTATACCACAGTAGGAGATGTGTTCCAAAAAGGGGACAAAATCCGGGTCAAATTGCACCGCATCAGCCAAAATGGGAAAATAAACGTCCAGTCCATGCCGAAGTACCTCAATCCTTACCGTCCAGACTTTTCCGAATTCAAACCCCAAATGGTTATTTCAGGGGTAGTGAGGAACATCAAGCCATGGGCTTGCTTTGTCAATATCGCGCCGAACCTGGATGCCATCTGCCCGATGCCTGCCCAATTTGAAATTGGGGAGGGGATGCTAGTGGCATTTCGGATCCATCAGGTAAGGCCCGAGGATAAAAAAGTCCGGGGGAAAATCATCAAAATATTAAACCAATAGCTTTATCTCTCTTATATAGTGCCAAAAAATGCATTTAAAAACTGTTAAAATTGGACCTGAGAGTTAATTTTCTTTTTTATGCCGACATCTGGTGCGGTATTGGAAATGGAGGGTTCATGATGCTTGGATGCATGATCGTCGATCACTTTAGGCCAAATTTCAGGTCACGGGCCGGGATGGTCGTCATGATGGCAGTTACTGACACTTTGCTGACAAAATTAATGTTTGAGCAGGACCATCTAGGCGAAGGCAGCGATGCCCTTTACATGGAACGGATTAAAAGGTATTCGGAGGAATATGGGATTGCTTTTGACCCGGAAGATGCTAAGTCCTATTATCAGACAGCCATGGTCCCAATCGGGATGCGGTATGGCAGCTCGGAAGAGGATTGCGACTGGGGCGAAGAACTGGGACTAGTCAAAAAAGAAGCCCGGATGTGCCTTAAGGCCCTTGGCATCGAAGGCCAGAGGGCACTAGAGGGGGAGCTTCTTGCAAGCCTGATCTTCCTTGGGAAGGGGGGGGCATCCACAAAAGCAGTTTCTTATTTTATCGAGCATGAATATGCCAAGCCGGTTGATGGGTGGAGCCATGAACTCAGCCATATCTTGACGACCCTGGCTGAATCCGCCGATTTCGTGGAATTTTTGGACAAGGCTTGCATCTTTAACGACCCGAGCCTGCAGATGCTTTGTGGCGGGCTGGGACAGGTATTTTTCAACCGCCTTCCTGCCAAATGGGTTGACAACACCCTCGATGATATGGATTATGACCAAAAAAATATGCTCTTAAGCTTTTTAAAGCGCTTTGAATGTCTCCCTTCCTGGTAATGGAATCGGGAGGTTTTTAGATAGCCGGCGTTCCAATTAGCTTAAACTGTCAGCATTTTTCCAAAAAAGTTGCTTCTACATTGCCTTTTGCCAACATATAGTGGTACAAAGGGGGGCGATTAGATGGGTGACTTAGTAATTGAAAGAATTCAAGCGAACCTTTTGAACTGTTTGGAGGATATGGACGATGTTATTGAATACTGTCAGGACCTGCTGACCAACAATAATGTGATTATCTTGATCGAAAAATCGCTTTATCATGAGTTTAAGACCGGTTGCCGGGAACTTTGCCGGGTCAGGGATAAACTTTATGAACTATATCTGAAGATTGAACAGGATCTTAATTTGCAGGTTTTGGACCTGACGCTTGAAGGCTATGACTGGATCGAACACATCAACCAGATCCTGATTACCATTGAAGAAAAATGGAACGATGGCGATATTGACGTCAATAAGTATTTTTTGGCCCAGGCTGTTTTAGGATTGAAGCTTGGCGAGAAGGTCGTGCTGGACATCGATGACTTGGAGCTGCTCCAAGAAAGCAAGAATTCCTGGATATGCGCCTATGTGGTGAAAGAGGGCAAAAACGATATTTGCCATTTGGTTTCTTGGGAAACGAAGCAAGAAGCGCTGATGTTTGCCATGCAATCGCCTTATTGCAGGCGCGATTTGGTCTTTAACCGCTTTATGCCTACAACTAAAGTATAAACAAAAGGCCAGTGGGGAATAATCCCTCACTGGCTTTTTGTTACCTTTTCTTCTATTTGCCCTAAAAGTTTATGCGTGAGCCGGATTTGGGCAATGATTTGATAAATATGAAATTCCAGGACCGTACCAGCTTTTTCAAGGTCGATGGCTTTTGGGGAATAAAACATCCGAAAAATTTGAAGCTGGCCCTTTTCGGCAATTAGGCTGAGGGACGGGTTGGCATCCGAAAGTTTATGGATGCTCTTAAAATGGAAAAGCAGTTCGTGGCAGGCATCCACAACAGCCTGGGCATTTGCGGTGGAAACCGGGTTTTTTTGGAATTTCCGGTCAGCCAGCACACGGCTATGGGCTTGATCGAGTTTTCTTATTTCTTGTTTAAGGCCGTCGAGGCTGAAAGGCTTTGACAAGAGGATGTCACGAAGCATTTTCATGGATTGCCCTTCAATGCTCTTGATTTCAAAACTCATTTCACCCCAATAATTAGGGGGCTTGATAAAATAATTCACCCCTAAAGAGACCAAAATCCCCATGATGGTATCTGACGTCCTAAAAATAGTGGCCCCCATCAAATCCAGGTCCCCAGATTCAATCCCGACGACCAGAGAGGTACAGACGGTGACTGTAATTGCCAGGGCGCTGCCCAATTTAAGGCGGGTACAGGCAATGATGCACACCATAAGGGCAACCGCCAGCAAAAGGGGCTGGAAGGGCAAGGGGACAGCGATGCCCGCAAAAGCAAATACAAATCCGACCGATGCCCCTAAGACAGTCCCCAGCAAGCGGCTTTGGCTGGCGTCAAATGAGCTTTTGACTGTGTTTTGCAAGGCAAGGACGGTGGCGATGACGGTAAAAAAGGGGCTGACGACCAATGGGGTCATCCCTAAAGTTGCTGAAAGGGCCACTGCCAGCCCGGTTTTAAGGATCCGCATCCCAAAAAGGCTTTTTAATTCCATATGTTTCCTCCCAATTTAAATTAATCTGAAAAATCCACTCATAAAAGCGGGCGATAATAGGCAAAATAAGGTTAGGCAAGTAGAGGAGGACCGTTATGAATTCCAATATAAAGTCGTTTCCCAAAGGGGCTCCCCCGCAGTTTCAGACCCAGCAGCCAGGCTGGGAATCCTTAATGGAGCCGAAACCCATTTATGAACATTACGATTATAAGCACCAAGGGGAAAAACTAAGGAACAAGGTGGCCATCATTACCGGTGGCGATTCTGGCATCGGTCGTGCCGTTTCCATGGCGTATGCCAAGGAGGGGGCAAGGCTGGCCATCGTTTACCACCATTCAGAGTTTGAAGACGCCCGGCAAACCCAAAAAATCATCGAAGGCTATGGCAAGGAATGCCTCCTCATCGAAGCGGATCTGGCCAAACCCCAGGCAGCCCCTAAAATTGCCGAGAAGGTCATCGGGCATTATAAGCAAATCAACATCCTAGTCAATAACGCAGGTGTCCAGTTCCCCCAAAATAAGATCTCAGACATCCGCGACGAGGACCTGCACCACACTTTCAACGTCAATTTTTTTGCTGCGTTTTACCTGATCCAATCATGTTTGCCCCATATGTCCGAAGGCGACTGCATCATCAATACGACCTCTGTGGTTGCCTTTGAGGGGAACCCAACCCTTTTGGACTACACGGCCTCGAAGGGAGCCCTCACCAGTTTTAGCAGGGCCTTGTCCGAGCAACTGGCCCCAAAAGGCATCCGTGTGAACTGCGTGGCGCCAGGGCCGATATGGACGCCGCTTATCCCATCTTCGTTCAATGCCCAGCAAGTGGCCAGTTTTGGATCAGGCACACCGATGAAGAGGATGGGGCAACCCGTTGAAGTCGCACCCGCCTATGTCATGCTCGCCAGCAAAGATGGTTCCTACATGACAGGAGCCACCATCCACATCAATGGCGGAACAAAAATCAATTGAAGCCATCGGAATAAACGAGGGACAAGTTTGGGCTTTCAGCTAACCGAAGAGGAAGAATCAACCCTTCCATGTCAAGGCCTACCCCTAAGTTGTCAAATAGCCGCCATATCAACGTGGCGCATTGGACCCATCCTTGTGAATCCCTTGACGCAAAAGGAAAATAAGAAAGCCCGCTTAACTTCTGGGCTTCTTTTTTTATGTCGCCACGAAAAGGCGGGTTAGGCCTAAGGATCATTAGGGTTGGGAAGTATTCCCAGCGATTCAGTGGCAAGAATGCAGACACTTCTCCAAGGCCAAGCACTTCCAAGACGAGGCCTTTTTCAGTATCGACGACAGCCCCGGCATGGCCATGCCTGAAGAAAAGGGTGTGGGCAGAAGCGGTCACTAAAATATCCCCGACTTCTAACAGCCCTTCAAGCTCGCGGCATCTGGTAATTTCACCAACAGGGCCAAGGCAGCGTTCTTCGTAAGTCAAAAACGAAGTGCTAATGACCGAAGTGCCCGCCCCCCGTGTTTGATGGATGTGCCAATGCCCCCATAATATGATCATAAGCAAGCAAAGGGGGATGAGTTTCCACCCATTTTTAAGCATGTTCCCTCAACCCCTTTACCGAAAAGTTAAAATGTTAGCATGTTTCTAAAGCCGCATTTGTCTTATTTTACCACATTTAAAAAGCGGATTTCAAGAGGGGTGGCGTGCGCTTCGCTTTACATGGGTATGAAAAAGGGTTATAATGAGGAAAAAGCATGTAAAATTTGTGTGAGGTGGACGACGATGAAAGATTTTGTTTATGATATCCCGACGAAAGTTTATTTTGGGAAAAACCAGCTGGAAGGAAACCTTGGCCGGGAAGTGGCAAACTACGGAAAACGGGTGCTGCTGTGCTACGGTGGTGGAAGCATCAAGGATTCGGGGCTTTATGACAAAGTATTGGACGAATTAAAGGCCTCTGGGCTTGAGGTGCATGAACTTGGTGGCATCGAACCCAATCCCCGGGTAGAATCCGTAAGGGAAGGGGCAAAAATTTGCAAAAGCGTAAACATTGACGTCTTATTGGCGGTAGGTGGCGGCTCGGTCATCGATGCAGTCAAATTTATTGGAGCGGCGGCCCACTATGATGGCGATGCCTGGGATTTAACCATCAAAGCAGCCCCTATCACTGGCTGTTTGCCCATCATTTCTATCCTTACTTTGGCAGCGACTGGCTCTGAGATGAATTTCGGGGGCGTGATTTCCAATTTAAAAACCCAGGAAAAACTTGGCGGAGGGCACCCTTCGATGCGCCCGAAGGTTTCTTTCTTAGATCCTGAGAATACCTTTAGCGTTAGCCAATACCAAACGGCTTGTGGCTCGGTCGATATCCTATCCCATCTGCTTGAAACTTATTTCATCCATGAGGATATGGAAATGCTTACCCGCATTCAAGAGGGAATTATGAAAACGGTCATCAAGAATGCCCCTGTGGCTTACCATAACCCCAAAAGCTACGAAGCCCGCTCCAACTTGATGTGGGCATCCAGCTGGGCCCTCAATGGCTTTTTGGGCTCCCAGCAAAGCGCTGCCTGGACGTGCCATCCCATCGAACATGAGATTTCGGCTTTTTATGACATCACCCATGCACTTGGGCTGGCTATTTTAACCCCGAGATGGATGTCTTATATTCTGGATGAAAAGACGGTTGAGCGTTTTTACCGGTTTGCAACAGAAGTTTGGGGCATCGAAGCAGCCAGTGACCCAATGGCAGTAGCCCAACGGGGGATTGATGCTACGGCGGCTTTCTTTTATGAGACACTTGGGCTGACCAGCACACTTTCAAAGCTTGGAATTACAGATGAGCATTTTGAGGCAATGGCCACCCGGATTACGGAAAGGTCAGGCGATGGGAAATTAAATGGGTTCAAACCCCTGGGAAAAGAAGATATCATCAACATCCTGAACATGTGCCTTTAGGGACATGCCGGTTGAAATACGAAAGCGTAGGAGAGTGGAAGAATGCAAAACAAAGCGTATAAATTGAACAATGGGATTGAAATCCCGAAAATAGGGTTTGGGACCTGGCAAACCCCCGATGGGGATGTCGCCTACCAGGCAGTCAGGAAAGCCCTTGAGGCTGGGTACCGCCACATCGATACTGCTGCCATATATGGCAATGAGGAATCTGTCGGCCAGGCTATCCGTGACTCACAGGTGGACCGCAGGGAAATCTTTTTGACTTCGAAAGCCTGGAATGACATCCATACGTTTGAAGATGCCAAGGCAGCCATTGCGGAGTCGCTGCACAAACTTAAAACGGATTACCTGGATTTATACTTGATCCATTGGCCAAACCCAGCCTCCGTCCGCGAAAACTGGCAAACCCGGAATGCACAGGTTTGGCGGGCCATTGAAGAGGCTTATGAAGCCGGGCAGTTCAAAGCCATAGGCGTATCAAATTTTCATCCCCACCATTTGGACGCATTGCTGGAAACGGCTAAAATCAAGCCACAGGTCAACCAAATCTATTTAAGCCCAAGCGACCAGCAAGAGGGGCTCGTCCGCTACAATGAAAAACATGGGATTGTGACCGAAGCTTATTCCCCCCTTGGGACCGGTTCTTTGCTTGAAGTGGATGAGGTGAAGGATATTGCCAAAAAATACGGCAAATCACCTGCACAGGTGGCAATCCGCTGGTCGCTTCAAAAGGGCTTCCTGCCATTGCCAAAATCCGTGACCCCCGCACGCATTTTTGATAACATCCAAGTTTTCGACTTTGAATTGTCCCAAGATGATATGGCCGCCCTTGATAGGCTGAAGGGGACAGCCAAAGGCGCAACCAACCCGGATGCAACCCAGTTCTAAAATTTTAATCCATAATAAACAGCCAGCTTAAACCCGGCATTCCTAGAATGTCGGGTTTTTTAGCAGTGTGCCCGGCATGGGCGAGAACTTGAGGGTGAAAGTCCCTTACAGGCTTGGCAGTAGGAACTGTTAGCGAGAGGCAAGGTGGCACCCGCAAGGGTGTAGCTGAAGGAAGCCCGACGCAAAATCCCGCACCGACGAACAGGAATCGGATATAAGGCTGGTTTGTCCGGACGAGTTTGCTGTACAAAACGAAGTCCAATACTGCCCGAAGGCAAACCAGTAAATCCGGCGGTGACATGGGAGGAAAGTGCTCGCCCTTACCCGGGGAGGCCCTTTGGGGGCAACGTGCAAGTTGGATGATAACGAGCCGATGCAACCCTCATGGCGACATGTTGGTGAACCAAAGGGAGTCAGCCGAGGCCATAGTAGTCACCGCCTGATGGTGATGAAGGGCCGAACAATAATCAACCTTGAAGAACCCAGGAGGTGTGGAAAGTGCGACAATCACAGAAAACAGAGCAGTCTGGCTGCCGCCGGATAGATAGGGTGGAACCCGAAGGGGATGGCGGAGCGTGTAGGGCTTTCCGCGGTGGCGGGGGAAATCAAGGTGGTGTATCCTATCTGATGGAGGCAATCCTTGACAGGGAAAACCTCAACAACGCTTATCTTCAGGTAGTCAGGAACAAAGGGGCAGCCGGTGTGGACGGCATGACGTATGACCAGCTGCTCCCCTACCTGAAAGAAAACGGGAAAGCACTGGCCAGTGAACTCTTGGAAGGCAAATATACACCTAAGCCAGTGAGGCGGGTTGAAATGCCAAAGCCAGACGGCGGGACAAGGAAACTGGGGGTGCCGACGGTTATCGACCGAATGATTCAGCAGGCAATCAACCAGGTGCTCCAACCGATATTTGAACCTGTCTTCAGCGACAACAGCTACGGATTCCGCCCGGGCCGAAGTGCCCACCAGGCGATTGAAAGGGCAAGGTCGTACTATGAAGAGGGCTACAAATACGTGGTGGACATCGACATGAAAGCCTATTTTGACACCATCAACCACGACAAATTAATGTACCTGCTTGAAAAGAGGGTAAAGGACAGGCGAGTGCTTCGTCTCATCCGGCTTTACCTCAAAAGCGGAATCATGGAAAAAGGCCTCTTTGTGCCCTCATCCGAGGGAAGCCCGCAGGGAGGGAACCTAAGCCCGCTGTTATCGAATGTCTACCTTCATGAATTTGACAGGCTACTGGAATCCAGGGGGCATAAATTCGTCCGCTATGCCGATGACTGCAACACCTACGTCAAAAGCAGGCGTGCGGGTGCCCGGGTCATGGAAGGTGCGGTCAAATTCCTTGAAGGGGAAATGAAACTGACGGTAAATCGTGAGAAAAGTGCGGTGGGGAGCCCAGTGAAGCGCAAGTTTCTGGGGTTTTGCATCCACCCGATGAGAAACGGTGTCAAACTGCGTCCGCACCAAAAGGCGAAGAAAACCCTGAAAGCCAAGCTGAAACAGCTGACGAAGCGCAACAGGGGTTCGAGCATGGAGGTAATCCTGAAGGAAATCAGACAGCTGATGACGGGTTGGCTCAACTATTACGGAATCAGCGAAATGAAAAGCTTCATAGAGGAAATAAACGGATGGCTGAAAAGGCGAATTAGGCAGATCATCTGGAAACGGTGGAAACTCCCGAGAACCAGAAGGCGGGAACTGACAGCCCTCGGAATCGAAAAGCGAAAAGCCTACGAGTGGTCAAATACAAGGAGGGGCTATTGGAGAATCTCCAAAAGCTTCATTCTTCACCGTACGCTGACGGATATGGAGCTAGAAAAGCGAGGCTACATTAACATAGCCTCGCAGTACAAGCGAATACACTCAAGTTATTGAACCGCCGTATACGGAACCGTACGTACGGTGGTGTGAGAGGGGTGGGATTAAAAAAAAAAAAATCCTCCTCTACTCGATTCCACCCAAAAAAAGGTAACGCTTTCGACAGGGATTGGCAGACATTATCCATAAAGGATGCTACAATGAGTAAAAAGGCTTACTTATCTGGGGAGGGATTTTTTTGAAGAAATTTTTTCTTGCTTTGGGTGGTATCGGGTTGTTTTTTGGAGTATTGATGGTTGTTGGGAATTTTGTGTTTATTCCGGTGCGGATCCACGGCCAGTCCATGTATCCGGCTATCTCTTGTGGGGATTCCATTATTATCAATGGCATGTCCAGCGAGCCTGAATTATTTGACGTGGTTGTATTTCGGGTGACAGAGGAAATCAATTATGTGAAACGGGTCATCGGGCTTCCGGGGCAGCATGTGGCTTATGTCAATGACCAGCTTTATATTGATGGGAGGCAGGTTGACAGGGAATACCTTGGGCAAACAAAAGAGCGGTTAGCAGACAATAGGATGTGGCGGCGCCCTCCTAATAGTAGAAGGTTTACTGATGACTTTGTACTGGGTGACATTTGCCAGATCAATGATTTTGGGGATTGCCCGGTCATCCCTGAGGGATATTTCTTAGTACTGGGGGATAATCGGCCAAACAGCACGGATAGCCGCCACATCGGGCTCGTCCACAAAGGCCAGCTGATGGGGGTATCACAGATGATCCATTGGCCACCCTCCCGCTTTGGCTTGAAATAGGGCATAAAAAAACCGAAGCTGGGAAAAGCTTTCGGTCAAAAGGTTATTCGTCCTTCTCAAAACGCAAGAATTTTACAAAAGTTTCAAGTTTTTCAAGGTCTTGAGAGGTTAGGTCGTGCAAGGTAGAGGCGAAGCTTAGGATGCGGTTAAGTTTTTCGGCAGTAGCATCCAAAGATTTTTCCGTAGTTTCTGCTATTGGCACTTGATTTTTGGGAAGTGGCCTTGAAGGAATTGCTTTTTTAGGAAGTTCCGGTTTTTTCACTGACTTTAAATGGTTTTTTTGCACTGGTGCCTTGGCGTGCAATTCATCGACAGTTGTCCCGAATAGTTCAGCAAGTTCTTCCATTGTATCCGGATCAGGAATCAATTCCCCATGTTCCCAGTGGGAAACCTCGTCTTCGGTAACCCCGACTTTGGCAGCCAGGGCACGCCGGTTGATTTTCAGGACACCGCTCCTTAAGTCGCGGATATTTTTTGAAAGGGTAGTGGGGGACTTTTCGGCAATGGTCTTATTGACCAAGATCGGTTTGGTCGTTTCTTTCAGGTCTGTATTTTTCAAGAGGACAATGTCCACGCCATAATAAGCTGATATTTTTTTTAATTGATCGTCATCGGGGAGGAGCTTATTATTCTCCCATTTGTAAATGGCCTGGGCATCCAGTTTAGTCGCTTTGGCTATATCTTTGGGCTTCACGCCTTTTTTTTCCCTGAGGTACCTCAGGTTTTTTGGAATGTTCATCGGGATACTCCTTACTATTTTTATATTTTATTATGGATGAAACGTAGAGGTTTCAAACGGTTTTTACATAAAATAGGTTTTAATTTGCTGAATTTCCGAAACCAGCGCAAGGACCAGCATTAATTGAATCCTTGCTTTTTGCCCATTCAGGGTATTGACCAAGATGGCACCGGCTTTTTCAAGATCGGCCCCTCCTCCTTCGTAACCATAAGTCCCAAGGACCCGGCCCTTTGGACAGCGGGAGACAATGACAATGGGGATGTTATTTTTAATGGCTTTTTTTATGCCCGGCATCATCCCCGGAGGTACATTCCCGCGCCCCATCGCTTCGATGACAATTCCCTTTGCCCCAGTTGTAACCAAGTAATCAATAAGCCTTGAATCCATCCCTGAAACGGCCTTTAGCAAATGGACATCAGGCTCGATCCCATCAGTTTCTAAAAATAGGCTAGGGTACAGTCCTTTGCGGTAAAAGATCACGTCTTGCTGGTCTACGATGCCAATGGGGCCGAAATCGAGGCTTTTGAAAGTATCCAATGCCATCGTATGGGTTTTAGTCACTTCCCGTGCGCTATTGACTTCGTCATTAAGGACGACGAGCACACCGCGCCCATATGATTCTGGGTGGATGGCCGTACAAATGGCGGCTGACAGGTTGCTTGGCCCGTCATAACCGAGCTCCGAGCCATTTCGCATGGCTCCTACAACGACAACAGGTTTTCCGGCTGGAAGGGTGAGGTCCAAAAGGAAAGCCGTTTCTTCAAGGTTATCAGTCCCGTGGGTGATGACGACGCCATCGATGCTTGGTTGGGCAAGTTTTTCTTTGACCAGGGCCTTGAGTTTCATCATGCGCTGTGGGTTCATATGGGGACCGGGGTATTTCCCGAAATCCACCGTTTCCAAAGTTGCAATCTGATCGATATTCGTCACCATCGACATAATTTTTGTACCATCCATAGCGGGGATGGCCGCCTTTAACCGCTCATCCACAGTCATGCTTATCGTGCCGCCAGTGAAAATTATTGCAATTTTTTTCATTTTATCGCTCCTAAACGTTGGTGTTGCCATGTTTTATAAAAGAGGGGTTTTGCTTTTCCTTCCCAAATGCTACTTTTAGCTACCTTTAACTACCGGGGCATGCGACAAAATATCTGGTCGAGGATTTCCTCTGCCTTTGCGTCCGGTTCCTGCCGTGCGTGGATGTAGCGGCTGAGGGTGGTCCCCAGGTCCTTGTGCCCGAGGCGGCGCTGGATCTCGGTGAATTCGATGCCGTTGGCGGCCAGGAGGGAGCCATAGGTGTGGCGCAGGTCGTGGTAGGTGAAATAGGGGAGGTCGTTGGACTTCACGAAGCGCATGAGCCGGATGCGGGTGTTGTGGGATTGCATGAGGGCGCTGTCCGTCAGGTTCTCGAAGGGGCAGGTTTTTTGGAGCCCGAAACGCACGGCCTGCTCTGCCTGTTCTGCCTTCCAGGTTTTCAGTGCGCCCTGTATGAATGCCCCCAGCGGGACAAACCTGTCCTCTTTGCTTTTGGTGAAGTCCTCGATGGTGCCGTCCGCCACCAGTTTCTTTGTCACGGCAAGCTTCTTCTTTTTGAAGTCCACGTCGTCCCATGTGAGCGCCAGGGCCTCGGCGACCCGCAGCCCGGTGTTCAGCCCCAATAGGATCAGCACCCGAAAGCGCTCGGAATTGTAATCCGTCTCCAGTTTGCCAAGGGCATCCACCAGCTGACCGATGTCCGCATCGCTTAGGAACTTGGTCCGGTATGCCCGGCCCTTCTTGCGCTTGGGGGGCTCGATGTTGTCAGCGGGATTGGCATCGGCCAGCC